>JAAYCB010000258.1 GCA_012744395.1 Pirellulaceae bacterium
ACGTCGAATCGGATCAGTTGGCTGGCCACGACCAGCGGGGCAACCAGGGCCGACAAACCCAGGACCAGCAAGACGTTGCAGATGTTGCTGCCGACAACGTTGCCGACGGCGATGTCAGCCTGGCCGGCAAGGCTCGCCTGGATGGCGACCGCCAGTTCCGGGGAACTGGTGCCGTAGGCGACGACCGTCAGCCCGACAACCAGCGGCGAGATGCGGGCGGCGACCGCCAATCGCGATGCGCCGCGGACGAGCACCTCGCCGCCGCCGGTGAGGATCACCAGTCCGAGGGCCATAAGGATCGAGGGTACGACATATTCCGTCATGGTCTGGCTTTCGGCTTTGGGAGGGTGGAAGTCTTCTTGGCATGCCGGGCGCTGCTGCGCTTGGGTTCCGCCGCTGCCCGAGGAAGAGGGGCCTGTTACGCGGCGATTGCGCCTTGGCAGTCGTCGCGCGGCGAAGCTTGCCACAAGAACCGGAACAGTCCCCAGGAAGGATTGCCAACGCAACACCGCTGCTTGGCTTGGTTATACATCGGCGGGCCCCACCGCCTCAAGCGATCACGAAACGCAAGAGCGGGGCGATTTCCGCGTTTTCTTGCCCCGCTTGCATTCCGGGGGGATCGCAAGCAACCGTTGTGATTCACTGCGCGGCCGCGCGGACTTGCCTTGCGTGCGATCCGCCACGGGCCGGAAGGTCCGCGCAAGCTGGGCCCGACCGGTTGTCTCAGCCCGCCGGATCAGGCACGATAGGGGCATCGATCGGTAAAGATCGCCTCAAATCGTTCAGAAACACGTTTTTCTGCGAAATTCCGCCGAGGGAGGACGAAGAAGTTGGATTCCGAGCAACGCGTGGAACGTCAGCTTGATTTTCTTCTGGAACTTGACCGGCTCAAGACGGTGCTGCGGCAAACATGGCTCACCGATGGTTCGCGGCGCGAGAACGACGCGGAACACTCCTGGCACATCGCGGTGATGGCGGTCGTCTTGGCCGAACACTCCGCCGATCCGGGCATCGACTTGCTCAAGGCGCTGAAGATGTTGCTGATCCACGACGTCGTGGAGATCGACGCGGGCGACACGTTCGCCTATGACGAGGTGGGCGCGCAAGACAAGGAGCAGCGCGAGCGGGCGGCCGCCGAGCGGATTTTCGGACTGCTTCCGAACGGGCAGGCTGCGGCCTTTCGAGACCTCTGGGAAGAGTTCGAGGCCCGGCGATCGCCCGAGGCCCGGTTCGCCGCGGCCCTCGACCGCCTCCAGCCGATCCTTCACAACTACCACACGCAAGGAAAGGCCTGGCTGGCGCACGGGATCACGGCCCGGCAGGTTGTCGCCCGCAACCAGCACATCGCCGAGGGCGCTCCCCGGTTGTGGGACTACGCAAGGCGAATCATCGACGAGGCGGTAGCGCGGGGATACCTGGCGGGCGGCGGGTCTTAAGAGGGCGGGCGGCGGAGCCTCCCTGTGGAGTACGGCGACGGATCGCCGCTTCGGGCCGCAAAGCGGCGACGAGCCGCCGCACTCCAAAACAGCGGAGTATTCCGGACTTCGCGCCGGCAACTGGGAGAGCCGGGATTTTGAACCTTGAGTTCTGAACCCTGAATCTTGTCGGTCCGCCGCCGCAAACGTGTGGCGTTTGAAGCACTTGCGGCGATCGGGAAAAATTTCCGAAAATCTCTCCAAAGTCGGCCTTGACCCATTTCGGAATTCGCCGTATTCTGCCCGCCTCATGAGTGATTCATGAGGCCGTTCAAGGAGGAACGGTGGGGACGCCGCGAGGCTCCCCGCGCATCAAGGTCCTGCACGGGAGACATGCCGCAGCGCGGATGTCTCTGCGGACCGCGAAGCGCACGCCGCGGGCACGGATGCTGAAGCGGACTAGCGCTTCGAGTTGAGTGAGGCCGATCGGGGTAAACACCCGAGGCCTCGTGCCGACGGTGGTTCCGTCGCGAGCCATCCAATCGCTCCCGGAAAAGTTCCCGTGTCCTTCGCCCCCCTGGGACACGAGCTTTCCGGGGGCTTTTTTTTGCGCGCCTGGGGTTTTCCGAAATGCAGCTCGGTGAGCGGGTTGAGGAGACCAACCGCCGCTGAGACTTCTGCCCGTTGGCCTGATCTGCTACTCTCCACGGGTCGCCGAGTCCGGCCGCGTTGAGCACGACGCTGCCGGTGCCGTCGTTCCCGTTGATCGGGTCGACCATCGTTTTGGTCGCGCGGCGGAGGGCGTCGTAGGTGACGTTTCTCAGCGCGGGGTCCTGCACCCGCGAGAGATTGCCCTAAGCGTCGTAAATTCGGCCTATGTCACGTGCTACCGGCTCAGCGCACGCGTTGAACAGACGGTCGCGCAGATGCGGGTCCTCCCCCAACAAAGGGCACTGACACGCGCGTGATTCCTCCCACCCTCAGCAGCATGCTTCTGACGGGTTGGTATGTGTCGTGTCCTCTGGTTAGATATCAAGTCGACGTTTCGCCTCCTCCGAAGAGACTGGCGGTACGGATTCTTCAACGGAGAAGATGACGTACCCGCCCCCTTCCGTCTCAATGTCAATATGATCCACTTCTGCCGCGCCGTCTCGATGGTAGCGAAGAAAGAAGTGTCTGGCAAAATCGAGATCACGTGCGCTCCGCTTCAACGCCAATCCATTCGCGTTACACGTAGTATCAGAGTAGCCTCCTTCGCCGCGACCGACTTGCATGGTCTCAACTGAACGCACGCGGCGAACCGTGAACGCTTCTACGAGGTTGTCGTTCAGCGTTGAAGGCAGAGGCGCCAATCCTTCCAGCTCGCGGGAGCAACATGGATGCGCACAAGGGACTGCTCTTCAACGCTTTCCAGTCAAGCCTGATTACGCTATTTGCCCGCCCACCTGCCGGAAACCTACGCGAAATACGCGATCGCGTTTTCAAACACCTTCAGGCCATCGCCCACCGGTCCGCCCTCGCCGCGAGTCCAACGCGGATGGTGGGTCCGGTCGATATGCCGTTCCGGGTGGGGCATCAGCCCGAGAATGCGGCCGGTCGGATCGCAGGCGCCGGCCGTGTTGGCCACCGATCCGTTCGGGTTGTCCGGGAACGGCACGGGCCCATCCAGCGGCAGATCGTCGCCGTCGGCCAGCGGCCGGTAACGCAAGGGGAGTTGGCCCGCGGCGGCCAGTTGCCGGCAGGTGGCCTCGTCGCGAGGGACGAACTTGCCCTCGGCGTGGGCGATCGGCAGGTACATCGACTCGATGCCGGCAAGAAGCACGGAAGCCCGGCTGTCAACGGACAGCTTCACCCAACGGTCCTCGAACCGCCCGGAGTCGTTCCACGTGAGCGTCGCCGCCGGCCCGCGCTCCGCCTCGGGCGGAAGCAGAATGCCGGACTTCAGCAGCACCTGGAAACCGTTGCAGATCCCCAGAATCAGTTTCTCAGCGGCCGTGAATTCCGCCAGATGCCCGGCCAGATGGTGCTGGATCTGGTTGGCGAGAATTCGCCCAGCCGCCACGTCGTCGCCGTAGCTGAAGCCGCCGGGCACGCAGAGGATCTGGAATTGTCCGAATCGCGATGGACTCTCCAGGAGCCGGTTGATGTGCAGTATGTGCGCCGTGCCGCCGGCCTTTTCGAAGGCGAACGCCGTCTCCTGGTCGCACTGGGTGCCGGGGGCACGGAGAATGAGCACGTTGGGTGAAGCCATTGGGAGGGTTCGGGATTAGGGTTCGGGGTTCAGTCTTTACAGCGTGCCTCGTTCCCAAGCTGGAACTTGGGAGCCAGGAGAACTTTGAACATTTCTTCTTACCAGTCCAGCGGCGACTGCCATGCCTGCTTCAACTCGCCGAGTTCAGCCTCGATGACGATCGGTTGGCCGATCTCGCAGCCCTGGCCGGAGTCAGCGTCGGCGATGGACTGGGCGAGGCCGAGGATTTCGAGCTTGCCGGCGCCGGTCACTTCGCCCACCCGCGCGCAGGGCACGCCAAACATGGCGGCTTCGAAGGCCCCGGCGTCTTCTTCCGCCACTTCGCAGAGAAATCGGGTGTTCGACTCGGCGAACAGCAGCGCCACGGTCGCCGCCGGATACGTTGCCAAAGGGTGGATCTCCTCCCCGGGTAGCGAGCCGGCGAGCCTGGCAAGCTCTTGTCTGGAATCCTCGTCAGGCTCGATGGCGTGCGGCACCTGTGCCAGGGACAGTCGGGCGCCGCAGCCGCCGGCGAAGGCCATCTCCGCCGCGGCGACGGCCAGCCCCCCCTCGCTCAGGTCGTGGCACGCGCGAACCAGCCCCGCGCCGATTGCTCTGTAGAGCGCGATGAACGTCGCTTTCGCCATGGTGGCGTCGACCTTGGGCACCTGGCCGCCGCTGAGCCCCTGGGTGAGCGCAAAGTGCGAACCACCCATTTCCTCCCGCGTCACGCCGACCTGGTAGAGGAGATTGCCGGGCGCTTTCAAATCCATTGTCACGCAGCGGCCCGCATCATCGACCTGGCCCATCGCGCTGATCAACAGCGAAGGCGGGATGGAGATCGACTCGGCACCGCCGACGGGGCGGAACTCGTTGTACAGACTGTCCTTGCCGCTGATGAACGGCGTTCCCAGCGCGACGGCCACGTCGTGGCAGGCCAGCGCGGCGCGGACGAGCGAGCCGAGCGTTTCGGGCCGATCCGTCGCCCCCCAGCAGAAATTGTCGAGGATCGCGATCCGCCGCGGGTCGGCGCCCACGGCCACGCAGTTGCGGACCGCTTCGTCGATCGCCGAGGCCGCCATCCAGTAGGTGTCCAGGTCGCCATAGCAGGGGTTCATTCCGCAGGCGAAGACCAGACCGCGGCGGCTGTCGAGCCGCGGGCGGATGACCGAGGCGTCGCTCGGCCCGTCATTCTCCACGCCCACCAACGGCTTGATCGCGCTGCCCCCCTGCACCTCGTGATCGTACTGGCGAATGATCCAGTGCTTGCTGGCCACGTTGAGCGAACCGAGGATGTCCTTCAGCTGGTCGGTATAGTCCCAGTCGTGTTCCTCGGGCAGCGCTTGCCGGACCGGCGGCTGGGGCCGATAGACGGCCTGACGGACAATCTTTGGGCGGCCGTCGTGAAGAAACTCCATGGCCAGGTCGCCCACCTCGTGGCCGCGATACTTGAGCACGAGCCGACCGGTGGGCACGAAGCGGCCGATCACCGTCGCTTCGACGTCTTCCGAGTCGCAGAGGGCCTTCAATTCCTCCCACTTGTCTTCGGGCGCGGCCAGGACCATTCGCTCCTGGGCCTCGGAAATCCAGATCTCGGTGTAGCTCAATCCGTCGTATTTGAGCGGGACCGTCTCCAGGTTCACCTCGGCGCCGATGTTCTCGCCCATTTCGCCCACGGCGCTGGAGAAGCCGCCGGCGCCGCAATCGGTCACCGCGCTGTAGAGCCCGCGGTCGCGCGCGGCGATGAGCACGTCGAGGACCATCTTCTCGGTGATCGCGTTGCCGATTTGCACGGCCCCGCCGGAGAGCGTCTCGCTTTCGCTCGTCAGTTCGGCCGAGCTGAACGTGGCGCCGTGGATTCCGTCGCGCCCCGTGCGCCCGCCGATGGCCACGATCAGGTCGCCGGGCTGGGGGTACTTGAACGACTTGTCGGCGGGGATCAGTCCCGCGTTGCCGCAATAGACGAGCGGGTTGCCGAGGTAGCGGGGGTCGAAGTAGACCGCGCCGTTGATCGTGGGGATGCCCATCCGATTGCCGTAATCGCGCACCCCGGCGACGACGCCGCGCATCACCCGCCGCGGGTGCAGCACGCCGGGCGGCAGTTCGTCGGCCGGCGTCTCCGGCGGGGCGAAGCAGAAGACATCCGTGTTGCAGATCGGCTTGGCCCCCATGCCCGTGCCCATCGGGTCGCGGATCACGCCGCCGATGCCGGTGTTCGCCCCGCCGTAGGGCTCGAGGGCCGAGGGGTGGTTGTGCGTCTCGACCTTGAAGACCACGTTGTACTGGTCGTCGAAGCGGACGACGCCCGCGTTGTCGGAAAACACGCTCACGCACCAGTCTTCGTTCCCAGCCGCTTTGCGGATCTGGCGGGTGGCCCGGAAGATCGTCTCCTTGAGCATGTTCTCGAAGCGGCGTTGGCCGTTCTCGTCTTCGTAGTCGATCCGCCCGGCGAGCGTCTTGTGGCTGCAATGCTCGCTCCATGTCTGGGCGATCGTCTCGAGTTCCACGTCGGTCGGGTCGCGGCCGAGCGTGCGGAAGTGGGCCTGGATCGTCCGCATCTCGACCAGGGAGAGGTAGAGTTGGCCGTCGATGCTCAGCCGACCGAGGGCCTCGTCGTCCATCCCCCGGATTGGCACGGTGACGAGGTGGAAGTCGTAGTGCGAGCCGAATCGGAGCTTGTCGAAGCCGAGCGGACCGATGATTACCTGCTCGATGGCGTCGTTGGCCAGAATCTTCGAACACAAGGCGGCCAGGCGCTGGGCGTCGAGATCGCCGATCCAGTATTTTTTGAGCGTGCGGACGGCGTCGGCTCGAAGCCCGAAATCGGCGATTGCCTCCAGCGCGCTTTCGGCCACCGGATCCATCACACCCGGCTTGGGCAGCACGTGCACAAGGTGCTTCTCTGCGTTCGGCGGCTCCGCCAAGGCGGCGGCTCCGACGCGGGCGATCACCGTGCGTTCGACGATTCCATCGGCCAGCAGCTCAGCGGCGATGCGGTCAACCTGGCCGCGGGCGAGGTCTCCCTGGATCAGGTACCCCCTGGCGGCCGAGATGGAGAGGTTTTCAGCCAGGCCCAGATCGGCTGCATCCGTGGCCGCCTGCTCGGCGATCAGGTCGGGGTGGCCTTTGGCGGGGTAAATGTCAACTTCCCAGAGCATCGCGGTTCTTCTTGGCTAGAGTGAGCAAGTCTTTCAATTCCAGTTCGTGACCCTCGCCAATCGCCGCGGCGAGCCTGTCCAACAGCTCGCGGAAGAGCCCGATCGACTCCAGCAAGTCTTCACGATTGTCGATGAAAATCTGCCGCCACATCTCCGGGTCGCCGGCCGCCACGCGGGTGGTGTCGCGAAATCCGCTGCCGGCCAGATCGCGCATCTGGTCGGGCAGACCGGCGGCCAGGGCGACCGCCAGGGCATGGGGCAGATGGCTGGTCAGGGCCGCCGCCCGATCGTGCTCGGCGGCCGTCATGCTCAGCACCTTCGCGCCGAGCGCCTGCCAGAATGCGGCAACCCGATCCGCGTCGCTCGGCGCCGTGTCCGGCGTCGGCGTGATGATCACCACCCTGCCCGCAAGCAGGTATCGATCGGCGTGGAGAACACCCGTCTTTTCGCTCCCGGCCAGTGGGTGGCTGCCCACGAAACGGCAGTCGTTGGGCAGATGGCCGGCGAGGGCCTCGACGATCGTCCGCTTGGTGCTGCCGATATCGGTAATCAGCGTGCCGCGCGGGGCGTGCCGGGCTGCCTGGCGGACCTGTTCAGGTACCGAGTCAACCGGTGTGCAGACAACCACAAATTCGGCTCCGGCCAGTCCACCGGCAAGCTCGTCGTCCCACGTGGCCGTCTCGGTGACAGCCCCGACTTCGTAGGCCTTCCTGAGACGGCACCGGTCGCGCCCAATGCCAATCACTCGCTCGGCGATCTTGTGGTGCTGTAGGGCTAAGCCGATCGATCCGCCGATCAGGCCGACTCCGACAATCGCCACTGATTTCAGTTGGATCATGATGCTTCCGCCGAGGGAGCGTCGAGAGAGTTGCCGATGCCGGCCGAAGGGTCCTGGAGTGAAGGAAAACGGCAATTCTAACAGAAGAACGCTCGAAACGCGCAGGGGCCCTACCCAGTGGGGGCCGACCGCAGCTTTGGCCGTAGCCCATGATTCGCTACGATGAAACCATGGCGACGTCGATTTCTCCATCCCTGGTCTTTCCGCCGGTCGAGGAGTCCGACAAGGACGGCCTGCTGGCGCTAGGCGGCGTGCTTCGGCCCGAGTGGCTGTTGGACGCCTACAGTCACGGGATTTTTCCGTGGCCGATGGGCGACGAGACGCCGATGGCCTGGTGGTCGCCCGATCCGCGGGGAATCCTCCCGCTGGATCGATTTCATGTCTCGCGCCGACTGCGGCGGACCATTCGCCAGGGGCGTTTCGAGGTGACATGCGACCGGGCGTTTCGCGACGTGATGGTCGGTTGCGGCTCGGCCGCGGGGCGGATTGCCAACACCTGGGTCACTCCGGCGATGGTCGAGGCCTACG
>JAAYCB010000259.1 GCA_012744395.1 Pirellulaceae bacterium
GCAGAAATTCACCTATCCGGACACGCACGACGTGGGCATCTATACGCTGCGGTTGCTCGACACGGCCCGGCCATCGACGATTCCGTACTCGGTCAACCTCGATCCGGATGAAGCCGACTCGAAGACGCTCGCCCGCGACGAGCTGGAGAAGACGCTGGCCCCCGCGCCGGTCATTTTCGCCGACGACCCGGAGGACCTGTCGAGCACGTTCAAGACGCTCCGCGAGGGCGAAAGCCTCTGGGAAACGCTGCTCGCCGGAGTGCTCCTCGTCCTGGTCTTCGAGACCTTGATCTCCAACCTGCTGAAACCGCAACAGGGCGAGGAGCAGTACAAGCACCTCGACCCGGGGTTCCGCCGCCTGGCAAGAAAGGGAGAGACCGCTTCCCTGGCGGGCTAGCCCGGACGATCCATGGGCCAAACACCCAACCCGCCGCGTCAGCAAGGCCGACCCGCGTCACCCGTCCTTGCTTTCGGGTCGCGTTTGGGGCGGCGCGCGGCAGTCGAAGCCTCCCCTCACCGGGCTAAATCGGAGAGGCAGTCTTGGATCAGCGTTCCTGGAGTGACCGCTACTCCTTCACCCGGCAGCGGATATCCTCCGCGCCATGGCAGATCAGCAGCCGGGCGTGATCCGGCGCAATGACGGCAAATCGCTCTTCGACGCGGGACATCTGCCCCGGCCAACAGTAGGTGAAGTAGATGTCGACCGGGCAGTTGAGCTGGAGATAGTCACCAGTCGTGATTTTCGGCGCCAGCCCGAAATCCGCCAGTAGCCGGCGCGACTCGGCGGCCAGTCTGGGGTCGATCTCAATCCCGCGGGCATCAAATCCCAGCGTCTGCGCCAAGCCGGTGACCACGCCCATGCCGCTGCCCCATTCGCACAACCGCGCGCGGGGCAGAGCCGACAAGACGGCGTAGACGACGCAGCAGTTACTGGGGACGAAGTCGAAACACTCGATCGCCTTGGCGCGGCGGAGTCCCTCGGCAGCCAGTTCGGCGGGCAGTCTGGGCATCGGCCCAGCCTCGGAAGCAAGCGGCAGATCGCGGAGCATGGCGGCACCAGGGTGGACTTGAGAGACGATCAAGAGAAGGCGCCAACGAACGGGACCGGGGGCGGAGTTGGCAAGCGGGGAGTGTGATCTCTGGAGAACGACTGCATTTGAGCAAACGGCAACGCACGACGGAAGGGGCGATTCCGCGTGGAGCTTTGCCATCCGCGGGGCGGGCGGGCCGATCCGCCAGGAGCGGATGGCATCCCGCCCGCCGCGATCAACCGGCCCACGGCGGACCCCGGGCAAGAATCGGCCCCTGTTTCAGCGCGCCGCACTCCGGGAATTGGACCTTGAATCGTGGGTAGCGTGGGCTCCGAAACCCGGCGGAATCTGGGAACATCGGACGGTTCTTCCGGGTGCGCGGTTTAGGCCGACGATAGCGGTTATTCTCAATATTCCGTCGCCGCGTTGCCGATGAACCCAGGTGGCTACACAGCTGGTGCGGTTCCCATGCCCTCGCATGGCGACCGGGCGCGTGGCATGTCCGCCGACGCCGGAACCCGGTCTGGAGGTCACGGCGACAGCCTCTGAGCGAAACTAGGCAGGCTTTGCGGATTGAACACCAAGCTGGTGAAGGGATGTATCAAAGGAAACCGATTTAGCAAGGGCAACAGTTATTGCGCCGGCGCAGCGAATCGATGCCGGACGCGTGGCCTCGCTGTCGACAACCTTGCCCGGGCGGGGTGCGGAGACAAGCCGGGTCGGTGGGCTTGATGCATGAAGCGGTCTCGCTTCAGCCGATTCATGCCAGGCCAGGGCAGCACCACAGGGGGGATTGCCCAGATTTCCGAATCATCTCAGCCGTGAAGTTGACTCCTATGGAAGTAAGCCGTCCCCGCCAGCGAACTGCCCGACATCCTGCAACCAGCCTCGCACTGGCGATCGGGCTGCTGGCAATCGGCGTCCGATTCGGCATCGGCTCCGAGCTTCGCCAAACGCCGATCGTTCGCGCGATTCAAGCGGCAACTCCTTCGATCGTCAATATTCGAGGGGAAAAGACGGTTAAGGAGACTGGGCAATCTGGGACAGTGGATCCAACACGCCGGGTCAATGGCATGGGAACCGGCGTCGTCCTCGATCCGCGCGGCTACGTTGTCACAAATCACCATGTTGTCAGCGGGGTCCGCGAGATCCTCGTCACTTCGGTTGGCGGCCGCGAGTACACGGCGAGGCTGGTCGCCCACGATCCGGCCACCGACCTGGCGATCATCAAGATCGATCCAGCTCGCGACATGCCCGTGATTACGCTGGGAAGCTCCGAGGACCTGATGCTCGGAGAAACGGTGATTGCCGTCGGAAACGCGTACGGATACGAGAACACGATTACGCAGGGGATCGTCAGTGCGTTGCATCGCGCGGTCCAGGTAAGCGATGCGCAGTACTACGAGGACCTGATTCAGACCGACGCGAGCATCAATCCGGGAAATTCCGGCGGCCCGCTGCTGAACATCGACGGCGAAATGATCGGGCTGAACGTGGCGGTTCGGGCAGGCGCGCAAGGGATCGGGTTCGCGATTCCCGTGGATAAGGTGCTGGCGGTCGTGTCCCGTCTGCTCGCCGAGCAGGCGGGCAGCAGCCAGCGCCACGGAATCCAACTGGCGGCGGTGGCCGTGCTCGACGCGGATAGCTCGAAGATCGAGTCGATCGAGCCGAACAGCCCTGCCGCACTGGCGGGTCTGAAAGCCGGGGATCTGATCGTCGCCGTCGACAACCAGCCGGTGGCGCGGAGCCTCGATTTTCATCGCGCGATGCTCGGCCGCAAAGCCGGTGAGCCGGTTCAGGTCACCGTCCGACGGGGCGACGAAGCGCTCGATTTCAGCTTGTCCCTTGCCGAGGCGCCGGCAGCCTCTGCGGACTGGGCCGAGCTGGTCTGGGAAGGGCTGGGGGTGGAACTGGAGGCGATCCCCGCCGAACAGTTTCGCCGCACGTTCCGTACCCGGTATCGAGGCGGAATGTCGGTGGTTCGGGTGCGTCCGGGCGGTCCGGCCGCCGAGCAGGGGATTCTGCCCGGCGACGTCCTGGTTGGATTGCACATTTGGGAAACCCTGTCGATGAAGAACGTGGCCTACGTGATGAGCCGGCCCGACATCTCCGAGTTCTCGCCCGTCAAAGTGTACTTGCTCCGCAACAACGACGTCCTCTACGGTCACCTGTCGGTGAGCATGAAGACGACCGTGCAGCGCTGACGGTTTTTTGATCAAGCGGCGATCGCGCCGCGCGGCTCAGTCCCAAGGCAGCCCGCATTCGGCCCGACCCAGACTCCCGGCTCGAATCGCGATGGTTCGGCCCCCCCCAAAGCCGCTCCCGCGGACCGCGGTTGCAGAGGCTTTGGGGGGGATGCCCGTTGTGGAAGACGCCATGGAATCGGATTTGATCGCCCACTTGCGCGGCCGCTTGCCCCGCCATCCGTTGCTGAAGCTGGGGATCGGCGACGACGCCGCGGTCCTCAACGGCGCCCCAGGCGGCGACTGGCTGGTGACCGTCGATATGCTCACCGACCAGGTCGATTTCCGCCTCGCCGAGGCGGACCCGCGAAGGGTCGGCCGCAAGGCGTTGGCGGCCAACCTCAGCGACCTGGCCGCGATGGCCTGCCGGCCGGTCGCGGCGGTCGTCGCCCTCGTCCTGCCGCGGCGGGGCGGATTGGAGTTGGCGATCGCGCTGTATGAGGGGATGATCCCGCTGGCCGAACAATACCAGATCGCGATCGCCGGCGGAGACACCAATAGCTGGGATGGGCCGCTGGCGATCAGCGTCACGGCGATCGGCCAGGCAGGGTCCCGCGGGCCGCTCGTGCGCGGCGGCGCGCGGCCGGGCGACCGGATCGTCGTCACCGGATCGTTCGGCGGCAGCATTCTCGGCCGCCATTTCGATTTCCAGCCCCGAGTTGCCGAAGCCCTCGCCCTGGCCGATGGCTACCGGCTGCACGCGGGCATCGACGCAAGCGACGGCCTCGCCCGGGACCTGGCGCACCTGGTCGAAGAGAGCAGCTGCGGCGCCGTGGTCTGGACCGACCGAATCCCGATCTCGGCCGACGCGGAGCGGTTGGCCGCCCAACTGGCCGACGGCTCGACGCCGCTTGACCACGCGCTCGCCGACGGCGAAGATTTCGAGTTGATCCTGGCGGTTCCGCCGGACGAGTCGCAGCGGATGATCGCCGATCAGCCCCTCCAGGTTTCACTGACGGTGATCGGCGAGTTCGTTTCCGGCCCGGGCCTGTTCCAGCAGGACCCGCAAGGCCGCCGCCGGCGACTTGCCGCTGGCGGCTTCGAACATCAATTCGACTGAGATCGCGGCCCCGCGTGACGCAGACCGTTCAATTCCTTGCCGATTGCGAAGCGGACACCGCCAGGCTCGGCGCTTGGCTGGCCGATCTCCTGCCCCAAGGGTCGGTGGTCGCGCTGGTTGGCACGCTGGGCGCCGGCAAGACGCGGCTCGTCCAGGCGATCGCCGAGCACTGCGGGATCGATCGCCGCGACGTCGTCAGCCCGACCTTCGTGCTGGTGCACGAGTATCGCGGCCGCCGGCTGCTGTACCACATCGACGCCTACCGCCTCAAAGACGAGGACGAGTTTTTCGAGCTCGGCCCGGAGGAGTATTTCGAAAGCGAGGGGATCACGCTCATCGAATGGGCCGATCGCGTGGAAGGCTGTCTGCCGAGCGAGCGCCTGCTGGTCCACATCGAAGTTGCCGGCGGCCAGTCGCGGAGCTTCGCGCTCACGGCCTGCGGGGCACGGTACGAGCCGGTGGTCGAGCAACTGCGGCGGAAAGCAGCGGCCGGCCGGCCGGGGTGAGGCGGAGGTTCCCAAGCCGGAGCTTGGGAACCAGGAAAAGCAGCGGCTGGCCGGCCGGGGTGAGGCGGAGGTTCCCAAGCCGGAGCTTGGGAACCAGGAGCGGTGCGCGGCCTAGCGAGCGCCGATCCGCCAGGCGACTCGATACCCGCGCGTTGTCAGCCAGGCGGCCATCTCGCCCGCCGTGCGATGATCGCTGACCGGGAACTGTTCCCCTGATCCGCCGTCTTTGCGGTCTTCGTAGCCACCGGGGGCCGTGCAACTGCCCGCCGACATCTGCGTGATGCAGATGTCCGCCAGGCGGTTCCGGAGCACGGCGTTTTCGCGCGTGGAGAGGACGAGTTCCGCGTCCGGAAATCCCAGGCGGAGGACGCAGTACAGCCGCACGAACAGCTCGTCGTCGATTCTGTAAGGTGCCCGGAAGCCCTGCGGCGCATCGTGAATTCGCGGCAGGCTGAAGGCGATCGTCCGGTCGGGGTGCCGGGCCTGGAGATAGGCGGCATGCTGCATCATCGCCCGGGTGTCCTCGACCGGATCGGCCAGCCCCAGCAGGATTCCCAACCCCAGCCGGCCGATTCCCGCGTCCGCCGCGCGGTCGAGCCCCTCAAACCGCCAGTCATACGAGGCCTTGCTGCCCTTGGGGTGATATTCCGCATAGAGCGTCTCGTCGTAGGTCTCCTGGTAGAGGGTCACGCAGCAGGCGCCGGCCTCGGCCAGCCGGGCGTAATGGCGGGTCGACTGGGGAGCGATCTCGACCGCCGGCGCCACCGCCTGGCGCGTAAGCCACTCGATGACCTGGGCGTAGTACTCAGCCGTCGTCAGCCGCGGGAACTCGCCGCCGACCAGAAGGATGTGGCGGAATCCACGCCTTAAAAGGACGTTCGCCTCGCCTTGGGCCTCGGCGAAGGAGAGGTGCCGGCGCCGGAGCTGGCGCGGATAGCGGAAACCGCAGTAGGTGCAGAAGTTGATGCAGTGGCTGGACAGATAGAGCGGCGCGTAAAGCAGCATCCGCCGGCCCGACGCCGGCCGCGGGTCCCGCGCCGCCGGTTCGCCAAACCGCTCGATGGTCAGCGCTCGGGCCCGTTCAACGAGCGGCGCCAGCGGCCGCGCCGGATCCAGGTGCCGCCAGGCCTCGGCGATCTCGGGGCCGGCCAGCCCGTCGTCGCGGACAAGCTGGCGAGTCCGTCGGGGCGGGCGGCCTCCGCGCCCCGAGAGCTCGTTGGCCATCCGGTCGAGGCAGTCCAGTGAGCGGCGATCCTCCGCTGTCAGCCGGGTGGACTGCTGGTTCAACCACTGATAGCGCCAGCGCTCGAGTCGATCGGCCAGTTCGCCTCGCCCAAGCAGCGACGACGCCTCCTCGCCGTCGAGAACACGAAGCACTTCCACAAGCAGCGAGAGCCGGGCGGCGGCGTGCACGTCGGTCCGGCGAACCCACTCACGAAGGGGGGCGACAGGAAATCTGGTGCTTGTGGACATGAGCGCTGGCAGGGATCGGGGGAGGGGCCAGTCGCTGGACAACGCGAGCGGGCTGCTCCTCAACCCATGATAACGCTCCGGCCCGGGGCGGGTAACCCCGCACACGCCGGGAGAGCCCTTGCGGAATGGCTCCGGCTCGCTCGCCGAGGGTGGAGAAGTTGCACTCGTTGGCACCTCGCGGTAGTGTTAGGTCTCGACCTGCGGACTTGCACCGGGGACTGCACGCGCGGCCGGCCAGCTCCGCGGCTCGCTGTCTCCAGACGCCGCCACCGCCTCAAGGATCGCCAAGAACAACGATGTTTCACCTTCGCCCAATCACGCCCCGCGACCGCTCGGAAGTGGCCGAGCTGGTCTGTCTGTCGACGAACCACTGGTACCAGACGCGCCTCGGCACCAAGGTCTTTCATGCCGGCCCTGAGTCGACGGCCGTCTTCTTCGATGTTTACCAGGCGTTAGACCCGGGCTGCGCCGTCGTGGCCGAACATGCGGCGACGGGACTGTTGGTCGGGTCGTGCTTCTACCATCCCCGCCAGACCCATGTCTCCCTGGGGATCATGAACATCCACCCGAACTACTTCGGAAGAGGCATCGCGAAGGCCCTGCTCCAGTACATCCTGGATTATGCCGACAAGCATGGCCATTCGTCCGTCCGGCTGGTCCAAAGCGCGCTGAACCTGGACTCGTTCTCGCTCTACACCCGGGCGGGTTTCGTCCCGCGCCGGGCGTTTCAAGACATGCTCGTCGGCGTGCCCCAAGAGGGCCTCGGGCGGCGGTTTGCGGGCGCGGAACACGTCCGGCCGGCGAAGATCGAAGACGTCTCCGCCGCCGCCGCGCTGGAGCGGGAGATCGCCGGGATTTCGCGGGAGAAGGACTACCGGTATTTCATTGACAATCGCGACGGCCTCTGGGAGATGTTCGTCTACGACGGGCCCAACGGCGTCGAGGGGTTCCTCGCGGGGCTCAAGCATCCCGGGCTGCCGCTGGTCGGCCCCGGCGTCGCCCGGACGGAAGAGCAGGCCGCCGCTCTGCTGGCACGGGTGCTCGACGGGTTCCGGGGGAGGACGGCGTTGTGCCTGGTGCCGGCCGACTGTCCCGACCTTGTCCAGGACCTTTACGCGATCGGCGCGAAGAACTGCGAACTGCACTTTTCGCAGGTTCGCGGCCCGTTCCAGCCGTTTCGCGGGGTATTGATGCCAACCTTCCTGCCGGAGACCGGCTGAGACGGGCCGGTTGTTGTTTGGGCTGGCGGCGGAAGGTATTCTATTGCGAGGTACAAGCACCCCGCATTTTGGGAGTCCGCCAACATGACGCACGAAGACCCTTCCCTTTCGCGACGAGATTTCCTCAGGAGTTCCTCCGGCGCGGTGGCCGGTCTGGGCATGATCGCCGGCTTGGACTCCGGCGGCGCGGCTCATGCCGAGGGGGGCGGCGATCCGGCCGAGCCCCGCTTCACCTTGGCGACGATGCCGCGAATCGACGTACACGCTCATATTCGAGCCGACTGGAGCGCGATCGACAACTACATGACTCTCCGCGAAGCCCTCAAGAAGCAACTCGGCGTCGAGATGGCCATGTGGATCAGTCTCGGCTCTTCCGCGCAGGCTTCGCCCGAGCCGCCCGACATGGCGGAGCTCCGCAAGCGCTACGGCGGGCGGATCCAGTTCTGCATCTTCGATTACACGATCAAGGACGGCCTGCGCTACTCGCCGCAGGATCTGCTCAAGTGGCAGGAGCGCGGCGTGGCGGGCTTCAAGTTCTATCCCGGTTGGCAGCCGGGCGTCGAAATTGACCATCCGGCCAACGACCCGGTCTTTGCCGCGATGGACCAGATCCGCATGGTTGCGGCTTCGCCCCACGTGGCGAATCCCTGCGGTACCTACGGAAGGCGGACGGAATGGTTTGCCGAACCGGTGGAATTCTGGCGGCAACAGCACGCCTGGGAAAATGTGTTGAAGAAGTATCCGCAGTTGGTCGTCGTCAACGCCCACATGCTGTGGCTCTGCTACTCCGACGAGCAATTGGACTACCTTCGCTACATGCTCAAGAGCTACCCGAATCTGCACATCGACCTGGCCACGACCGCCGTGTTCCTCCACGCCGTGGGCCGCGACAATCTGCGCGAGTTCATCATCGAGCACGCCGATCGCGTCCTGTTCGGCACGGACATCGGCAGTTCGTGGTTCGTTCCGGAACTCGACAAGCGTTTGCCCAACGTGGCCGAGAAAGTCCCCCAGTACCAGCGGTACTTCGATTTTCTGGAGACGGACAAGGAGCTGCCGAGCGGCATCAAGGACGAGTGCACGATGCGCGGGCTCGCCCTGCCGCGGGAGGTTCTGGAGAAGGTCTATTTCCGCAACGCGATGCGCGTCTATCCCCATGTCGGCGAAGCCTTGACGCGGCTGGGGTACTTTGGCGATCAGAAAGCAGCGAAGAAAACCTGACGCGCCGCCGCGGCGGGTACCCGCTCGGCAGCGAGACGCTGGCGGCGGGCCTTCGGGCAAGCCTTCGGCTCCGACAAGAGGAGGCGTTTCCATCCGCGATCACGCGCGGCGGGTTGGCAGACTTGGCGCGCTGGTGCTCGCGACCAGACAACGTTCGACAAACCGTCAGAGTGCGCCATGGACGTGGGCGGCGTGTTTCTGGCCGGCCAGGCGGCCGTCGACGATTCCCGGCCCAGCCCGAGACGCTTCGGCAAGGCCCTGCGGCATCGCTCCGCGGAGCAGGCCGGGGGGGGGCGGGGCGTGCGTTGGGCCGGGAGAGGAAAGGGAGACCGCGCGGGGCACGAAATGTCGGAAAGGACAAGACATGACGAAGACTGGCTCGTCGAGGATACGAATCTTGATTCTCGCGGCCGTCTGCCTGGTCAATGCGCCGGCCGCGGGCCAGGCGGCCGCGCCGGCCGCGCCGTTTGAAGTCCGGGTGGAGGCCGATGAAATCGTCTGCTACCCGCCCCCCTACGAAGCGACGAACAACGGTTCGGGCATGTTTTGGGCCTCGGGCAGCACCCAGATTGTCCGCGCCGGCGGCAGACTCTTCGTCAGCGCGTTCGAGCACGTGGCGGGCTGCGCGCCGTTGAACAACGCCCGCTGGGCACTCCACGAGTGCGGCGAGGAAGACTGGCGGCTATGCCAGCGCGACCCGAAGCAGCGCACGCGCGAACCGAGCCCGCTCGGCGTGAGCCACTCGGGGCGTTTGCTGATGTCGGTCAACCCGACCCTGGCTCCCTGGATTGCCGCGGACGGCGACACGAAGCGCGTCGGCGGCCCGGCGCGCCCGGAGTTCCTCGAGTTTGACCCCGCGCGGCCCGCACGAGAGCCAAGGCATCTGGTTCCGTCATGGGATGGGGAGCCCAAGTTCACCGAGCATTCCTACCGCACGTTTGCCGCCGACGGAAGCAACGGCGAATTCATCCTCTTTCAGAACGTCGGCTCGACGCATTCGCAGTGGGCATTTCTCGACAAGGCGGGGGCATGGAAGACCGGAAAGCTGGTCTGGCCGGAGGGCGAGGACCCGAGATATGCGCCCTGCCACGACCTGCGGGCGCGGGTGAACTATCCCAACGCGATTCTCAGCAACCACCAGGTGCACTTCATCGGCACCTCGCCCTACAACATCTGGAAGCGGATCGACCCGCTCAAGACGGAGACCTGGGGGCGCGAGAAATGGGGCTGGCGGATGCGCAAGATCCACTACGCTTGGACCCCCGACATCACGACCACTCCCTTTGCGCCCTGGACCGTGGTGGCCGACACCTTGGATGGCGTTCCGGTCGCCCGCTACGCCCGGCTCCGCTTCTGCCGCGGGGAATTGCCGCCGAGATCGAATCCCGACTAGCGCCGTCCGCAGTGGAGAGACACCGCGATTCGCCTTTCGTTGACCATTCGGAGATGATCATGAACACCCAGACGCGCGTTTTCCACGGTTCCCTGGCAGCTTTGGCTGTGTGCCTGTTTCTCTCGCCTCCGCTGTCCGCCCAAGTCTCGCCGGAAAAACAGGCGGTGCTCGACTGGCTGGGCGAGCCGGAGACGGTGGCGAAATTCGGCCGGATATCCGACGCGATCTGGTCCTACGCGGAACTCGGGTTGCAGGAGCACAAGTCTTCGGCGCTGTTGATCCGGACGCTCGAGCAGGCCGGTTTCACGGTCGAGAAGGGGCTGGCAGGCATGCCCACCTGCTTCCTCGCCAGCTATGGGGCGGGCAGGCCGGTCGTGGGAATCCTCGTCGAGTACGACGCGCTGCCGATGCTCTCGCAGCAGGGGCGCAATCCGAAGCAGGCGCCGCTGGTCGCGGGCGCCCCCGGACACGGCTGCGGCCACAACCTGATGGCGTCGGCCGCCACCGCCGCCGCGATCGCCGTCAAGCGGGCGATGGAGCAGCACCAAATCCCCGGCACGATCAAGCTCTTCGGTTCGCCGGCCGAGGAGATCGGGGTCAGCCGGCCGTACATGGTCAGGGCGGGATTGTTCAAGGACGTCGACGCGGTGATCAACAACCACGCCGGCTCGGGCTTCGCCAGCGCCTACGGCGTCGCGGGCACGGCGATGTACTCCGCCGTCTTGACGTTCCAGGGAAAGACGGCGCACGCGGGCGGTTCCCCGTGGGCCGGCCGGAGCGCGCTGGACGCCGTCGAAATCACCAACGTCGCCACGAACTACCTTCGCGAGCACCTGCACTACTCCACGCGGATGCACTACGTGATCGTCGACGGCGGCGAGGCCCCGAACGTCGTTCCCGACCGCGCGAGTGTCTGGTATGTCGTCCGCAGTTCGGACGAGAATCTCCTGGGCCTTTTCGAGCGGGTCCTCAATTGCGCGAAAGGGGCGGCGCTGGCCACGAACACCGAACTGGCCGCGGTCCGCGTCCTGGCCGCCCTCCACCAGTCGCATCACAACAAGCTGCTCGCGGAACTGATGCAGAAGAACATCGGACTGGTCGGCATGCCGGAGTGGACCGAGGAGGAACACGCGTTCGCAAAAGCCCTGCAAAAGGAACTGGGCGCGAGGCAGACCGGCATGCCGACGAAGGTCGGCGCGATCGGCAAGCCGGCCACCGTGTTCACCGGCGGCGCCTCGTCCGATCACGGCGACGTGACGCTGATCGCTCCCACGGCCACGATCCGCTTCCCCGGTATCGCCAGTGGCGCGCAGGGCCATCACTGGTCGACCGTTGCCTCCGGCTTCGGCTCGACCGCCTGGAAGGGCGCAAGCGCCGGCGCCAAGGCGATGGCCGCTTCGGCAATCGACCTGCTCACGGATCCCGACGCGCTGGCGGCGATCCGCAAGGAATTCGACGAGTACTCCAAGACGCACCCCTACAAGTCCTTCCTGCCCGCCGATGCCCAGCCTCCGCTGGATTTCTACGACAAACTGATGAACCAGTACCGGCCGGCGATGGAGGCGTTCTACCGGGATGCGGACGGGTGATGACCGCCCCGCGGCCGCCGGCGGCCGCGAGGCCGTATCGATTTCGTTCTACGAAAGTCGTCCGTGCTTGCCGGGCGGAATCGCGGCCTCCTTTCGAGTTGCCAAAGTGTCGCATCGAGGGCGGCCGTGGGCTCTGGGCCTTGGCTTGCGGTTGCCGGCGGAACGCCCACCCTGGCGGAAGTTGACGATCGCGTCCGGCCTGCATTAATTGAGGCACGACGCCCTCCGATCCGGTCGGGCTGCGGCCGGGGGCGGCGATCCGGCGGAAAGAGCGACGAACACAAGTCCACGCAAGGCAGTTGTGCTTACGAGGAGTTTGCCAATGAGCGTCTTGGTAGCAAAACAGGCACCCGACTTCAAGGCCGAGGCCGTCATGCCCAATGGGGCGTTTCAGGAGATTTCGCTGGCGGATTACCGCGGGAAATACGTGGTGCTGTTCTTCTATCCGCTCGACTTCACGTTCGTGTGTCCCACGGAGATCATTGCGTTCTCCGACGCGGTCGCCGACTTCGAGAAGCTCGGCGTCCAGTTGCTCGGCTGCTCGGTCGATAGCAAGTACTCTCACCTGGCATGGCGCGAAAAGCCGCGAAAACAGGGGGGGCTGGGAGACATTGCCTATCCTCTGATCGCCGACTTAGACAAGGGAATCGCCCAGGCCTACGACGTACTCCTGCCGGCAGGAGTCGCGCTGCGCGGATTGTTCCTGATCGACCAGTCGGGAGTCGTGCGGCACCAGGTCGTCAACGACCTGCCGCTCGGCCGCAGCGTGGCCGAAGCGCTGCGGATGGTCAAAGCCCTCCAGTTCCACGAGAAAAACGGCGAAGTCTGCCCGGCAAACTGGGACGAGAACGCGGCGTCGATGAAGGCCGACCCGAAGGGCAGCCAGGAGTTCTTCCAGAAACAATATGCGTAGCGATCGGTCTCGGCGATCGTGTGCGGAGACGCCGCTGCCAAGGGCAGTGCGTCGCCGGGCGACGCCGAGCGCCCTTGCGGTTGAGGGGCAGTCGAGCGTCCGCAAGCCGGGGCGGCCAGCGCCAAGCTGGTGGGGCAGTCCCGGCTTGCTCTTTTGTTTGCACAACGCGCGGGCCTGTGGCAAAGCTCCGCGGGAGCAAGAACCCCGCGGGAGCAAGAACCCCGCGGGAGCAA
>JAAYCB010000260.1 GCA_012744395.1 Pirellulaceae bacterium
CCCTATTCTGGCCAGGCCCGCTCGCCCGCGTCAACCGGTCGGCTCCGTGCCCAGCCGCCGCAACTCGCCGCTGGTCCTCATGGAGCAGAACTTGGGGCCGCACATGCTGCAATAACGATGTTCGCCGCCGGCCTCGGCGAGGGACTGCTGGTGCATCCGCCGGGCGGTATCCGGATCGAGCGAGAGGCGGAACTGTTCGTCCCAGTCGAAATCGAAACGGGCTTTGGAGAGGGCGTTGTCTCGCTGCTGGGCCCCGGGGCGCCGGCGGGCGACGTCCGCCGCGTGGGCGGCGATCTTGTAGGCGATGACCCCTTGGCGGACATCGTCCATGTTGGGCAGGCCGAGGTGCTCCTTGGGGGTCACATAGCAGAGCATGGCCGCGCCGTACCAGGCGGCCATCGCGGCGCCGATCGCGCTGGTGATATGGTCGTAGCCGGGGGCCACGTCGGTTACGATCGGTCCGAGCACGTAGAACGGCGCTCCGTGGCACCACTCGATTTGCCGGCGGACGTTGATTTCGATCTGGTCCATCGGCACGTGGCCGGGCCCTTCGATCATCACCTGGCAGCCAAGCCGCCAGGCGCGCGGGGTCAGGTCGGCCATCACCTTCAGTTCGGCGAATTGGGCCTCGTCGCTGGCGTCGGCCACCGAGCCGGGGCGGAGCCCGTCGCCGAGGCTCCAGGTGACGTCGTAGGCCCGCATGATTTCGCAGAGCTGGTCGAAGTGGGTGAAGAAGGGGTTCTGCTGTTTGTGGGCGACCATCCACTTGGCCACCAGGGAGCCGCCGCGGCTGACGATCCCGGTGAGGCGTTTTTCCGTCAGCGGCAGATGCTCGCGGAGCACCGCGCAGTGGACGGTCATGTAGTCGACGCCCTGGCGGGCCTGGTGTTCGACGACATCGAGGAAGTCCTGCGGCTGCATGTCGACGATGTCGTCGAGCTGCTCGCACATCTGGTAGATCGGCACGGTGCCGACGGGGACGGAGACGGCCTCGATGATCCGCTGGCGGATCGCGTCGATCTCCTCGCCGGTGGAGAGGTCCATGATCGTGTCGGCGCCGTAGCGGATGGCGCAGTGGACCTTGGCCAATTCGCAGGCGGCATCGCTCGAAAGCGGCGAATTGCCCAGATTCGCGTTGATCTTCGTGCGTGCGGCCACGCCGATGCCGACCGCGTGGAGCCCCTTTTCGAGATGGCCCCTGTTGGCCGGAATGACCATCCGCCCGCGGGCGACTTCCTCGCGGACGAGCTTTGCGTCCAGGTGCTCATCCCGAGCGACCTGTTCCATCTCGGGAGTGGTTCTGCCGGCGCGAGCCTGCTCGATCTGGGTCATGGGGGGGTCCCGTTGAAAAGGCGTATCGGAGCGCCCGCGGCAATCCTTCTCCGCTAGGAGAGAGAGTCCGTGGGCGAGCGTTGTGGACTGTAAAAAAGCGCGGGCCCCCACTACAAAGGGGGGCTGCGTGAGCGTTCCCAAGACACCCCGGTCAGCGGCGACCGCGCTCTCCCATCCTACCGTTGGTAGGGAGGTTGTCAATCGGCGCTCGGCGAGCCGGGAGTTGCCGGGAGGGGAGCGCCAGGTTATAAGAGGGATGCTAGGCAGTTGTCGGCGGGGCGGAGTCCCTCCGCTGGCGGTCTGTCCAGGTCGACAGGCCGCGTGCTGTTGATTCCGTCAGGCAAGTTCTTTTTTTGCGAGTCGAAGGATGCCGCTTAGAGTCCGGCAGTTCGCCGTGATGCTGGTGATCGTCAGCTTTGTGCTGATCGCAGCGCATTCGCACTTGTTCGACGAGAAGCCGTCTGAGCAGGGGAGTTGCCCTTGCTGCCAGTGGCTCCAGAGCTTGTCTCAGGGCGAGTCCGCCCCCGCCTCGCTCGTTGTCGTGGAGGTTGTGGGCGATGCCTTGCCTCTGCCTGCCTGTGTTCTGTTTGACAAGCTGTCCCGCGGTTCCGTTTCCGCGCGGTCACCTCCCTCGGGGTAAGCCAAGTCGTTCGCGCAAGGCAGCCTTTTGCGGCGGGGCATTCTTGTCTCGTTGGCCCGGAACGATCGGAGCGCCGGCTTGCGCAGCAGCGTCTCTCTACGTTTTTGCCCCCCGGCGGAGTCGGCTGAGTTGTCTGTTTTGCGATTGGGCCGTCGCCCGTCACCCGAGCCAGAGGAATATCTGTGATGACTGGAAGAGCGGTTCTCTTGGTTGCGTGTTTACTGGCGATTGGACTGCCGAGCGGAGGATGCGGCGGATCGGCCGCCACGGCGGACGGTCCCGTTCCGGCCCAGCGCCAATCGCTGTCGGGGGAGGCGGTTGTCCGCCTGTCCAGCGCGAGCCTGGAGCTGGCGGGCGTCGAGTTGGCCCGGGTCGACGCGCACAAGGGCCGGCGCGTGCTCAAGGCGATGGGCAAGATTCTCGCACCGCAGCCGCAGACGGCAATCGTCAGCTACTCGTTTCCGGGGCGAGTCGCCGCGGTCCATGCGGAGGTTGGCGATTGGGTCGAAGAGGGCCAGACGGTGATCGTCCTGGAGAGCCAGGAGGTGGGCGAGGCGAAATCGGAGTTCTTCAAGTTGATCGCCGCCCTGGAATTGGCGAAGCTGAACCTGGAGCGCGAGAAGCGCCTGGTGGAAAACGGGATTGGGGTCAAGAAGGGCCTCGTCGCGGCGGAGGCGGATTACGTGATGGCGCAGGCGAATGCCGAGGCCGCGGAGAAGCGGCTTCACGTGCTGGGGTTCACCGAGGAGCGGGTCAAGGAGATCACCGAGACACACGAGATCAGCCCCAAGGTCATGCTAACCGCGCCGGTTTCCGGCAAGGTCGTGGCCAGCAAGGCGATTCTCGGGGGGATGGTCGACCAGACGGTGGAGATCATGACGATCGTCGATCCGCGACGTCTCTGGGCGGACGCCGAGGTCTATGAAAAGGACCTGGCCAAGATGAAAGTCGGCCAAGCGGTCGAAATCTGCGTGCCCGCCTATCCTGGCGAGGCGTTTCACGGGACGGTGAGCTACATCGGCGACCTGGTCGACGAGGAGACCCGCACGATCACCGTGCGGACGGACGTGGCGAACGGCGACTTGCGGCTGAAACCGGGGATGTTCGCCAACGTCTGCATCCTTCGCAACGGCGGCGAGCCGATGGTCCTGGTGCCCGCGTCCGCGGTCCTCGAAGAGGGGAAGCGGAAGCTCGTGTTCGTCAAGACAGCCGACGGATTCGCGCCCCGGGAGGTGGCGACGAGGGCTGTTGAGGGGGACGAGGTGGAGATTGTCAAGGGGCTCGATGTTGGCGAGGAGATCGTGGTGCGGGGGAATCACCAATTGAAATCGGAACTTCAGCGGGAACTGCTGGAGGCGTCGCACGCGCACTGAAGCACAAGGGACCCCCCGACCATGATCCAGGCCATCATCGACATCGCCTTGCGCAACCGGTTGTTCGTCCTCCTGGTGACCGGCCTGGTGTCGCTCGTCGGCGCGCTGGTCTACCAGCGGATGCCCAAGGACATCTACCCCGACTTGAACGCGCCGCTGGTGAACATCATCACTTCCTGCCCGGGAATGGCTGCGGAGGACGTGGAGCGGATGATCACCTTCCCGCTGGAAAGCCTGATGAACGGCACACCCGGCGTGATCCGCGTCCGGTCGGAATCGACGACCGGCGAGTCGGTGGTGACGGTCGAGTTCGATTGGGGCGTGGACATCTACCTGGCGCGGCAGATCGTCAGCGGCAAGCTGGAGATTCTCGCCGAGCAGCTGCCGGCGGGGGCTTCGCGGCCGATGATGGGGCCGGTCTCCTCGCGGATGGGAGAGATCTTCGAATTCGCGGTTGTCGGCGAGGGCGTCGATCCGATGGAGCTGCGGAGCGTCGCCGATTGGACGATCCGCTACCGCCTGCTGGGAGTCGAAGGGGTCTCGTTCGTGCTGAACCTGGGCGGTTTCGTCCGGCAGTATCAAGTTCTGTTGAATCCGGAGATGCTCCATCATTACGGGTTGACCGTGGGCGAGGTCAAGGAGGCGGTCGAGCAGAGCAACCGGAATTTTTCCGGCGGAATCATCACGGGGAAGAACCAGGAGTTTCTCATCAAGGGCGAAGGCCGGATTGACTCGCTCGCCCACATCGAAAACACGGTGATCGCTTCGCGGAAAAACGTCCCGGTGTTCGTCAAGGACGTGGCCGAGGTGAAGGTTGCGGGGAAGTTTTGCCGCGGCGACGCGGGCTTCAACGGCCAGGAGGCGGTGTCTGTCGTCGTCCAGAAACAGTACGGCGGGGACACGCTGCGGACGATCAGCCGTTTGAAGGAGTTTCTCGCCGAAATCCAGGGGCGGCTGGCGGCGGGAATCAAGATCGTCACCTACTACGACCAGTCACGGTTGATCGAGAGCTCGCTGGAGCACGTGGGGATGGCGATGCTGGAAGGGGGCGTCCTGGTGATGCTCGTGATCCTCGTGTTTCTGGGCAGCCTGCGGGCCTCGCTGATCGCCTCCTTGACGATCCCGCTGTCGATCCTGCTTTCGTTCGTGCTGATGCACGTGGCGGGGATTTCGCTGACGGTGATGGCGTTGGGCGGGCTGGCGATCGGCGTGGGGAAGATGGCCGGCGGCTCGGTGATCATGGTGGAGAATATCCACAGGCGATTCCAGGATGCGGCGGAGCGAGGTTCGCCGGTCGCGCTGGCCGCCGCGGGGGCCAAGGAGATCGGTTCCTACCTGTTTTCCGCCAACCTGATCATCGTTCTGGTCTTCCTGCCGCTGTTGGCCCTGGAGGGAATCGCCGGGAGGATGTTCCGGCCGATGGCGTTTGCCCTGATCGCCGCTTTGTTCGGCGCCCTGGTCATCAATCTCACGCTCCAGCCGGTGCTGATGTCGTATCGCCGGACGGGGAGCGTGGGGCGGCGGGGATTCGGCTTGATGTCCCTGGCCACGGGCTGCTACGCCTGGCTGCTGAACGGCGCGTTTCGCCGCAAGTGGGCCGTGCTTCTGTTGGCGCTGGCCGTGCTGGCGGTGGGCGCTGCCTGCTATCCGCACTTGGGGAGCGAATTCGTCCCGTTCCTCGACGAGGGGGCGATCATCGCCTCGACGGTGATGCTGCCGGAGACCTCGCTGGAGGAATCGGTGCGGATCGGCAAGAAGGTGGAAGAGATATTCCTGTCTTTCCCCGAGGTCGTCGCCGTCTGCCGGACGACTGGTTCGGGCGAGGATTCGGAACATGTCCACCCGGTCAACCATAGCCACTACATCCTCGAACTGAAACCCTTGGAGGAGCGCGCGCGGGGGTACGTCGAGCTGACCGAGGCGATGCGGCGCGAACTGGCACAGGTGCCCGGGATCGTCTGCATCTTCGAGCAGCCGATCGCCAACAAGCTCTCGGAGATGCTGACCGGGATCGAGGGGCAGGTTTCGCTCAAGCTGTTTGGCCCGGACCTGGCGGTGCTGAATGACAGGATTGAAGACATCCATCGGATCATGGAGCGGATCGACGGGGTTGCCGACTTGCAGGTCGAGCACACGGCGGGGATCCCCCTGATCGTGATCAAGCTCGACCGCGAGGCGCTGGGACGTTTCGGATTGAAGGTCGAGGAGGTCGCCGACCTGGTCGAGACGGCCTTGAACGGCGTCGAAGTGACCGACGTCTGGGAAGCCGAGAAGACGACCTCGGTCCTCGTCCGCCTGCCGGAGCAATACCGGCGGGACGTGGAAGCCATCGAGAATCTGCTCGTCGATACGCCCGCCAACCAGCGCGTGCCGCTCAGCCAGATCGCGGACATCGATCGCGGCGAAGGGCCGCAGACGATCTTTCGCGAGCGGCTGATGCGTCGGAAGGTGATTCTCTGCAACGTCGTGGGGCGCGACGTGGGCCGCTTCGTCGCCGACGCCAGGAAGGCGATCGAAGCGGAGGTGTCGCTGCCGGAAGGCTACCACTTCGTTTTCGGCGGCCAGTTCGAGAGCCAGCAGAAGACCGCCCGCCAGCTCCGCTGGATGATGCTGATTGTCGGGCTGAGCGTGCTCGTGGTCCTGTTCGCCTCGCTGGGCTCGCTCCGCCAGGCCCTGATTCTGCTGTTGAACGTGCCGATGACGGTCAGCGGGGGGCTTGTCGCCCTCTACCTGGCCAACCAGACGCTCAACGTCTCCTCGCTGGTCGGGTTCATCGCCCTGTTTGGGATCGCCATCCAGAACGGCGTGGTTCTCGTGGGGAAGATCAACGATCTTCGCAAGAGCGGAAAAAGCCTGCACGAAGCGGTGATCGCGGGCTCGCTGAGCCGATTCCGGCCGATCCTGATGACCGAGCTGATTCTGATCCTGGGCGTGCTCCCGTTGGCGCTGGGGACGAGCACCGGGTCGGAAATCCACCGCCCGTTGGCGATCGTCTACATCGGGGGCTTCATCGTGGCGATCTTTTTCGAGCAGATCGTGCTTCCCATCCTGTATGAGATGTTCTCCCGCGAGGGCGATGCAGCGCCGGAGGGAAATCCAGCCGAGGGGTGAGGCGTTTTCGCGGGCGGCGGGCGGGCGCTAGTCGGCGGCAGCCCCCTGCAAGCCGCCGCGTAGGAGCATCCCCTCCATCTCGACGCTCCGCCCCCAGACCTCCTCCAGGCTGGCCAGGTAGTTGAGCGTTGTGTCGTAGTATGTCCGCTGCGCGGTCAGCAAGGTGAGGTAGGCGAACTCGCCCTCGCGGTAGCCGGTCGTGGTCAGCTCGAGCGAGCGGCGGGCGTTGGGCAGGATCGACCCGGTGTACGCCTCCGCGCGGCGGCGGGCGCTGACGTATTGCTCGAACGCCGTGGCGAGCCGTTCGCGGAGTTCCAGCTCGAGCCGCCTGATCTCGATCCGGGCGGAGGTCACAGCCGCCTGCGCGCGAACGATATTCCCCTGGTTGCGGTTGAACACGGGAAGCGGCACCCCGATCGCCACGTCCACGACGGTCGAGCCGCTTCCCGTGTCCTTTTTGACCGCCGCGCCCGCCTCGAAGTTGGGGAATCGCTCGGCGGACTGCAAAGCCAGGTCGCACTCGGCGCGGTTGACGGCGGCGCGGGCCTGGGCCAATTCGGGGCTCTGTGCGAGCAGTCGCGAGAGCGACTCTTCCCAGGTGATCCGCGGCAGGTTGCCCGTGACATCGCCCGCCAGCGGCGCCGGTCCCATCTCGGGCGTCCCCAGCACCGCCGCCAGCCGCCGCCAGGCGGCCAGGTGCCGATCCCGTGCCTGGGCCAGGTTGAGCTGGGCGTTTTCCATCTCGACGCGGGCCTGGAGGACATCGACCTCGCTGACCTCTTGCGCGTCGCGAAGTTGCTGCGCGGCTCGGAGGAGTTGCTCCTCGATGGCAAGCAGCTGTTCGTTGACCTCGATCGTCTTCTGGGCCAGCAGGGCTTCGTAGTAGCCCACGCGGAGATCGTTGATCACGCGCCAGCGCTGGACCTGCCAGGCGTGCCGCGCCTGCTGGATCTCGTGGCTGGTCACGGCCAGTCCGAGGCGCCGCTTGCCGTTGGTGACGATCTCCTGCGTGACCCCCCCGCCCTGCAATCCCTCGGACCCGTCGTTGCCGATTTCGTCCGCGATGTATTCGAGGGTCGGGTTGGGGTACAAACCGGCCTGGAGGTGCGACCCTTCCGCGGCACGGATTGCCATGCGGGCTTGGACCAGGGTGGGGTTGGACTCGATGGCGATCCGTTCCAGGTCCGCCAGGGTGAGCGGGGCCGTCACGGGCAATTGCCGGGGCAGGGGGGGGACCGCCGCTTGCTCCGCCGCACCGCAGAGCGAAGCCAGGAGGGCGATCAGTAGGGTCGGCAGGCAGGCAGGCACCGCGCGGATTGACATTGCATGGTTCCTGGGGAGTCGTTCGAAGAATCGCGATACACCAGTAAACGGAATGAATTCCGTTCTATGAGTCTTGTCGGAAAGCGCGAATCTCCGGTTCGAGCCAATTGCTCTGGATGTGCAGACTTAGCGGATTCCGCACAACCGGAATGGCCGCTACATTGCGCACAACCAGACCCTACGGGTCGTAGCCGAGGTTGGAGGCGAGGTGCCGTTCGACCTCGTGGGGCTTGATTCCCTTGCGGCGGGCGTAGTCCTCGACCTGGTCGCGGGTGATCCGGTCGACGGAGAAATAGCGGGCCTCGGGGTGGGCGAAGTACAGCCCGCAGATCGATGCCGGCGGGTCCATCGCCAGGGTCTCGGTGAGGCGGATTCCGGTCTGGGATGAAACCTGGAGCAGATCGAAGAGGATCGGCTTCTCGGTGTGGTCCGGCTGGGAGGGGTAGCCCGGCGCGGGGCGGATGCCGCGGTAGCGCTCGCGGATCAGATCCTCGTTGGCGAGTTGTTCCTCGCGGCCGTAGCCCCAGTCGTCTCTGGCGGTTTTGTGGAGCCGCTCGGCGAAGGCCTCGGCGAGCCGGTCGGCCAGGGCCTTGACCATGATCGCGGTGTAGTCATCGT
This sequence comes from Pirellulaceae bacterium, assembly GCA_012744395.1. GTDB lineage: Bacteria > Planctomycetota > Planctomycetia > Pirellulales > Thermoguttaceae > JAAYCB01. The sequence continues at coordinate 8,398 of JAAYCB010000260.1, forward strand.
GCTCGGCTTCGAAGCGGCGGACGAGTTCGGCCGTGCCGATCCCGGCCGTGAGGGCGAAAGCGCCGAGGTAGTCGGTGCGCCCCGCATCGCAGGGCGCGATGTAGTCGGCCAACGAGCGGAATTCGGTTTGTCCCTGCCGCTGCCACTGCTGGCGGAGCATGTGAAATCGGGCGAGCTCTTCGCGGCGTTCGGCGTCGGCGTAGACGAGGACGTCGTCGCCGGCGGATGCGGCGGGCCAGAACCCATAGACGGCGTTGGCCGTGAGGAGCTTCTCGTCGACGATTTTCGCGAGCAATTCCCGTGCATCGTCGAACAGCCGCCGCGCCTCGGGCCCGCATTTCGGATCGTCGAGGATTTTGGGGTACTTGCCGCGAAGCTCCCATGCCATGAAGAACGGGGACCAATCGATAAACGGGAGTAGTTCCTTCAGGGGAAAGCTTCTCAGCACGCGCGGCCCGAGGAAGGCGGGGGTGTCGATTCTCACGTTCCGCCAATCCGTTGCGAACCGCCGCGCCAAAGCCTCCTGGTAGGCAATGAGGCTCGCTTGCCGCCGGCGGTGGAACGACTCGACGAGGCGCTGCTGCTCGGCCTGGTTCTCGCGGATGAACGCGTCGCGCCGCTGGGGGTGGATCAGCCGGTCGACGACGCCGACGGACTTCGAAGCATCGGCCACGTGGACGGTCGGCTGCCGGTACTCCGGGGCGATCTTGACGGCCGTGTGCTTGGCGCTGGTGGTCGCGCCGCCGATCAGCAGCGGAACCGTCATTGCCCGCCGCTGCATCTCGCGGGCGACGTGTGCCATCTCTTCGAGGCTTGGCGTGATCAGGCCGCTCAGGCCGAGCAGGTCGGCGCCCCGCTCGGCGGCCGTGTCGAGAATCTTGTCGCAGGGGACCATCACGCCGAGGTCGATGATCTCGTAGTTGTTGCAGGCCAGGACGACGCCGACGATGTTCTTGCCGATGTCGTGCACGTCGCCCTTGACGGTGGCCATGACGAGCGTGCCGCGGGTCCGCCGCGCGGCGCCGCTGGGTGTCTTCTCGTGTTCCATGAAGGGCATCAGGTAGGCGACGGCCTTTTTCATCACCCGGGCGCTCTTGACGACCTGGGGGAGGAACATCTTGCCTTCGCCGAACAGGTTGCCGACAACGCGCATCCCGTCCATCAGCGGTCCCTCGATGATCGCCAGGCACGAGGGGTATTGCCGCCGCGCTTCCTCGACGTCCGCTTCGACGTAATCGACGATCCCCTTGACCAGGGCATGGCCGAGGCGTTTTTCCACGGGCTGGCTGCGCCAGGCCTGCTCGGCGGCCTGTGTGCGGGGCCCGTCGCCCTTGAACGACTCGGCCAGCTCGAGGAGCCGCTCCGTGGCGTCCGGGCGGCGGTCGAAAAGCACGTCCTCGACGCGCTGGAGCAGTTCGGGCGGAATCTCTTGATAGACGTCCAACTGGCCGGCATTGACGATCGCCATGTCGAGCCCGGCGCGGATCGCGTGGTAGAGGAACGCCGCGTGCATCGCGCGGCGGACCGGCTCGTTGCCGCGGAAGGCGAAGGAGATGTTGCTTACGCCGCCGGAGATGCGGACGCCGGGAAACAACTGCTTGATCTGCCGCACGGCTTCGAGGAAATTCACCGCGTAGCGGTTGTGTTCGGCGATCCCGGTGGCGACGGCGAGGATGTTGGGGTCGAAGATGATGTCCTCGGGCGGCATGCCCACCTTTTCGGTCAGCAGGTGGTAGGCGCGGCGGGCGATGCGGACCTTGTGCTCGACGGAGACGGCCTGGCCCTGTTCGTCGAAGAGCATCACCACGCAGGCCGCCCCGTAGCGGCGGATCAGCCGGGCGTGGCGGAGAAATTCCTCCTCGCCCTCCTTGAGGCTGATCGAATTGGCGATCGGTTTGCCTTGCGCGCACCTCAGCCCGGCTTCGAGCACGGACCATTTCGAGCTGTCGATCATCACGGGCACGCGCGCGATGTCGGGCTCGGCCGCGACGAGGTTGAGAAACCGCGTGATCGCCGTCTCCCCGTCGATCAGCCCGTCGTCGAGGTTGATGTCGATGATGTTTGCCCCGCCTTCCACCTGCTGCCGGGCGATGGACACGGCCTCGGCGTAGTTCTCCTCGCGGATCAGCCGGGCGAACCGCCGCGATCCCGACACATTCGTCCGCTCGCCGATCATCGTGAAGTTGCTCTCCGGCGTGAGGACGAGCGGCTCCAGGCCGCTGTAGCGCGCCTCGGGCGGCAGGTGGGGAGGCCTGCGCGGCGGGTGTTCCGAGACGGCCCGGGCGATGGCCCGGATGTGCTCCGGGGTGGTCCCGCAGCAGCCGCCCACGAGGTTCAGCCAGCCGGATGCGGCGAACTGGCCGAGGACGGCCGCCATCTGCTCCGGGGTCTCCTCGTATTGGCCAAACTCGTTGGGCAGGCCGGCGTTCGGGTAGCAGCCGGTGCGGGTCGGGCAGATCGCCGCCAGCTCCTCCACGTGGGGGCGCATCAACTCGGGGCCCAGCGCGCAGTTGATCGCCACGGCGAACAGGTCGGCGTGGCCGATCGACGTGCAGAAGGCCGCCAGGGTCTGGCCCGAAAGCGTCCGGCCGCTTCGATCGGTGATCGTTACGGAGGCGATCACCGGCACGCGGCGGCCGAGCCGCTCGAAGCAGTCTTCGACGGCGAACAGGCAGGCCTTGAGATTGAGCGTATCGAACGTGGTTTCCGGCAGGAGCAGGTCGACGCCGCCGGCCAGGAGGGCATCGATCTGCTCGGCATAGGCGGCCACCAGGTCGGAGAACGTGACGGCCCGATAGCCCGGATCGTTCACGTCGGGTGAGAGGGAGGCGGTCCGATTCGTCGGGCCGATCGAGCCGGCGACGAACCGCGGCCGGGCGTCGCTTTCTCGGGCGGCGATTGCCCGCCGCGCGGAAGCGACCGCGGCCAGGTTGATCTGGCGGACGCTTGCCGACAGGCCGTAGTCGGCCAGGGAGATGCAGTTCGCGTTGAACGTGTTGGTCGAGAGGATCTCCGCCCCGGCATCGAGAAACGCCTGGTGAATCCCTTGGATGGCCGCCGGTTGCGTCCAGGACAAGAGGTCGTTGCAGCCGAGCAGTGGGGACGGGTGCGATGCGAAGGGCTGGCCGCGGAACTCGGCCTCGGAGAAGCCGAGTTGCTGGATCATCGTGCCCATCGCCCCGTCGAGGATGAGGATCTTCTCGCCAGCGAGGCGCTGGAGCTCGCCGGCGGCACTGGGGAAGCGAGCGCGGGCAGCGGCCGTCGAGAGATTGTCCATCTGGCGCAAATCCTTCCTGCAAAATGGTTTGCAAATACCTTCGAATGCCATCCAGGGAGGCAGTCGGCGCGGCCGCCTCGTGGAGCAAAAGGATGCGGACTCCCAATTCTAGAGGGGGCGGCTAGATGGCGCGAGGGGGCGCGACGAGGTTCTTCGCGGATTCTTTGGGCAAGATCGCAGCGTCTGGACCGAACAACCCACGGATTGCCGCCTGGCTCCGGTCCGCCGGGAGGCGTCGCGAATTGGTTGTGTTTGACCGTCCGGGGTGGGATAATAGGCCGGTGGGCGCGGATTGACGGCGCGGGCGGGCGGATGGTTTTCGGCGCGGGTGGCGCGGCGCGCCCAGGCGGCGGCCGGTTGGCAGGCGGCGGTTGAGAAACTTGTCCGCGAGGAGCGTGTTTCACCGCGTTTGGTGGGGCATCGTGGCAAAGATGAAATGACGGGGGTCGCCTGTATGTTCATCAGACCGCGCTGGATGGTGCTGGCGACGGCTGTTGCCCTGGCGGTGTGTTGCGGGAGGCTTCGAGGGCAAGAGGCGGTGGCGGGGCCGGATGGCCCAAAGGTGATCGTATCCAGCGGCGGCGGTGCGACGCCCGTCGTCTCGGTGGAGGGCGTCCAGGTGGCGCCGTCGTCCGGACCGGGTCCCGGCCGGCCGGGCGCTCCCGGGGGCCCGGGCGGCAGTCTTCAGCCAGACCCGACGGAGTCCGGCGCGGTGAAGAAACCGGACGATTCCAACAAGCCGGGAGAGGGCGGTTCGGCGGCAGAGCGCGGGCCGGACGGTGGGAAGAAGCCGGGAGAATCGCCCGAAAAAAAGGACGGCGCCAAGGGCGAGACACCTGCGGGAGGCTCGACGAAGCGGCCGGCGGATCCCCCCCAGGCGCCCGATCCGAAGGAGTTGGAGGCTCGCCCCGACGCGGAGGGGCGCGTCCGCTTCAACTTCACGGGGCAGCCGTGGCCGGGAGTCCTCCAGTGGCTGGCGGACATCTCGGCAATGAGCCTCGACTGGCAGGAACTGCCCGACGGGTATCTGAACCTCACCACGCAGCGGAGCTACACGCTCGAGGAGGCCCGCGACCTGATCAACCGCCACCTGCTTGCCCGCGGCTACACGATGCTCATCCAGGGCGAGGTGATCTCGGTCTTCAAGATCGAGAAGATCAATCCGGGGATGGTGCCGCGGGTGGCGCCGGAAGGACTGGCCGCGCGGCTGCCCCACGAGTTCGTCAAGGTGTCGTTTGTCCTCGACTGGCTGCTGGCCTCCGAAACGGTCGAGGAGTTGAAGCCGATGCTCAGCCCGAACGGCAAGCTGACGGCCCTGGAGGCGACCAACCGGCTGGAGGCGATGGATGCCGTGATGAATCTCCAGCAGGTTTACGCCGTGCTCACGGAGGAGCAGTCGGACAGCGGGCAGGAACGCCTCGTCCGCGAGTTCGCGCTGAAGAACACCAGGGCCAAGGAGGTGGTTGAGCAGTTGAACACGCTGTTGGGGATCAAGACCGCCTCGGCGGCGCCGGTGCCGGTCAATCCGCAGCAGATGCAGCAGATGCAGCAGATGCAGCGGGAGGCGGCGATGCGTGCGCAGCAGGCCAAGGAGGGGGGGAAGGCCGCCGCCAATGCGAGGCCGAAGACCGACGTGTTTCTCGTCGCCAACGAGCGGAAGAACAGCGTGCTGGCGAACGCCCCGCCCGACAAGATGGCCACGATCGCCCAGGCGATCGAAATTCTCGACATGCCGGCGCGGCCGGAAAGCCCGATCATCGAGAACATCAACCGGATCCAGGTTTACCGGTTGGAGAACATCGACCCGGAGGCGGTGGTCAAATCGCTCAAGGAGATGGGCAGCCTGGACCACCGGACCTACCTGGAGGTCGACAAGGAGAACCGGGCGATCGTCGCGTCGGCAAGCCTCGTGGACCACGTCACGATCCGCACGCTGATTGACCGGCTCGACCAGGGCAGCCGCCGCTCGGTGATCATGCCCCTGGAGAACCTCCGCGCGGAGGTCGTGGTCCGGCAGATCAGCCAGTTCATGGGCGGCGCCGAGGATGCGGCGGCAGCCGGCCCCGAGCGGCGAAGCGAGGGGGAGTTGTTCAACCCGTTTTCTCCTTTCGGCCGTTCCTCCTCTCGGCCGCGGGGTTCGCAGTCGGCGAGCCACGAGGACAAGTTCCGCATCAGCGCCGACGTGAAGAACAACGCGCTGGTCCTGTGGTGCAACGAGTTCGAGCTGAGGCGGGTCGAGGACTTCCTCAAACAACTGGAGTTGATGCCCAAGTCGGACGGCAAGCTGTTCGATGTGAGGGTCTACCGGCTGAACACGCTCGATCCGGAGCCGCTTGTGAAGACGCTGGCGGACATGGACGCGCTGGGAGTCCACGCCAGCCTTCAGGCCGACAAGGCGAGCAAGTCGATTGTCGCCTATGCGTCGGCCGAGGACCACGGGAAGATTCAGGAGCTCGTCGACCGGCTGGATTCCAGCGGCCGTTCTTTCGAGGTGGTGCAACTCCGCCGGCTCCAGGCCGACTCCGTCGCGGGGACGATCCAGTTCATGATGAGTGCCGCGGAGGAGAAGTCGTCGTCGAGCCCCTACGACTATTACTTTCCTTCCTTCGACCGGGGCCGATCGAGCAACGAGAAGAAGGACAACGGCTTCAAGATCGACGCGGACATCGAGAACAACCGCCTGCTGCTGCTGGCCAACGCGGCCGAAATGGCCGAGGTGATGAACCTGCTCGTCAAGCTCGGCGAGATTCCGCCGGAAGACGGCGACCCCTCGACGCTGCGGGTTCTGGATTCGATTCCGGGCGAGGAGCTGGAGAAGCTGCTCAGGCAGCTCGAGAGGGTCTGGCCCGGCGTCGCGCCGAATCCGCTGGTTCTTCCCGAGGTCGGCCAGGAGAAGCGGGGCGTTGAGGGGGGCAGCCCGCCGGCGGATCGCCAGCAGGCGCCGAAGAGGAACACCGCCGGCAGACCGGCCGGCGCGGCGGTGCGATTCGCTCAATTGGAGACGACCTCCAGCGCGGCGGCGGTCCCGGCAGCAGCGCCGGAGGCGGGGGTCGCGGCTGCGCGGGCGGCCCCCGGTGCGGAGTCGGCCGCGAGCGACGGCGCGACCCCGAATGCGAATCCGGCGCCGCTTGGAGCGGCGGGCGGGGCGGAGGCGGCTGACAAGCCCGAGACGGGCGGGCGGGGGGAGGAAGATTCCGGCGGGCGGCCGCCGGTGAGCGTCTCGATTGGAACCGACGGCAGGCTGGTGATCAGCTCGCAAGACACGCGAGCGCTCGACCGCCTCGAACAGCTGCTTGCCACGCTGGCGCCCGGGCGGCCCGACTTCCAGATCTTCCAATTGAAGTACGCCTGGGCCTATTCGGTCGCGCTGACCCTGGAAGAGATATTTGCCGAGAAGGAGACGGAGCAAGGGCGGGGCCGGGGCTATTCCTTCTACGATTACTATTATCGGAACGACAACAAGAAGACCGACGACGCGCTGCGGCTCTCGAAGCGGCGGCCGCTGAAGTTCATCTCCGACAGCCAATCCAACTCGGTGCTCGTCCAGAACGCCGATCCAGGCCAACTGCGGATGATCGGCGACTTGATCCAGTTCTACGACCAGCCCGAACCGTCCGATTCTCAGTCGATTCGCAAGACCGAGGTGGTCAGCGTCCGCTATTCGAAGGCTTCGATCATCGCGGAGACGGTCAAGGACGTCTACCGCGATCTGCTCAGTTCGAACGACAAGGCCTTGGCGAGTGCCCAGCAGAGGGGCGCCGCCCCGGAGCGGAGTTTTACCTACGTCTACGACGCGAGCGACACGGAGGAGCGGAAGACGCCGTCGTTCAAGGGGCTGCTCTCGCTGGGCGTGGACGACCTGTCGAATACGCTGATCGTCTCGGCGCCGGCGTATTTCATCACGGACCTGCTCAAGGTGATCGAGGCCCTCGATAAGGCCGCTGAACCGGCGAGCGAAACGGTCGAGGTCCTTTCGCTCGGCGACGGGGTCAGCGCGGAACACGTACAGAAGACGCTGGTCAAGATTCTTCAGCAGCGGGCGGCGGGCAGGCCTGCGGGGGAGGGCCAGCGGCCCCAGGGGGAGCCCCGCCAGGGGCCGCGCCGATCGGGTCCGGGCGCGCGGGGGCGATGATTTCTTGCCCCGGCGGGCCGCGGTCGGCCAATATTATTCCACGCCCCGCGGCGAATCGCCGATCGACCGGCAAACCAAGCGGCGGGCATGAACGAAAGGTCTAACGAAAGGGTCTTCCGATGATTTGGGTTCTTGGCGCACTGGTGGTCGTTGGCCTGTTGCTGGCCGTGATCGTGGTCGGAATGTACAACAAACTCGTCACGCTGCGGAATCGCTACAAGAACGCCTTTGCGCAGATCGACGTCCAGTTGAAGCGCCGTTACGACTTGATTCCAAATCTCGTCGAGACGGCCAAGGGCTACATGAAGCACGAGCGGGAGACGCTCGAAGCGGTGATCCAGGCCCGCAACCAGGCGGTCTCGGCGGGTCAGCAGGCGGCGCAAAACCCCGGCGAGCCGGCCGCGATGAAGTCGCTCGGCGCCGCGGAAGGCGCGCTGACCGGGGCCCTGGGGCGGCTGTTCGCGCTGGCCGAAGCGTACCCCGACTTGAAGGCCAATCAGAACATGCTCGCGCTCCAGGAGGAGTTGACGTCGACGGAAAACAAGGTGGCGTTCTCGCGCCAGGCCTACAACGACGCGGTCACGTACTACAACACCCAGCGCGAGGTGTTTCCCACGGTGATCGTGGCCTCGGCGCTCAACTTCCAGGAAGCGAATCTTTTCGAGATCGAGGAGCCTGGCGAGCGGGAGGCTCCCAAGGTCTCGTTCAGTTAGGCGGCCATGAGCAGCAACTTCTTCGAGCAGCAGGACGTCGCCCGGCGGAACACCGGCGTGCTGGTCCTCTTGTTTCTGGCGGCCGTGGTGCTGATCATCCTCGCCGTCTACGCGATTTTTACCCTCGTGTTCGTCAACCTCTCGGACGTGGAGACGGTCGCCGGCCGGCCGGCGGCTTCCGTGGCCAGGTTCTGGGACCCGCAACTCTTCCTCTGGGTGACCCTCGGCACGGTGGCCGTGATCGGCGCCGGCAGCCTGTACAAGATGGCGGAGCTGTCGTCGGGCGGGGAGCCGATCGCCCTGATGCTGGGGGGGCGGAAGATCAATTTCCAGACGGGGGATTTCGCCGAGCGGCGATTGTTGAACGTGGTCGAAGAAATGGCCCTCGCCTCGGGAGTGCCCGTGCCGCCGGTCTACGTCTTGGAGGGCGAATCGAGCATCAACGCATTTGCCGCGGGGCACCGGCCGGGCGACGCGGTGATCGGCGTTTCCCGCGGCGCCCTGGACTACCTGGACCGCGATGAGCTCCAGGGCGTGATGGCCCACGAATTCAGCCACATCCTGAACGGCGACATGCGGATCAACCTCCGCCTGGTTGGCGTTCTTCACGGGATTCTGCTGCTGGCGATCGTCGGGTACTACGTCCTCCGCAGCGGCGGCCATTCCAGCTCGAACCGGAAAGGGGGCGCCGGGGCGGTGCTGCTTTTCGGGCTGGGGCTGATCGCGATCGGCAGTGTGGGGCTGTTCTTCGGCCGGCTCATCAAGAGCGCTGTTTCGCGCCAGAGGGAATTCCTGGCCGATGCCTCGGCGGTGCAGTTCACGCGGCTGCCTGACGGGATTGCCGGAGCGCTGAAGAAGATTGGCGGGCTGTCCCAGGGTTCGCGGATCGGCGACGTCCGCGCCGGCGAGGTCGGGCACATGTTCTTCGGCGACGTTTTTGGAGGAATGTCGCTCAACTGGTTCAGCACGCATCCGCCGTTGGCCGAGCGGATTCGACGGATCGACCCGAGTTTCGACGGGCGGTTTCCCGAAGTGAAACGGCAGGAGCGGCCGGCGTCGCCCGAGCCGGGGCCGAAGCCCGCCCAGCCGGCCCCGATGCCGGGGCGGATGATTGGCCGGACGATTTCCGGGGCGGCCGGGGGCGGCTTCGGCGCGGGCATGGAGCAGATTCTCTATGCCGCGGCGATTATCGATCTGCTGCCCGATCCCGTCGTCCAATCGGCGCACGAACCCTACGGCGCCCGGGCAATCATCTACGGTCTGCTCTTGGACCGGAACGAGCAGATTCGCCAGAGGCAGCTCGCAGCGCTCCAGCAGCGGGCCGAGCCCCTCTCTTACAAGGAGACGCTTCGCCTGGGAGCGAGAATCGACCAGTTGCCCGCCGATGCGAGGATTCCCCTTGCCGACATGACGATCCCCGCTCTGAAGGAACTCTCGCCCGAGCAGTACGGCAGATTTGCCAAGAACATCGACGCGCTCGTCAAGGCCGACGACCGGATCGACCTGTTTGAATACACCCTACAAAAGATGGTCCTGTGGACCTTGGATGCGCATTTCGGTCTGCGCAAATCCGCCCGCCCGCAATACTACGGGCTTGGACAATTGGGGCATCACCTGGCGGTGGTCTTGGGGACCTTGGCTCACGCCGGACATAGCCAGGAGCAGCAAGCCGAAGCGGCTTTTCAGGCGAGCATGCAGTACCTCGACATCTCCGGCGCCTTTCCTCCACGCCAGGCCTGCTCCCTGCAAACGTTCGATCAGTCGCTGGTCGAGTTGGCCAAGGTCTCGATCCCGATTCGACAGAAGATTCTCGAAGCCTGCCGCATCTGTGTGACAGCCGACCAGCAGGTCACCACGCGCGAACGAGAGCTCGTGCGGGCGGTCGCGGCCGTTCTGGAGTGCCCCACCCCGATCACTATTCCGCGTGCGTGATGGGGCGAGGAGTCTGACGTGCGCGCAGCGTTCCCAAGCTGGAGCTTGGGAACGAGGAGTCGGTAAGCGCGCTATCTGACCGTTGACTCGCCGGCTCCGCAGCGCGCGGCGTGCGGGTTGGTTTGACTTCGGCCAGTTAGGTGTCCCCGGGAACGCTCGACGGGCGTCTTCTGCGGCGGATTCAACGCTCACGCGCCGCAGGGCGCGCTGGCAAGGACGCTGACAGGGGACTCAGTCCGGACGTGGGGCCTTCAACCAGCCCCCAGGAAGACTCGTCGAAGATGAGAAGGCGGGCGAGGGACGGCCGGCCAATTCGTCGTCCTGTTCGACAGCTTTGAGGGTTTGGGCCCGTCAGCAAGGGATCGATACCGGCTTGGGCCGACTTCAGGAGTTGACTGCTTGCAGTCGTCGCTGGGCTGTCCGATCGTGCCGCTGGTCGGCACAGTACTTTCTTTCCTCTTCGCGGAACGTGCGGACGTGCTCCGGATGACTTGCCTTCCAGACGTCCGGCAGCAGGACTTCCAGATTGTCCTCGCCTTCGGCCAGACGCTGGAGAACGTCGCGGAGGTAG
>JAAYCB010000261.1 GCA_012744395.1 Pirellulaceae bacterium
CCTGGGGCACTTGCAGCAGCTTGCCGTCGGGCAGCTCGGCGCCGACGTTGTTGTAGCCGACCAGGTACGGCGCGTTGTCGTCCGCGGTTTCGACCAGGCCATCAGCGCCGCCGTTGCCGACGACGCGCACCACGTCGCCCGGCTGGGCGTCTTCCAGTGCAGCGTCGATTTCGTTATAGGGCGCTTCGAGCGTACCGTCGCCGCCGGCGCTTCCGGTCGCCTTGTCGACAAACAGCGTGCTATTGCCCACGCGGAACCAGAAGTCGAATGTGCCGCCGGCCAGCCCGTCGGCGTCGCCGTCAAGCGCCGTGCCGGTGGCGTCGACCAGGGCCGCGGCCGGCTCGGCCTGGAAGGCCAGCTTCAGCTCGTACGCGCCGTTGGACCGGCCGCCGAACCCGGAATCCTCGATCGTCGGGTCGACCTGGCTGATCCCCGTGCTCATCACGCCGACATAGTAGACGCCGGGTGCGACCTCCAGCTCGATCAGGGAGTCGTTGCTGTAGTAGTCGTCGTTCTGGGCGACGATCTCGCGGACGAGCGTCCCCTCCACGTTGACCTCGCGGTAGAGGACTAATTGGGTGTCCAGGGTGCTCGTCGCGGCAAGCCGCTCGGCGACGGTTTCGAGCGTCAGCGTGCCCCACTCCTCGACCTCGAATTTGTAGAGATCGATGTCGTCCCAGGCCGCCGGCCAGATGAAGTTCAGGTGCACGAGGTCGTTGTCGCCGGGATAGACGGCTTCGCCGTCGCCGTCGCCGTCGTCGCCCATCGTCGCCGGGATGTCGTAGGCGTGGCCGAGCGAGAGGGCGTGGCCGATCTCGTGGATCGCCGTGTTGAACCACCCCCCGCCGTATTCGCTTAAGCCCCAGTCCATCGCGGCGTTGATAATCGCCAGCCCGGGGCCGCCCCGGCCGGCCACGGCACCGACGGGAATCTTGGGGTTGATGGCCCGCAGATCGCCGGTGATCACCTGGATTCCGGAGCCGGCCGTCTCGACGAACTGGATGCCGATATAGTTGCCGTAGATCTCGAAGATTTCGCGAGTCCGCTGCTTCTGCTCCTCGGTGATCTGGTTTGGCGTGGTCCACCCGTAGTTGGCCGCGAAGTTGTAGTACATCACGCCGCTGCCGAGATTGGGGCCGGTGGCCGAGAAGTGGGCTTCCGGGAGGATGTGCCGGTGGCCCGGCTCGTCGAGTCCGCCCGGCTGGACCAGCACGCTTGCATCGCCCCGGTCGATGGTCTGGCCGGTGATCGCCTTTTCCGCCGCCCCCAGAATGCCCAGGTTGGTCGCCGTGTCGTAGCTCGAATTGGCGTTGGAGATCGCCAGGTCGCTGTCCAGCTTCACGTTGAGCTGGTAGGAGCCGCCGGCCGCGCTGGAGACGCGCAGGTAGTAGGTGCCGCCTTCGACCAGATCGCCCGGCCAGACAGCTCCACCTTCGTCGAGAATCTCGGCGGTGAATCCGGCGGTCATGGTCACTTCCAGTGGGCCGCTCGCCCCGGCCTGGATGCGGTAGTAGTCCACTTCCGCCGCGCCGGCCGGCGCGTCGCCGATGAAGCCTTCCAGGCTGGCCGCGGTCGTGTTGCCATAGAGCGTCCCCACGTTGACCGCGGTGGCCAGCGTATCGTTCGATTCGTCGGAGGGCCCGATCTCCAGGTGGTAGGTGCTCGGGCTCAACGGGCCGCTGAAGAGCAATTGTGCCTTGTCGCCGACCGGGTCGTAAACCACCTTCGTGGGAATCAGAATCTCGCCGGTGGCCGTGTTCTGCAAACGGTAGAAGGCCGGGTTGGTCGCCGAAGCGGGATCCAGATCGTCGTCGTTGAAGTAGACGTCGACCTTGTCGGTCGCCTGGTTGAGCGTCTTGATCGTCTGCACGTCGAAGAGGCTGGAGCCCTCGTTGAACGACGCCCAGCGCCCGCTGAGGTCGACGGCTCCTCCGGCAAGCTGCGAGGCGA
>JAAYCB010000262.1 GCA_012744395.1 Pirellulaceae bacterium
GCGGCATCCTGACCGCGATCATGTCCGTCGGCGCGATCGCCGGCGCCATGAACACGATGTACGCCGCCGTCAGCCAGCGGAAGCGCGAGATCGGCTGCCTGCTGGCGATGGGCTTTGCGCCCCGGGCGATCTGGCTGGCCTTCATGGTCGAGTCGCTCCTGCTCGCCGGTCTCGGCGCGGCCCTCGGCTGCGCGGCGTCGATGGCCTTTGACGGCATGCAGACGGGCATGACGAACTGGGCGACGTTCTCCGAAACGGCGTTCGAATTCGCCGTTACGCCGGGAATCCTCGCCGCCGCCGCGCTCGTCTCGGTGGCGATGGGTTTCGTCGGCGGCGTATTGCCGGCGTTCCGCGCCGCGCGGATGAAGGTCGTCGACGCGCTGCGGCGGGCGTAAGTCGCGCGGAGACTCTGGCCAACGCGATCGGTCAGGCCACAACATGGCGGCTGACCGAGCCTTGTGGGAGAGACTCTTGCGCGTCGTGCCAAACCCGAATTCCGCCTCAACATTAGCGAGCGACCAGCTTGAAGACGCGGCTGTTGTGCGCAAATCGCAACGTGAATATAAGAGAGGCTGGAGAAGGCGGTCCACGACTCGACAGACCCCAAGCTCACGCCGGTGTATGAGGAACGGTCAGTGCCGGAAGGTACGGGACGTCTCCCCGTGATGCAAGTGCATGCCGGCCTGCCGCCGTATACACGGACACGGCCGGGGCGGACAAAATCCGCATCGGCAAGGAATCCAGGCCGCTCACGGGCGCAATTCGCCGCCGGGTGATGGTGGAGACCGGGGAGACAGACTTCACTTGTGATTCAACGGGGTGGAACAGCTTTTCAACAAGCATGGTTGGGGTGTGCCTGCCCCCGTGGCGGCGATTCTTTCCCCGGGGCATGAATCACCGCCGACCCTGTTCTGGTGGTCGTCCACTCGATATACGCAATTGCCAGGCGGTTGCCGCGTCAAGCGATCCACTGCCGGTAGATGCGCTCGACCCCCGCCTCTTGCGGGTCCCCGGCGAACAGGAGCACGCGGTATTTGAGCGACACCGACTGGCCCGCCGCCAACTCCCACGGCTTTTCCAGAAAGTTCATCGGCGTCGGAGAAATGAAACCGTAATCGCGGGTGAACCACTTCGACGGCGACCAGGGGTTGCTGGGGTGATCCAACAGGGCGATGCCCTCGACCACGGCCGGATTCCCCTGCCGTTTGCCGAAATAGGCGGACCAGGCCGCCGCCTGGCCGAACGTCGCCTTTTCACCCTCCTGGCCGTTGGAGTTGACCAGCGTGCCGCCGCCCCAGGGGGTGATGTCGCGAGCCGCTCGCAAGGCGAACAGCGAATGGTTCGTCTTCAGTACGGTGGCGTCCACGACCGCGGTCCAGGTGATGCGGGCATCGATGATCCGCAGCCGCGGCCCGGCGACGGAAATCGTGAACTGCCGCTCGTCGCGCATCACGGCCGCCTCGCCGGGCTTGTGCCACTGGCACGCGTCGAGAATCTCCGCCGACTCCGGGGTGCGGACTGCCAGCTTCGGCCCAGCGGAGATGATCTGCCCCGCGTCGACCTCGCCTTGCCAGTAATTGCCGCCGTTGACCCGGTCGCAGGCGAAGAGCAGGGAACGGTGATGCGGATAGGAGGAACCCGTCTCGGTGGTCAGCGAGAGGCCCGAGACGGGACCGCTGAGCGGATAGAAATAGGGATATTTCTGCGTGGGATGCGCCCGGTA
>JAAYCB010000263.1 GCA_012744395.1 Pirellulaceae bacterium
AGACGGTATAGGTTCGCTCGCGGGTTTCCCAGACTGGCTTCGAGACCGTGTAGGGAATCTCCTTCGTGCAGGTTTCCCAGACCGGCTTACAGACGGTATAGGTTCGCTCGCGGGTTTCCCAGACTGGTTTACAGACGGTGTAGGTTCGCTCGCGGGTCTCCCAGACCGGCTTCGAGACCGTGTAGCAGATATCCTTCGTACAGGTCTCCCAGACCGGCTTGCAGACCGTGTACTGGACGGTTTTCTTGCAGGTTTCCCAAACCGGCTTCGAGACCGTGTACTCGACCTGGCGGTAACAGGTCTCGGCGACCATCTTCGTGTAGTTGATCGTCTTGGGCTCAACGATCCGCTCGTAGCACGTCTTGTAGCACGTATATTGCTGCTTCTCGTAGACGACCTCCCGGCACGTCTTCATGACGGTCGAGCACTGCTGCTTGCAGGACACATAGTCCTGGCAGCCGGTGGCTCTACACCGCCAATATCTCGCCGCGCCGCAATAACCGGCGTCGGCTGAGCTTGCCGTGATTGCCGCCAGGAGCAAGGCGACCACGGGCACCCCTAGGAATCTTCTCATCCCATGCCTCCTTCAAGGACACACAACTCATTCTGGGCCTGGTTGGGCGGATAGACCGCCTTTACAATATTCGGACACTCCAGTCGACGCACATTAACCACAACTCCGAAAACCCCCACTCTGCTCACGCATCGGGTGTGCCACAACTGGTTTAGACGGCACGGCACAAGCCTCACGGCCTGCGTATTGCCGTCAAATCGGGGCAAAAGCACAAAATTCTACCCCTGGAAAAACTGCGGCTGCGGAAGAAATCTTGGCAGCTTGGTTAAACATATCGTGTTGATTTGGCTGTAGCGGTACAAGAAATAGCTGCCCGAGGAGAAAACCGGCCAGCTCTGGCTGTCTTTGCCAGGTGTGACGTTTGCGCAACCGGCAGTTGGGGTCGGCTGGGTAGCCTCGGAGGTTGTTGCGGTTTGTGTGTTCTGCGCAATTCAAGATCGGCTTCAACCGAAGGTGCCGCGACACTCGGTGGTGGCTCCGCGAACCGTTTGAACGGCGACGGATTGGGACCTCGGCGAGTCGAGAGACGCGGGTGACGGCGATCCGTCGGGGTTGGATGTTCAACAGTCGCGTTGGACTCCCCCTTCTGGAAATCGACCGTCGGCGAAAACAGGAGCTGGACGGTCCACTTGCCGAAATTGGATCAACGCAATACAGTACAGAGGTTGTGCATGCTGGACTTGGCTCGACCGGTTCGGCGCGCCGGCGTTACCCGGTGGTGTAATTGGCAACACAAGGGATTTTGGTTCCCTCGTTCAAGGTTCGAGTCCTTGCCGGGTAGCTTTCCTAAGTCAACCGGAAAGCGGCACTTGCGACGATTGTGTAAGTGCCGCTTTTGCGTTCTTGGGAGACGGCGGGGTGAACGACCGCAAGGCATCCCCTGAAAGGACACAATTGACCACCCCCCGAGAACCTGTTAGCATGGACCACTTGTCGCGCTGAACGGTCCAGCGCGGCATCTGAACTTGATTACGGACCGAAACACAAGACGAACGCCGGACGCCCGCCTCGCAGGGGGCATGTCCCTCACTATTGGGGGGCAAGAGCCGGTGTGCCTTCTGAGGAGACTTGCCCCGTGTCAACCGTTCTGGTCAAGCAACTAATCGAGGCGGGCGTTCATTTCGGACACCGCGCGAGCCGCTGGAATCCGAAGATGCGACCTTATATCTATGGTCGCCGGAATCTGATCCACGTGATCGACGTTCGGGAGACGATCCGCGGGCTCTTGCGGGCGAAGAAATACATTCAAAGCCTGGTCGAGGCCGGCAGCCTGGTGCTGTTCGTGGGGACCAAGCGGCAAGCGTCGGAGACGATCGAGCAGCAGGCGCTGCGCTGCGGCATGCCGTTTGTCAGCGATCGCTGGCTTGGCGGCACCCTGACCAACTTCCGCACGATCCGCAGCCGACTTGGCCGCCTGGAGGAGTTGGAGGCCCTGCGCGCGGGCGACGAGCTGGCGACCTACTCGAAAAAGATGCAGTCCGCGTTGAACCGCGAATACCGCAAGATGTACCGCAACTTGAATGGCATCCGCAATCTGAACCGGTTGCCGGAATGCCTCGTTGTCATCGATCCGAAAAAGGAAAAGAACGCCATCCGCGAAGCTCAGAAGTTGGGCATCACGACGATCGCCCTGATCGACACCAACTGCGATCCGGATGAGGTGGACCTCCCCATTCCGGGCAACGACGACAGCATCCGCTCGATCGAGCTGATCGCGACTTTTCTGGCTGACGCCGTGGTGTCGGCCAAGGCGGCGGCCGGCCACTTGAAGCAGGAAGAGAACGAGGGTGCGAGCGAGCCCGCGGCGGTCTAGACAGCGCCAGCCGAAAACCACACGACACAACGAGACGAATTGAGGAGACTCACCGATGGCGGATATCAGTGCGGCGGCCGTCAAGTCGTTGCGCGAGCGTACCGGCTTGCCGATGATGGACTGCAAGAAGGCCCTCCAGGAGGCCAACGGCGACGAGCAGACGGCGATCGATCTGCTCCGCAAGGCGGGCAAGAAGACGATGGACAAGCGCGCGGACCGCGAGACCTCGACCGGCCGCCTGGCGATCTACACGGACATGGACGCGCCGGTGGGCGCGATGATCGAGCTGTTGTGCGAGTCGGCCCCGGTGGCGAACAACGAACAGTTCGTCGCCTTGGCGAACGATTTGGCGCGGCAACTGGCCACCGGCCCCGGCGCCGCCAGCGCCGATGCCCTGCTCGACCAGCGGTCGCCGTCGGACCCGTCGACCACCCTGCGGCAGGTATTCGACGACCTGAACAACCGGATTCGCGAGGTATTCCGCCTGAGACGGATGATCCGCATCGACGCCCCTTGCGGCGGCTATGTGCACCACAACGGCGGCGTCGGCGTTCTCCTGGAGGTCGAAGGAGACAACGCCGAGTTGGCCAAGGACATTTGCATGCACGTGGCAGCGATGCGACCGCTTGTCGTGTCGATCGAGGAACTCGACCCGGAACTGGTCAGCAAGGAGCGGGAGATTCTCGCCGAAGCGGCCCGCAAGGAGGGCAAGCCGGAGAAGATCATCGACAAGATGGTGGAGGGGCGGCTGCGGAACTTCTACGCGGAGCGCTGCCTGAACGAACAACCATTCGTTAAGGACGACAAGCAGACGGTTGGCAAGACCGCTGCGGCCGGCGGCCTGAAGGTCGTCCGCTTCGTTCACTGGGAAGTCGGCAGGGAGTAACGCGATGGCGGAGCAAGCCGTGCCGGGCGGCCGGCGCTACGACCGCGTTGTCTTGAAGATTTCCGGCGAGGGCTTCTGCCAGGCCGGAGAGCGGGGCATCTCGATGGCTGCCGTCGTTCATCTCGCCGAGCAGACCCGCCGCGCCGCCGAGCACGGCGCGCAGATCGCGATCGTGATGGGCGGCGGCAACATCCTCCGCGGCGCCCAGTTCACCTCCGGCAACGCGCACATCCACGAGGCCACGGCCCATTACATGGGGATGCTGGCCACGGTGATGAACGGGCTGGCGCTTCAGGACGGATTGGAGTCGCTCGGCTGCGACACCCGATTGATGACGGCGATTCGCATGGAGGGCGTTGCGGAGCCCTACATCCGGCGCCGCGCGCGGCGGCACCTGGAAAAGGGGCGGATCATCCTGCTGGCCGCAGGGACCGGCAGCCCGTTCGTGACGACGGACACCGCCGCCGCCCAGCGGGCACTGGAACTCGACGCCGACGTCCTGTTGAAGGCCACGCGCGTAGACGGCGTGTACAGCGACGATCCGGAGAAAAACCCCCACGCCGTGCTGTACGGCGAGCTGACGTACGAGGATGTACTGCGGCAGAATCTCCGCGTGATGGATCCCGAGGCGATCGCCAAGTGCATGCAGTACGCAATGCCGATCATGGTTTTCAACTTCAAGAAACAAGGCAACATCGAGAAGGCCGTTCGCGGGGAGCGCGTCGGCACGCTGGTCGCGCCGAACAGGCCCGAGGTCTGATGGAACCAATTTCGGGATTCGGCTCGGAGAACGAGGGCCCGCCAAATGAGCGAAGAAGACATCCTGCTGGACGTGGAAGAGCGTATGGAGAAGGCGGTCGCCAAGCTGAAGGCCGACCTGGCGGGGATTCGCACCGGCCGAGCCAACCCCGGCCTGGTCGATTCGCTCCGCGTGGAGGCCTACGGGTCTCCCTGCCCGCTGAAGCAGCTTGCCGCCGTGGCCTGCCCGGAGCCGAGCCAGATCGTGATCCGGCCCTTTGACCCGACGACCTTGAAGGATATCGAGAAGGCGATCCAGGCAAGCGACCTGGGTTTCAATCCCCAGAGCGACGGCAAGTTGATCCGCCTGAACGTGCCGCCCCTTTCGATGGAGGTCCGCCGCAAGATGGTCGCTCGCGTGAAGGACCTCTGCGAGGAAGCGAAGGTGGCGATCCGCAACATCCGCCGCGACGGGAACCGGTCCGCGGACAAGGCGGAAAAGGACAAGCAGCTCTCCGAGGACCAGCGCGACTCGGTGAAGGCGGAGATCCAGGAGCTGACGAAGAAGTACGAAGACCGCGCGACCGAGCTGGCCAAGGCCCGCGAGAAAGAAGTCCTCGAGAGCTGACCGGCTCGCGCCGTAGGGTGGTTTAGAGCGAGCCATCCCCTGGCGGTCGGCGCCCGCGATGTGGTTGCCGAAGCCGAACCGCTCCTGGCCGCCGCAACGCCAGCGCCGCCCCACCAGCGGCAGGCCTGGCGGGAGCAGGGGTCACTTCAGCTTTTCCGGCACATACTCGTGCCCCCGATCGCGGAGCACCTTCATCTCGATGATCTTCTCCGGTTCGCTGCCGCCGTCTTCCTCGGGATCGCGCCGCTGGATCTTGGCGAGTTGGTCGATGCCTTCGACCACCCGTCCGAAGACTGTGTGCCGCCCGTCGAGCGACTGCGTTGGCACGAAGGTCAGAAAGAACTGGGAGCCGCCGGTGTCCGGCCCGGCATGCGCCATGCTCAGCGAGCCGCGAAAGTGCTTGCGGTGGTCGTCGCGGACGCATTCGCAGGCGATCTTGTAGCCGGGGCCATCCGTGCCCGTGCCCTTGGGGCAGCCTCCCTGGGCCATGAATCCAGCCAACACTCGGTGGAATGTCAGTTCGTTGTAGAAGCCTTTCTTGACCAGCGAGATGAAGTTCGCCACCGTGTTGGGCGCTTCATTCTCGAAAAGCTCCAGGACGATGTCGCCGTGCCGGGTCCTCAAGAGCACGCGGGGCAGATCGTCGGCCTTGGCTTCCGCTTCGCGGATCTTCTGCTCCTTGGGCCACTCCACCTTGTAGTAGGGAATCTGCTCGAGGTTTTGCTTTGCCGTCTTCTCCAACTCGCCGACGGAGCTGGCCTCCTTCAGATACTTCTCCGCCGCGTCAAAATCGCCGACGGCGAACGCCGCCTTCCCGGCCAGTTCGAAAATCCCCTGGGCGGGGACCTTGTTCTCGATCAGCGGCCGGGCGATTTCCAGTGCCTGCTCATAGTCGTCCGTTTGGCACCCCCACGAGACGATTCCGACGAGAAACTGGGCAATTTGCAGATCGGCGTTGGGGGCCTCCTTGTAGGCCTCGATCGCCGCCGCGACGAGCTTGTCCTGCATGGCATTGCCCTCGGCAATCAGCTCGTCGTAGCGCCGGGAAATCTCCACGCGGCGGTCGACGCCCGCCGTCTTGTACTCCAATTGGAGGTCGCGCATCTCGCGGAGGATATTCTTCCAGGGTCCGAATAGTTCCTGGAAGGCCGCCGCCTTCGGACCGGGGGCCGCGGTCGCGGGGCTCGCCGAGCCGCCCGATTCCGACGCGCGGGCCGAGGCAGGAACACCAATTACCAGCACGGCAGCCACGATCGCCGGAAACATACGATTCATATGCCACTCCTTGAGTAATGAGTTGTCGCGATTGGATGCGAGGCGCAAGGGATAAACGCCCCCCCAACTCGTCTGGGGGAGTGAAAAGGCGCGCAATTCCTGTCCGAAAGTCCTCCAATAAAGTACCATACAGGTCGTCCTTTGTCGCGGGGGCGCGCCGATGCGGATTCTCCCAGACACCAATGCCCAAGGCGGCGCCTTGCTCTCGGCAAACGGCTGGGCAACCATGGTTGCCCAGCCATCGCCTCCGCCCGGAATCCACTGCAAGAACCACCCCGCCCCCGCACTCGCTGAAAGGCACAACGCATGGCCAAACGGCTCCGCCTGAAGGGAAACCGAACACGCCAGACGTCGCGAGGCGGCCGTGTTGCGCCGGTCGGGCTGCGAATTGTGGGCGGTCGCTATCGCGGGCGGAAGCTCTCCTACGGAGGGGATCTGCGGGTGCGGCCGATGAAGGATCGGACGCGGGAGGCCGTTTTCAACCTGCTTGGGCCGGCAATTCGCGGCATGCGCGTGTACGACCTCTTCGCCGGCACCGGTGCGATGGCTTTGGAGGCGCTCAGCCGCGGGGCGGCCAGCGCCGTGCTCGTCGAACGGCACATCCCCACCGCGAAGGTGATCCAAGAAAACATCGCGACGCTCGGCGCGGCGGACCTGTGTGACGTGATTACGGCGGATGTCTCTCGCCGGTTCGCCATCCCGCCAGACGCGGGCGAGCAGCCGTGGCTCGTGTTCTGCTGCCCGCCATATGACTTCTTCGTCGAGCGTCGCGACGCGACCCTGCAACTTGTCCGCGCTTTCTGGGATGCCGCGCCGGCGCGGAGCGCGATCGTCGTCGAATCGGACGACCGGTTCGACCACAACGACCTGCCCACAACGGGCGATCGGGACATGCGGCGGTACCCCCCCGCAGTTGTGGGTATTCTCTGGAAGCCCGGCCCCGAGACCTCGGCCGAGCGGTGTTCTTGAGCGGGCGATGTCGTTCCAGCCGAAAGAGCTAGGGCAATCGTGCGGTTTTTTCGGGGAATGACCCGGCCGAGTGATCGGGCGTTGCATTTTTGCCCTAGGATACGTGGCAAATAGTCCCCATGTTGCCAGAATACATGGTAGCCTTGCCATGGTGGGTCGGTGTGCGCCCATTGGTAACGCAGTCTTGCGACGGGGCCGGAGAGATCTCGATGAGGCGGTTTGCGCTGCACGAAAGATGGACCGCGCTGGGCCTTGCGGCCTGCGCGCTGGTTGTCTTCGGCTGTGCCAACTGCCGGTTTCCTCAGATTGACCCGTCGGGCGAGCGGCTTTTTGTGGATGGCCCAGCGGGGCCCGAGGCGGACTTTCGCTCAATGCCCGACCCAAACAAGGCACCGACCCGAGTGGGCCTGAGCCTTTGCCCCCGCGCATCGGTCGCGCCGATTGGCAGCGAGGTGGTCCTGATCGCCGGCGTCAAGGGACCCGACGAGTATCTGCGGACCAACGAGCGGATCGAATGGATGCTTGATCCAGCCAGCGTCGGCCAGTTCATCGATCTTGACCGGGGTTCGTGGACCGATCCGCTGGTCGGCGATTTCACCAGCGCCCGGAAGATCGACAACACCTACGCGGTCAACAGCACGTCGCGCCGGCTGTTGCGATTGACCCGGGGCACGACCGATCCGAGCGACGACATCCAGGTGCTCCGCGGGCAGGCCTGGATCACCGTCACCTCGGCCTCCGAAGGGACGAGCCACGTGACCGTACTGGCGCCGAACGTCTCTCCTTGGACCGCGCGGACGGCCACCGCGCAGATCCACTGGGTTGACGCCCAGTGGTGCTTTCCCTCCCCGTCGATCGCCAGTGCCGGCGGGCGGCGGACCCTCACGACGACCGTCACCCGGCAGTCCGACAAGTCGCCGCGGAGCGGTTGGATTGTCCGCTACGAGGTCTGCGACGGCCCGCCGGCCGGGTTCGCGCCGGACGGTGCTCGGGCGATCGAGGTCGCCACCGATCCGCAGGGCCAAGCCAGCGTGGAACTTGTCCAGCCGCAGGGCCAAGCGGGCACCAACAGGATCGCCATCCAGGTTGTCCGCCCGGCCGGGCTGGGTTGTCCAAACGAACGGCTCGTGGTCGGGTCGACATGCGTTTTGCAGACCTGGTCCTCGCCCGACTTGAGAGTCCGCGTGATCGGCCCCGCCTCGGGGAGCGTCGGAGCAGCGATGAGTTTCCGGATCGAGGTCAGCAACCCGGGCGATCTGGCGGCCGACGAGATTTCCCTCTCCGCGCAGGTGCCCGGCGGACTGGCTTTTGTCAACGCCAGCCCAGCCTCGGAGACGTCCGGACCGAGCCTGCGATGGGCAATCGGTCGCCTTGCGGCGGGCGAGGTCCGTTCGATTGCCGTCGATCTCCGCGCCGAGCAGGTCGGCCGGTATGAACTCTGCGCTGAGGCCGCCGGCGCGGGTGGGCTGACGGCCCGCGCTTGCGCAACCGCCTCGGTCGAGACGGCGGAGGTCGATCTGGAGGTGCTCGGCCCGACCGCGGCGATGGTCGGCGAGACGGTGGCGCACCAGATCGTGATCACCAACCGGAGCGGCGTCCCCGCGACCGGCCTGATCATCAAGGACCGTCGCGACCGGGGCCTGGAACACGAGGTCCAGCAGCTCGAGATCGAAAGGCTTCTGGGCGACTTGGGGGCTGGGCAGTCGAGAGCGGTGCGAATTGTCCTGCGGGTGGCCGAGGCCGGTTCGCTCTGCCACACGGTGGAAGTGACCGGTCCGGGCGGGATTCGCGCCAGCCGGAAGGTCTGCATCGAGGCGAGAGCGGCTCCCGCCGCGCAACCCCAAGCGCCGACCGTCCCCGAAACGCCTCCTCCGACCCAGCCGGAATGGATTCGCCCGGAGCAGCCCGCACCGCCGGCCACCCAGCCCGCACCGCCGG
>JAAYCB010000264.1 GCA_012744395.1 Pirellulaceae bacterium
AACAGCGTCACGCGGTTGATCGTGTAGCCCAGCATCAGGTTCACGGCGAGGGTCAAACCGAAGACCACGGGCACCGCGACGGCGACGATCATCCCTTCGCGCAACCCCAGGCCGAAGGTCAACAGCGCCACGACGATCAGAACCGCCACGGCCAGCCCTTCGACCAGTTCGTTGACCTTCTCATCCGCGGTCAGACCGGAGTTCCGCGTGACGATCAGCTGCATCTCGTCCGGCACGATCTGCCGGCGGAGCGTCTCCGCCTCGCGGAGCACGGCGTTGGCGACGACGACCGCATTGGAGCCTTTCTTCTTGGCGATCGCGATCGTCACCGCCGACTGGCTCGGCGGCTGGCCCGACGCCGGGCGTGAAACCTCACCGCCGTCGCTCTCCGCGAGGACCGTGCCCGGGAAAAACTCGTGCTTGGTGAATCCACGCGCCGGGCCCCAGCCATGGCGAACGTAGCCGGCCACTTCCTCGGGCCCGTCCACCACGTCGGCAACATCCTTGAGGAACACGGGCCGCTCGTTGAACACGCCCACCACCAGGTCGCGGAGTTGCCGGGCATCCTCGAACGGCAGGCCGGCCTCGACGCGGATCAGCCGATCGCCGGCGCGGAAGTCGCCCGCCAATTGGCGGACGTTGGCCGCTTGGATCGCGCGCTGCAACTCCAGGGGCGAGACGTGGTGGGCCGCCATCCGCTCCGGATCGAGGAGCACCTGGACGACGCGCGGCTCGCCGCCGACGACATAGGCGCGCGACACGTCTTCGACCCCCGCAAGCCGCTGCGTGATCTCCTCGGCGACGCGCCGCAGGGCCATCCCCGCGGAACCTTCGCCGGTCAGCGCGAGCGTCACGATCGGCACGTCGTCGATCTCCACCGGCTTGACGACCCAGCCGGTCACCCCGGGCGGAACCAGGTCCAGGCTTTCGTCGAGCTTCTTCTGGAGCTTGACCAGGCTCCGCTCCCGGTCCTCGCCGACGTAGTAGCGAACCGTGATGATCGCCTGGTCCTCGCGGCTCATCGAATAGACGTATTCGACGCCGTCGATCTGGTAGAGGATCTTTTCCAGGGGGGTGGAGACCAACTGCTCCACTTCGGCCGCCGAGTGGCCGGGAAAACTCACGTAGACGTCGGCCAGGGGCACGACGATCTGCGGGTCTTCCTCGCGCGGCGTTATGCCCAAGGCCGCCAGGCCCAGAACGGTGGCCAGGACAATCAGGATCACCGCAAGGTTCGACTCCAGGAAGATCTTCACGATCCGGTTCGTGAAGCCGTGCTCCGCGCGCGGCGTGCTCGAATGCTCAGTCACGGGCGGCCTCCTCGGCGGTTTCCGTTATCGCGGGGAGAACGACCTTTTCGCCCTCGCTCAGCCCGGAGAGCACCTCGACCTGGTCGCCCAGCGTCCGGCCCGTGCGGATCGCCCGCTTCGCGGCCCGGCCGTCTTCCGCCACGTCCAGCAGTTCGAGCTGGCCGACCTTCCGCACCGCGCGGCGCGGAACGACCAGGACCTGCTCTTCCTCCAGGGGGATCACAATCCGCCCGAACATCCCCGAATAAATGCCCGCCGGGCAAGGACCGGTGACTTTGACCTGGAAGGTGCGGCTGGCCGTCTCGGCTTCCGGAACAATCTCGCTGACCGTGCCGTGGCACTCCTCCTCGAGCCCGTCGATCCGCACGCCGATGTCCTGGCCGAGGCGGAGCCTGCGTGTCAGCGACTCGCGAACGCTGGCGACCAACTGCATCCGCGTCGGGTCGAAGAGCGTCACGAGGACCTGCCCCGGCGTGGCCATGTCGCCGACATCGACCTTCTTGTTGATCACCGTGCCGTCGATCGGCGACCGGATCGTCGCCCACTCGAGCATCGCCTGCGCCTCCTTGGCGGTCTCCCGGGCCCGGCTCAGTTCGGCGTCGGCCAGGCGGAGCGCCGTGGCCCGATTGTCGTACTCCTGCTGGCTGACCGCCTGCGACTCGATCAGGGCGCGGAACCGCTGCTCGTCGACGGCCGCCTGGGAACGCGCCGCCTCGGCCTTCTCCACCGCCGCGTTGGCTTGCTGGAGCCGGGCCCGCAGCTCCGTGTCGTCGATCCGCACAAGCACGTCGCCGGCCTTCACCTGCTGCCCGGACTTGAGGTCCACCTCGACCACTCGGCCGAGCACGTTCGAGCCGATCGACGTCTCGTGGACGGCACGGATCGTGCCGACGGCCGATTCCGAACGCGGCAGCTCGATCAACCGGGCGGGGGCCAACTCGCCGGCAATCGGCGGCGGCGGCTGGCCGTGCGGGCGGTCCGTCGGCACCTTCGGCGAGAACTTTCCGGCCAGCCAGAGAAGAGAGACGATCACGCCGCCGGAAAAAACCAGCAGGACCGCCCCGCGGCCGACCCAACGTGTCCCCTGCTTGATCGAGTCCCTGAAGGAGGTCATAAGCCTGTCACCATCGTCTTCTTGGCCCGGTTGATCCAGAGAAACGCGCGAGACACCACGCGAGCCCACTTGCGCCGCGCAACATCCTCCCTGCCGCCCCATTGGACCAGATGTCCGGAGGCCTGCCAAGGTTACACGCAACCACGCTTTGCGGCAGAGACGATACGGCGAAACCGCCTTGGGCATGTCGGGCCGTCGCCGAGGCCAGGAAGGGGGCCCAGGCAGCACGAAGAGAGGATTTGCAGCGAGGGTCCGCGAAACGAGGGATATCTTGCAGCCGCCTTGATCCAGGTCAATGACCAGCTCCGCATCTTCACCACGGGGCTGGTGGGCTGGCCCGGCGTGGCCGGCAGAACGTCGCCGAGTTCTGGATCGACTTCCAGGGGGGAGTTCGTCCAGATCCGCTACTGCGCCGTTCGGGACGAGGAAGGCCATTATCAGGGGACGTTGGAGGGGACGTTGGAGGGGACGTTGGAGGGGACG
>JAAYCB010000265.1 GCA_012744395.1 Pirellulaceae bacterium
CGCAACGGCCGGATCGGCAAAGTCGAGCGGGTGCTTTCGATCGTCCCCGGCGCCCCGGTCGGGCCCGGCCCCGGCTGGCAGCCGATGCCGGTCCCGGAGGGTTTCGACTACGAGCTGTGGCTGGGCCCTGCCCCGAGCGCGCCGTATCACGCGGACCGCTGCCTGTACCGATTCCGTTACAACCTCGATTACTCCGGCGGGCAGGTGACGAACAACGGTGCGCATTCGAACGACATCGTGCAGTGGGCGCTGGGAACCGACGGCACCGGGCCGGTGGAGTTTGAAGACTCAGGCTCCGCCTGGCCTCCGGAAGGACATCTCTACAACACCGCGGTGACAACCAACTTCCGCGCGCTGTATGCCAATGGAGTGGAACTCGTCTGCCGGACGCAGAAACCCGGGTTCGGCGTGCGATTCGAGGGGAGCGAAGGCTGGATTCAGTACGCGGAAGGGAAGCTCACGGCGCATCCGGAGTCGCTCGCCGATTCAGAGATCGGTGCGGACGAAATCCACCTTCCCGTCAGCACGAACCACTACCGGAATTTCTTTGATTGCGTCAGGTCGCGTGAAGAACCGATCGAGCCGGTGGAAGTCGGCCACCGCACGGCAAGCGTCTGCCATCTGGGGAATATCGCGATGCAGCTCAAGCGCAAGCTGCGATGGGACCCGCAGGCGGAGCGCTTCCTCGACGATGACGAGGCGAACCGAATGCTGCGGCGGCCTTACCGCGAGCCGTGGAGCTTGTAATCGAGAGCTTGTGCGAGAGTCCCGTTCACCGTCACCGGATGCGAATCTCCTGACCGAAGACCTTCAGGATGAGGATGATCTCCAGCAGCACCAACGGCGCGGTGAACCAGACGAGCAACCCGGGCACTTCCCGGCGCTCCGAGCAGAAGGCTGATCCAGATGGCGGCGAAGACGGGCTCCTCGGCCAATGCAATGTCGCCGTCGTAAAGCCCCCACACAAGGAGGAGCCAGAGGATCAGAAAGGCAATACACATCGCACATCGTGACGACCTTGAGATGAGCCAGGCTCGGTGAGTGGTTGCCCGCCGGAGCAATCTGTCGCCCCCGCGGCAACGAAGGGTATAATGACGGGGTATCCCCCCGGCTGCCGATCCTCTTTTCCGAGCCGATCCGATGTCGTCGCCCGATCGCACTCCGCCGCCAGGTTTCGAAAACGCCCCGAGACTCGGGAAGAGGGCCTCCCCCGCACCCTTGCGGAGGAGCGATCGACCAACCGGGATTCCGCCCCCCCGCCGATCGTCGCGATGGCCCCAGCCTCCGAATCCCGCTACGGCGAGTCGGGCCGGCCCTCGCTGCTCCGGCTGTCAACTTGGACGCTGCTGATGGCGATGCTCCTGGCACTGCTCGTACTCCCCAAGCTGGTGGAACGGATCCAGTACGCTGTGAGCCGAGGCGACCAGCGGGCCAAGGCCGAGGTGGCTCGCCAGGTGCTTGCGGAGTTTCCCGAGTCAACAACCCGCCTTGCCTATGTTGCCAAAAGCATCGCTCCAAGTGTCGTTGGCATTGAAACGGCGCAGCTTTCCGCGCCGTCGCCGACCGACGAGAGGGAACTGCTTTTTGGTGTTCCCGGCCTCCGCACGGAAGGGATGGGCTCGGGCGTGATTGTCGACGTGGCCGGTTACGTGGTGACCAACAACCATGTGATCGACCAGGCGGCTCAAATCACCGTCAAGATGAGCGACGGCTCGAAGATCCGCGATGTCAAGGTCGTGGGGCGCGACCCGCTGACCGACCTGGCGTTGCTCAAGATGGAGGGCGGGCCGTTCCTGCCCGCACCCTGGGGCGACAGCGGCACGCTGGAGGTCGGCGACCCGGTCCTGGCGGTCGGCAACCCCTTCGGCCTCGATCGCACGGTCACGGCCGGGATTGTCAGCGCCACCGGGCGGCGAGCGCAAATCTCACCGCTCGCTCACCAGGATTTCCTGCAAACCGACGCCGCGATCAATCCCGGCAACAGCGGCGGCCCGCTGGTCAACATGCAGGGCGAAGTGGTGGGAATCAACACGGCGATCTACGGACGGCAGAACCTCGGCATCAGCTTCGCCATCCCCAGCCAGATCGCAAAACAGGTCTGCAACGGTTTGCGAAAGAATGGGCGCGTCGTCCGCGGCTGGCTCGGCGTGGCGATGCTCGACGTCAACGAGGCCGTGGCGGGGCAATTCGACCTGCAAGAGCGCTCCGGGGCGCTTGTCACGGAGGTCATTCCCCGTTCGCCCGCTGACAAGGGCGGTGTGCGGCGCTACGACGTGATTGTCGAATGGAACGGGCAGCCGGTGACGGCCGCGGCGGGCCTCAGCCGGGCGGTTGCCGATACGGAAGTCGGCTCGATTGCCACGATCGTCGTCGCCCGCAACAATTCGCGCCTGGAACTCGACGTGCAAGTCGGCGAGCGCCCGCTGCAATTGGAGTAGACTGCAAGCTGCTGGCCGCAGCCTGGAGCGGTTCCAACGGGCACGAGCCGGGCGATTCCACGGCGAAACGCATGGCGCAGCAGACTTGTCGCCGGACGTGTCGGCCGTTCCCGACCGGCAAACGCGGAGACGGGTAGGAATTGCGCGACAGCTACCAGCCGCGGGGGCTAACCGTTGACACCCCATTAGGCTACCCATAGAATGCACGGTCCATATGACGGATACTGTCGGCACAAACCGGTTGACTATTAGTGTCTCGGACCTGGAGGAAGCTCGATAATGGCAGAAGCGAAATCAGGCCACATTGTCAACGTAATGAGAGAAGAACGTCTCTTCCCGCCGCCGCAGGAGTTCTCCGAACGGGCGCGGATCCGGTCGATGGAGGAATACCAGAAGCTCTGGGATGAGGCGGCGGCCGATCCCGGGAAGTTCTGGGGCGACATGGCAAAGGAGGAGCTCCACTGGTTCAAACCTTTTGACAAGGCACTGGAGTGGAATATCCCGTTTGCCAGGTGGTTCGCCGGCGGCCTGACGAATGTGTCGTACAACTGCCTCGATGCCCACCTGAATACCCATCGGGCGAACAAGGCGGCGATCATCTGGGAAGGGGAGCCAGGTGACACCGTCGTGCTCACCTACCGGATGCTGCACCGCGAGGTGTGCAAGTTCGCCAACTGCTTGAAAAGCCTGGGGGTGACCAAGGGCGACCGGGTTTCGATCTACTTGCCGATGGTGCCCGAACTGGCGATCGCGATGTTGGCTTGCGCCCGGATCGGCGCGATCCATTCGGTCGTCTTCGGTGGCTTTTCATCGGAAGCGATCGCCGACCGCAACCAGGACGCCCAGGCCAAGGTGCAGATTACGGCCAATGGCGGTTGGCGCCGCGGCAAGGTGCTGCCGCTGAAGACGATTGTCGATGAAGCCCTGGAGAAGTCGCCGAGCGTTCAGAAGTGCATTGTGCTGAAGCGGACCGGCACCGAGTGTTCGATGCAGGAAGGCCGCGATGTCTGGTGGCACGACCTGATGGCCAAGGCTTCGCCCGACTGCCCGGCCGAGCCGATGGACGCCGAAGCGTCGCTGTTCATCCTCTACACGAGCGGTTCGACCGGCAAGCCCAAGGGTGTCCGGCACACGACCGCGGGCTACAACCTGTACGCGAAGAAGACGTTCGAATGGGTCTTCGACAATCGCGAGGACGACGTTTTCTGGTGCACCGCCGACATCGGCTGGATCACCGGGCACAGCTACATCGTCTACGGGCCGCTCTCGGCCGGCGCGACGAGCCTGATCTACGAGGGGGCGCCCAACTGGCCGGACGAGGGCCGGTTCTGGGAGATCATCGAAAAGTACCGCGTCCACGTCTTCTACACGGCCCCCACGGCGATCCGCGCCTTCATCAAGTGGGGCGACGGGTGGGTCGACAAGCACGACCTCTCCAGCCTGCGGCTTCTCGGCACCGTTGGCGAGGGAATCAACCCCGAGGCCTGGATGTGGTACCATCGGAAGGTCGGCGCCGAGCGATGCCCAATCGTCGACACCTGGTGGCAGACCGAGACCGGCGGGATCATGATGACGCCGCTGCCCGGCGCCACGCCAACCAAGCCGGGGAGCTGCTGCACGCCGCTGCCCGGAATCGTGCCCGAAGTGGTCGGCGAAGACGGCAAGCCGGTTCCCCCCGGAAGCGGTGGGTGGCTGACGATCACCCAGCCCTGGCCGGGGATGCTTCGCGGCATCTGGGGCGATGACGAGCGTTACAAGGCCCAGTACTGGACGGACGTGCCGGGCAAGTACCTGTGCGGCGACAACGCCCGCTGCGACGAAGACGGCTACTACTGGATCATGGGCCGGATCGACGACGTGTTGAACGTCTCCGGCCACCGACTGAGCACGATCGAGATCGAATCGGCCCTGGTCAGCCACGACGACGTGGCGGAAGCGGCCGCGGTCGGGCGGCCCGACGATCTGACCGGCGAGGCCGTGTGTGCCTTCGTCACGCTGACCGGCGGAACGGACCCCAGCGATGCGCTGAAGAAGGAACTCAAGGCCCACGTCGCCAAGGAGATCGGCAAATTCGCCGCTCCGGCCGATATCCGTTTCACCTCGGCCCTGCCGAAGACGCGGAGCGGCAAGATCATGCGGCGGCTGCTACGCGACATCGCGGCGGGCCGCGAGTCGGCCGGAGACACCTCGACGCTGGAGGACTTCAGCGTCCTGGCCAGGCTCCGCAGCGACGAGGAGTGATCGATCAGCCGGCGGAGGGCTGCCGGCTGCCGCCCCCGTTGGCCGCGAAGAGAGATGGCACGTTCACGTCCCATGCCGCAATCCAGACGCCGCGATCCAGAGGTGCCCGGCAGCGGCCGGGGGCCGCGCTCGTCCTGGCTCTGGCCGGCGATTGCCGCGACGGGCTGGTTCTGGGCCGTGCAGATCGTGGCACTCCGCCAGCACTTGATCCTCTTCTACGAGACGATCGCGGGCGCCCCTCCGGCGTGGGGCGTGATGGCGACTTCGCGCCTGCACCTGGTTCTCGCCTTCTCGGGGGCGGTGCTGCTTGGCCTCGGCTGCCAGAGCGTCGGCAAAACGCTGAACAAGAGACTTCCTGCGGCGACCGGCTGGCTGCTTGTAGCCTGGTTCGTGCCCGTGTTCGACGTGCTGCGGCTTGGCGGCGTGGCGATTCCGCGGCCATTCTGGGAGCCGCTGTTGCTGGCGGGGGCGACGGGCGCGGCGGCCGCCCAGATCGCGGTGCATGTTCAGATGCCGCCGCGCTGGCGAGCGGCGTGGAACCGGCTGCCGCATTGGGCGATTGTCGCCGCGTGCGCCGCCAGCCTGGGCGCCTGGTGGTACATTCAAGGCTGCCGCGCCTACGCGGACTACATGATCGGATTCGCCGATTTCGCCCAATTTGGCTGGCGCGTCGCCAGCACGTGGGACGGCCGCGGCCTGTTGAGCGAGACGCCGAGCCTGGGCCCGTTTTGGGACCACTTCAACCCGGTCCTGATCCTGTTTGCGCCGCTCTGGGGCGTTTGGCCCGATGCGCGGCTGTTTATCCTGATCCAGGCGCTGTGCCTGGCGGCGCCCGGATTGCTGGTCTACGCGATCGTTCGCCGCTGGGGCGGGACGCCGTGGACGGCCGCAACCTGGTCGTGCTCCTACCTAGCGCTGCCGGCGATTGGGCAGTTGAATCTGAACTACACCTACGGCTGGCATCCATCGAGCGTGGCGCTGGTGATGTTCTTCGCGGCCGCTGCACTGCTCCTGGGAGGTTCCCGCCGCTGGGCCGCGGCAGCCGGGCTGGTTGCCTGCGGTTGCCAGGAGGACGTGTTCGCCACGCTCGGGTGGTTCGCGTTCGTGATGGGGGTTGCGGCCTGGACCGAGGAGCGGCGCCGGGCCGCGGGCCGGGCTGGGCCGTCGCCGGCGGCCCGGCTTGCGCGGTGCATGCCGGCGCTCGTTTGGTGGGCCGTTGCCGGCGTGCTGGCCCTGGGGTTCCTGCTCGTCTTCCAATATGCCGGCTTCGCCGGCTTTCAAACGGGTCGATTCGCGACCCTGGGCGATTCGGTCGCTGAAATCCTGCTCTCGCCGATCCTCCGCCCCGCCGTCTTCTGGGGCAACGTGTTTCGGCCCCGCTGCGTGTACTTCCTGCTGGCGCTGACGATCCCCTTGGGGTTGGCGAACGTGGCTCGCGGTTGGCCGTTCGCACTCGGCGCGGCCCTGCCGCTCGGCGTGCTGCTGGCGTGGGATTTCATTCCCGCGACGAGCATCGCCTTCCAGTATCACACGCTGATCGTGCCGCTGCTGATGCTTGGGGCGATTGCGGGCGCTGCCGGCATCGAGCCGGACGCGGGCCGATGCCCCAAGGAGGGCCCTCGCAAGCAGGCCGGCGACAGCGCGGACCGGGCGTTCTGGACGGACCGCGGCCTGTTGATTGGGGGAACCGCCGCGCTGGCGGCCTCGTTGACCGCTTCCTTGCCATTGGGAGCCATGCCCTGGAGCACGCCCACGCTGGTCGAGGCGGCCGCGGGGACTTATGTCGACGATCGGGGAGCTCCGCTGGCAGGCCGTCTCGAGCGGGGTTCCGCCGAGAATTCGCTGGTCAATGACCTCCTGGCGCGGATTCGGGACGAGGGAACAGCCATCTTGTCGACGGGCCGACTGGCGACCCACCTGTTGACAGTCGAGCGGCTGGAGGTGGCCGGATTCGCCCGTTCGCGCTGGGAAGCGATCCGGCGGGAAGTCGGGCCGGGGCGATCGCCGATCGAGCTGTTCGATTGGGTTGTTTTGGACACCCGGGAACAATTCTGCCAGTCGCCCGAGGATATCCAGTTCCTGGCCGGCGAGGCTCGGGCCGCGGGCTATCAGCTGGTGCAGCAAGACCTTGGGATTCTGGTCTTCGTGAGGGGGCGGCGGTCGGCGGCCGTTCGACCGTAGGGCGGCCGGGCGGGCGTGGCCGGCTGCCCGCGCCAAGGGCGGACGCCCGGGAAAACGCCAACCAGCGGCGTCCCGCCGCTGGCATGGCAGCCGGTGGGCATGGCCGCTACGGCATCCCGCCCGGCATCCCGCCCGGCATCCCGCCTGCGCCCATCATTGCGGGGCCCCTGGGGATGATTTCGTACTCGACCGCCGGGGGCGGCGCGGGGCCGACCGACGCCACGGCGGTGGCCAATTTCTCGCGTGCCTCTTCGATCGCCTTCGCCAGATCGATGGTCGAGATCGGCCTGTTGTCCTTCTTCTCGTCGATCACGGCGAAACAGTCGTGGATCGGTGTGGAGAGTCTGGCGATCAGGTCCTTCTGTGCCTGCTGCCCGGCGATTGCCTCCAGTCCGTAAGGCGCTTCATTTCGCGAGGGCGTCTTCGACTTCTTGCCAAGTCCGATCAGCACGGCGCTGAGCCCTTCTTTGAATCGGCGGCGCAATCGATCAATCCGCCGCGTCTCCTCGGTGCTTGCCGGCGCGGCCATGCCGTAGCCCATCCCCATGCCGAATTCAGCGTCCATGCCGTACGCGGACGAGGCCATGCCCCCCTCCGCCCCTGGCGGCATGCCGGCCCCGTAGCCCATGCCGCCGGGCGCGCCGGATTGACTCGCCGAGAGCTGCTCGTCGTGCAGCCGCTCACGCTCGATGTCGCATACGCTCACCGCGAGCATGCCCAGGGTGTGCAAGTACGCGTTCATGTCGAGGCTCACGTTGCCCTGGTAGGCCACCTTTCCGAGAGCCTCGGCGGCCGCGTAGCGGAGAAACAGCGGACTTTCCGTCTCGGCAACGATGTTGCGGAAGACGTCGGCCAGGGCGGCCGGATTGCTGGCGCCACCCCATTCGGCGAGGGCTTCCACCGCCAGCGTCCGCATCCACGCGTGCCCCTCGTCGCTCCGCACCCGCTCCGGATCCCGCATCTTGGCCAGGGCGACCAAGGTCGAGATCGCCTCAAGGCTGATCGCCTGGAGATTGTTGCGGCTCTTCAGGGCCACGACATGCCGGCAAATGCCGTTCAGCGCGCCAATCTTGACTTCGTCCGTCTGGGCCGGGTCCTGGAACACCGAGACCAGAAACGGCATCGCCTCGGCCAAGGGGAGCGGGGCCTGGGCGCCGGTGCCGGCTTCTTCCTGGTTCAGGTCCCCGATCATCAGGATCGCGTTGGAGCGGGCGGCCGGCGAGAAGTTCAAATCCATCCGCACCACGTTCTTCATGAAGTTCAGCACAAGCATCGCGAGATGGTCGTGCGCCTGATTCGCTCTCCCCGCCTTGTACGACATACTCAATTCGTTCCGCAGCTCGCGCCGGTAGCCCGCCACCTCGTGCTGGCGGTCGACATAAGTCCACCGCGCGAGCGCATAGCCATAGTAGTATTGGCGAAAGGCCTGCTCCTGGTCGGGCGGGATCGTGCCGTTGCGGAGACTCCTCTGGATGTTCGAGCGTTGCGCGCGGAATGCCTTCTCCTGCTCTTCGGTGACCACCGGGAGCTGCCGGAAGGGGGGGAGTATGCGCGGCTTGTCGGGCAGTGGGGGCTTTGCCGCAGCGTCGTCCGCGGGCTTTTCTTCCGCGGCGGACGGCTTGGGAACGGCCGCGGCAGGTTCTGGCGCGGCAGGTTCCGGCGCGGCCGCCTTCGCCGGCGAAGCGGCGTCTGGCGCAGCGGCCGCCGGTGCCTGGGCGGCGGCGAGCGTGCCGCCCGAGACCACTACTAGTGCCAGCATGGCAGGCAACAAAGCCGTGCAGGCTGCCGCGCGGCGCGCAACATGACTACGTGGGGGGACACGCATGGCAAAGGGCTCCAAAGCCGAATGGCATTGTCAACTTGGACAATTTCCATGCTAGCCGCGCGATTTCCAGTATGTCAAGTTTTTAAGCGCCAGCCCCCCCTGTAGGCGATGTTTGACAGGGTCCAGGGTGTGGCCGTAAAGTGGTCTGATGGCGGGGGTACGCGAATCGGGCCAGCCAACCAGGAGTGTTGCGGCAATTGTGTCGGTTATGACGATAGGGAACGCCCGGATTGGCCGAGTTTCAGAATCCTGGTGTCTGGGAAGGGACGGGTGGCAATCGCCGAGCGTGTAAGGCCTTTTTTTCGTCACTGAGATTCCAGTTGTACAACGTTCAGGGCTCCGTTTCCAATGGCCAAGGGCGGCAAGACCGAATCTTTGGCTGAGCGCAGCGGGCGACTGCGACTTGGACCTTGCGCCATGGGTTCTGAACCTTGCCTTCCCTTGTGGATCGAGATTGGCTGCCCATGACGTTGCTCTACGAAGACCGGCGTTTTCTGAACCACGAGACCGGCGCGCATCCCGAGCGCGGCGCACGCATCCGCGGGCTGGGCGAGAAATTCGCCGAGGCCGGTCTTGCCGAGCGGGTCCGCCGAGTGACCGGATCGGAACTCTCGCGGTCGCGGCTCTCCCGCGTCCATTCCCTCGCCTATGCCGACGAGATCTGGGCATTGGCCAAATCGGGCGGCGGCGATGCCGATGCCGACACCGTGGTCAGCCCCGATTCGTATGGTGTGGCCATGCTGGCGGCCGGCTCGGTCTGCGACGCAACCGAACGGGTTGTCCGGGGCGAAGACACGCAAGCGCTCTGTCTGGTCCGCCCGCCGGGACACCACGCCCTGGTCAACCGCGCGATGGGGTTCTGCCTGTTCAACAATGTCGCCCTGGGCGCGATCACCGCTGTGGACGAGTTCGGGGTCGACCGGGTGCTGATCGTCGACTGGGACGTACACCACGGAAACGGCACCCAGCACACATTTTGGGAAGACCCCCGCGTCGGATTTCTCTCGATCCACCGCTTCCCCTTCTTCCCGGGAACCGGATACGAGGATGAGACGGGCGGCGGGCGGGGCGCCGGCACAACCCTCAACCTGCCCGTCCGCTTCGGCATCCCGCGGGCCGACTACCTCGATATCTTCGGCGACGCACTGGACCGCTTTGCCGCCAGGCTCCGACCCGAGATGATCTTCATCAGCGCCGGGTTCGACAACCATCGCGCCGATCCAGTCGCCGGGCTGTCGCTGGAAACCGAGGATTTCGGCGAATTGACCAACATGGTCCTCGATGTCGCCGCGACTTACGCGGCGGGCAGGGTGGTCAGCGTGCTCGAAGGCGGATATGATCCGGTGGTCCTGGCAGAGTGCCTCAAGGTCCACCTTGCCGAGATGGTCAGGCGGCAAGAGCCGTGAGCCGACCCGTCTGGGAGAAGGTTCAAGGTTCAACCTCCTGGTTCCCCAGCTCAGCTTTCCTGGTTCCCCAGTTCCAGCTTGGGAACCAGAGCCACCTGACCAACGATGGTTGTTCGTCATTCCAGGCGCCGCCTGGCGACGGCCACAAGCCAGCGCTGCCAAGCCGGAACTTGGGAGCGAGTCGGAGGCAAAAACTGAACCCTGAACCCCGGACCCTCAACCTTGACGCTGATTTCTTGCAGTCCCCGGTTTGCTTTCTTCAGGAGTCACGCCATGCGATTTGAATCTTCCGCGTTGCACTGCGTTCTGTCCACCTGTGTCTTCCCGCTCTTCTGCGCGGCGGTCCTGACCGGCCTGATCGGGCAGGCCGCCCCGGCGGCCGAGACGGTCCCGCTGATCTTCGACACCGACATGGGCAACGACGTCGACGATGCCATGGCACTGTGCATGATCCACGCGCTGGAGAGCCGCGGAGAATGCCGCCTGCTGGCCGTCACGCTGACCAAGGACAATCCCTACGCGGCCCGATTCGTCGATCTTGTAAACACCTTTTTCGGGCGCGGCGGAATCCCGATCGGCACGGTGCGAGGAGGGGTCACGCCCGAGGACGGCAGATACATCCGCCAGACGGCCACGGCGGAAGACGGCGGCCGCCCCCGCTACCCGCACGACTTGCTGGACGCGAGCCGGGCGCCGGAGGCCGTGGCGCTCTTGCGTTCAACGCTCGCGGCCGCGGACGACGGCTCGGTGGTCATCGTCCAGGTCGGCTTCTCGACGAACCTCGCCCGGCTGCTCGAATCGAAACCGGATGACGCGTCGCCGCTTGCCGGGCGCGACCTGGTCGCCAAGAAGGTCCGCCTGTTGTCCACGATGGCGGGCGCGT
Source organism: Pirellulaceae bacterium (assembly GCA_012744395.1). Classification (GTDB taxonomy): domain Bacteria; phylum Planctomycetota; class Planctomycetia; order Pirellulales; family Thermoguttaceae; genus JAAYCB01. The sequence continues at coordinate 10,975 of JAAYCB010000265.1, forward strand.
TCTCCGACGAAATGAAGGCCCAGCGCCGCAAGGAATACAACGTAGTCCAAGACGTGGAAGCCGCCCGAAGACTGTTCGCCCAATGGCCGACCCCGATCGTGGCCAGCGGCTGGGAGATCGGCAACGCAATCCAGCATCCGGCGGTCAGCATGCAGCGCGACTACGGCTACGTGGACCACCACCCGTTGCGCGAGGCCTATGCCTACTATCGCGGGCTGGAGAACGACCAGTCGACCTACGACCTGACAAGCGTCCTCTACGCCGTCCGCCCCGATCGGGGGTACTTCACGCTCTCCGAAGCGGGGCGGATCACGATCGCCGCCGACGGGTATTCCGAGTTCGCGCCGGCCGCAAACGGAAACTGCCGCTTCCTCTCCGTCACTCCGGAGCAGATCGTCCGGGTCCGCGAGGCGCAAGCCTGGCTCTGTAGCCAGCCGCCGTGCAAGTGACGCAAAAGGGGAAATGTCGAATGTCGATTTGGGGAATGTCGAATGGGGGCGTGTGCGGTTGCCATCCCATTTCCCGCGCGCCAGGGCGTTGAACAGCCCAGCCCAGGGCAGAGCGCAGCGACGATAGCCGCGCAGCGCCGTGGCTGGGTTCGGGAAGGGATGCAGACGCATGCCCTGAAAGGGCGAGACAAGCCGGGCGCACGGAACATGACGCGACCGGAGATGGAACAAACGGTATGTTTGGGAGGGCGACACTATTGTACCGCCCTTTCAGGGCTGTCGGTCCGTGCTGGATACCGTGCCCAGGGCGTTCCCCTCACGCTGGTTTGTTGCGGCCCCCTCGGGGTCAAATAGCGGAGGTTCGCAAGTCGGGCGGCGGTGCCGCCTGACCAGAAACGCGGTGGCCGGATGGAACGGCAAGTTGACGGCTAGCACGAAGGTTCGCAGATTCCCCGATTTTCCCGCGATCGATGTCCGCGCCGGCCCCCCCGCGTGCACCCCGTTTGCCAGCTTACCGCCATCTCGTCTTGACCTCTGCGTTTGGGCGGAAGTACTATATGGTGTCCAGGTTTGTGTGCGAGAAGCTCCCGCTGGTCCGGGGGCGCGGAACGGCGGCGCGGCGAACGCACAGCCCGCCGGCCGCGTAATCATCCCGGCAGGCCGCAGCGGGCGAGCGATTGGGGGTCGTTGGAGCCCGTTTTTCGGCAAGGTTCAATTCCCAATGGCCAAAACTGGGCAAGGCCGGCCCCATGATCAAGATCAGCAGACGCGGCAATCGGGACCTCAGTCGGATTCTGAACCTCGCCCCGTTTTGCGGCCGCGGGCCGGCGGATGTGAGCGTGCCGGTCGGCTGCTTCCCGGCTGGCTGACCAAGGAGGGTTTGTCGTCATTGTCCGAGGCATGGTGAATCTCTGCTGGGGCTTCTTCAAATGGGGGCTGCTGATCGGAGTGGTCGGCGTCGTCGTTGCCGTGCCCTATTTCTATAACCAGCTCGACTCGGAGATCCGCCAGCGGATCGAATCGTTGCTCTCGGAGCACTATCCGGAGCTCGAGGTGTCGATTCGATCGGCCCAGTTCCTCGAAGACGAGGGGATCGACGTCCGCGACCTGGTGATTGTCGAGAAGGGTGCGAAGGGACCGCGCGCCGAGCTGATCCACGTGCCGGAAATCCGCATCCTGGCCCGGGGAGACCTGCAGGAATTGCTGTCCGGCGGCCCGGATGTCCAAGAGATCATCGTCCGCCGGCCCGTCTTGCGAATCACCCGCCGGCACGACGGGAGTTGGAGCGGTTCGCGCTTGCTTCCGCTGCCGCGATTCGATAAGCGCCCGCCGAAGGTGCGGATTGAAGGGGCGACGATCGAGGTTTTCGATCCGACGAAGAACCCCTCGTCGAGCCTGGCACTGAGAAACGTCAACCTGACGCTGTGCGACCCGGATGCCGCGGCGGCGGGTGGAGAGGACGCGCACACCCGGCGGATCGATGGCACGCTCGAAGGGGACCACATCGGCAGGGCGGAGGTCCACGGGTTGATCAATCCGCACACCCGGCGGTGGTCTCTCTCCGGGCTCGTCGAGGGCTGCCAGTTGACGCAGGAGTCGTTGCGGTCGCTGCCGAGCGATTGGCTCAAGGGGCGCCGGCTGCCCGGCAGGTTCCAGTCGCGACTGGCATTTCAATACAAGGTCTCCGGCGGCGAAGCGGGGGGCTTTCCGTGCCGGTTTCAGGTTTCGGGCCGGCTCGCCGAGGGCCGGATCGAAGACGTTCGGCTGCCCGGCCCGATCAGCGAACTGGAGGCCGAATTTCAGGTCGACAACGAGGGGCTGGCGGTGACGGGCGCCGCCGGCCGCGTCGGGCAATCGGCCTTCGCGATCCATTCCCTGCGGACATGGGGCTTCGACGCGGCGAGCCGCAAGTCGATCGACGCCCAGGTGCAGTCTCTGGAGTTGAATCGCGATTTGCTCGCCGTGCTGCCCGACGACTACAGGGAGCGCTGGTCGAAGTACCTGCCCAGCGGGCGGGTAAACGTTGCGGCCTGCGTGGCGGAATTCGACGGGCAGAAATGGCGCCCGCAGAGCATGACGGTCGAGTGCGTCGACGTCTCCTTCAGCTACTACAAGTTCCCCTACCGCCTGTACCGAGCGCGGGGCAATCTGAGGCTGCAGAGCGGCGTGCTGGCGATCGGGATCGAGGCCTTCAGCGGCAACCAGTTGGTGCAGATCTCCGGTTCGGTCGCCCAGTTCGGCGGGGTCCCGTCGGGCGAGGTGATCGTCAGGGCAGACGAGCTGGACCTGAGCGATGAACTGTTCGAGGCGATGCAGCCCGGCCCCCGCGAGGTCGTCGAGTCGCTCCGCCCGCAGGGCAAGGTCAACCTCTACCTGCGGATCTGGAACGAGACGCCGGGCAGCCCACCGCGGAAGCACCTGGTCGCCAACGTGCTGGGCGGGTCGATTCGCTACGACCGCTTCCCGTACCCTCTCCAGGTGCACGGCGGGCAGATCGAAATGGTCGACGGCGAGTGGACGTTCCGCGACTTCCGAGCGACCAACGGAACGGGCGTCGTGTTTTGCGGCGGCAGCTTTGGCCAGGCGGAACAGGGCAAACAGCTTCTGCTCCGTTTCCGGGGGGAGAATGTCGCCCTGAATGAGGAGTTGCGCGACGCGCTCGGCCATCCGAACATGCAGCGGCTGTGGAGCGGGCTGCGGGTCCGCGGCACGGCCGACATCGAAGACCTCACGGTCCGCTACTCCGCCGAGCCGAGGGAGCTGTCGGTCAGCTTCCGCGCGATCCCCGATCCGGACACGACGTCCATCGAATCGGTGCAGTTGCCCTATCGCCTGGAGAAGCTGCGGGGAATCCTGGTCTACGACAATGGGCGGGTGGCGATCGACCGGTTCAGCGGCCAGCACGGAGAGGCGCGGCTGACGGCGCGGGTCCACTGCGCGTTTCTGCCGGATGAGAGCTGGCAACTCTTCTTCGAGGACCTGGCCGTCGAGCAATTGCCGCTGGACAACGAACTGATCCGGATTCTCCCCTCGCGGATCCGGTCCGCGGCCGGCCGCCTGAATGCGAAAGGACCGGTCAATCTGCGGGGCCGCGTGGAGGTAGCGCGGAGCGCGGCGGCGCCCGACCGGCTGGTCGCCAAATGGGACACGAACGTGGTCTTCCACCGGGCGAGGATCGACTGCGGCGCGACGCTCGAGGAGATGAGCGGCGCCGTGCATTTCGTGGGAACATCCGACGGCGCGCGATTCGCTTGCCGCGGCGAGCTCGACGTAGACTCGATGGTCTGCAACAAGATCCAGGTCACCCAGGTCACCGGACCGATCTGGATCGACGGCGAGCGGGTATTGCTCGGTGCTTCGGTCAGCCCGCAAGAGGGGGATCGCCAGCGGTCGCTGAGCGGCCTGATCTTCGGTGGCCGGGTCTTTGCCGATGGCTCGGTGAGCCTGGGCGATGTGCCGAGTTACCGCTTGATGGGGCGGCTTGCCGAAGCCGACCTGGCAAGAACGGCCCAGGAATTGCTTTCCGGCCGCCAGGCCTTGCGGGGAAAAGTCTTCGCCAATGTCGAGGTCTGGGGCCAGGGGCGGAGCCTCAACTCGCTCGCCGGGCGGGGCAACATCCGCCTCCGCGACGCGGACATCTACCAGTTCCCGCTGATGATCTCGCTGCTGAAGATTCTCAGCATCCGCGAGCCGGACAAAAGCGCGTTCAGCGAGAGCGACATCGATTTCGTGATCGAAGGCGATCACATCTACCTGGCGCGGATCAACTTCAAGGGCGACGCGATCAGCCTGGAGGGCGCCGGGGAGATGGACTTCAACCGCAACCTGAACCTGACGTTCGGGACGCGGCTCGGACGCGGCGACCGCAACTTGCCCATCTTGCGGGAGCTGCTCGGAAACGCCGGCGACCAGATCGTAGTGATCCACGTGGAAGGGCCGGCCTCCAATCCGAAGATCGTCCGCCAGCCCTTGCCGGCGATGAACCGGATGATCGAACAACTCCAAAAGGACCTACAGATCCCCGTGCAAACGCCGGGAGCGTTCCCGGATTTCCGCGCCTGGGAAGCGGACCGGCGAACCGCGCCGGGCAGACATTGAAGGCGGCTTCCCTCCAAGTGCGCGGACACGACGAAAGACGCCGATCGAGCGGCCGGAGGGGCGCGCTGGGGCTTCACGTGACGAAACACCAAACCGCGGGGCATCCGACCGCCGGAAGCGCGGCGGTCCCAACACGAGGAGGTGCCGCATGAGCATCGGTCCGCTCGGCGGGCTGGCCGCCAGTGCAGCCGGTACGCCCATTGCGCAAACGAAAGGGTCGGAACCGGATCAGGTCCAGCAGGGGGCTTCCGCCCAGCGGCGGAAGACGCAGAACGACCAGAAGGCGGAGATGGCCGCCGGGATCGGCCAGGCCGACGGCGAAGACCACCATACCGGCCAGCGCGATGCCGACGGCCGCCGTCTATGGGAGAACACGTCCGGCCCAGGGCCGCAAACCGCCGCGGACCAGAGACCGCCCGCGGACAGCCCGAGCGGCAAGGACCCGACCGGCCAGAGCGGCAGCCAGCTCGATCTGACCGGCTGAGAGAATTTGAAAGCGGAAGACGGACAACTGAAAACTGAAAACCAGACCTGGACCAATCGACGATGCGATTCACCAAGATGCACGGGGCAGGCAACGACTATGTCTATGTCGACTGTTTCCACGAGAGAATGCCGGACGACCCGGGGGCGTTGGCGCGGCGCGTTTCAGACCGCCATTTCGGGATCGGCGGCGATGGACTGGTGCTGATCTGCCCGGCGGAGTCGGCCGACGCCCGGATGAGGATGTTCAACGCCGACGGGTCGGAAGCCGAGATGTGCGGCAACGCGATTCGCTGCGTGGCCAAGTATGTGTACGAGCAGGGGATCGCCCGCAAGAAGGAGTTGAAGATCGAGACCGGAAGGGGCGTTCTCTCGCTGGAATTGGATGAAGAGAACGGCAAGATCGAGCGGGTGCGGGTCGACATGGGAGAGCCGATCCTGGAGCCGGAGAGGATTCCCACAACCTGGCCGGGAGAGCGCGTCGTGGATGCCCCCTTGGAGATTGCCGGGCGGACGTTCCGGGTCACCTGCGTTTCGATGGGCAACCCCCACTGCGTCACCTTCGTCGATGAATTGACGGACGAGTTGGTGTTCGGCATCGGGCCGGTGATCGAGCGCGACCGGCATTTCCCCAACCGCGTGAACGCCGAATTCGTCCGCGTCTTGTCGCCCGGCGAGGTCCGCATGCGGGTTTGGGAACGGGGGGCGGGCGAGACCCTTGCCTGCGGGACCGGCGCCAGCGCCGTCTGCGTGGCGGGAGTCCTCTCGGGACGAACGGAGCGGGAGATCGTCGCCCACCTGCCCGGCGGGGACCTCCGCCTGCAATGGGCCGGGGACAATCATGTTTACATGACCGGGCCGGCGGTCGAGGTGTTTTCGGGCGATTGGCCCGACGGCACGTAGCCTGACTTCAGGGCCGGCGGCGCGGGGGCGTCGCGCCGGCCGAAGGAGGTTTGCAGCGTGATCGCGGGATGCATTCTGACTACGGCGACAGGGAGGCCGCCATCATGAAACTCGACCATCCGCTAATTTATGCCTACGGAGGACTGCTCGCCCGGCTGGCGGTGCGGACCTGGTTGGACACGCTCGACACCCAGGTGGCATACTACGATCCGGCGGCCGACCCAGCCTTTCCCGCCGCCGGCACGCGTCGCATCTACGTCTTCTGGCACGAATATATCCTGCTGCCGTTTCAGATGCGCGGGCACTGCCGACTGGCGATGCTGCTGAGCCGGCATCGTGACGCCGGGATTCTCAACGAGGCGGCGCGGCTGGGGGGGTTCGGCGTGGTTCGCGGCTCGACCCGGCGGGGCGGAGCATCCGCCCTGCGGCAGTTGCTCGACCAGGGCGAATTGACGCATCTGGCGATCACCCCGGACGGCCCCCGCGGCCCGCGCCGCAGGTTGGCTCAAGGGGCGGTCTACCTGGCTTCGAAGCTGCAAATGCCGCTGGTCGCCCTGGGCATGGGATTCGACCGGCCGTGGCGCGTGAAGAGCTGGGATCGGTTTGCGATTCCGCGTCCCGGAAGCCGGGCTCGGGCGATCCTCAGCCCGGAAATCCAGGTGCCGGCCGGCCTGGGCCGGGCCGGGGTGGAGCATTTTCGCGGGCGGATCGAGCATCTGCTGAACCACTTGACGCGCGAGGCCGAGGAATGGGCCCGCCGCGGCAATCACAAGCTGGGGCAATATGCCGCATGGCCGGGGCCTGTCCAGCCCTATTCGATGCGGTGGTACCGCGCGGCGGCGGTCTGCCCGGGGCGGGCTCGAACCGCGCTGGACGCCGATGCGGCAGCGTGAGCGGCACAAGGGGGTAGAATCGGAGTGGCGAAAATACTGGCCCGACCGTGCGGGCGGCGGGAGACTGCCGTTGCCCGCACCGCTGCGGGTTTCTTGAACGGCGGACAGTGATGGAGCAGGGCGATGGTCCAACTTGAACTCTTCTCGGGGCAGGATGGCGAAGAAGAACCGCGAACGCTGACCGTCGGAGAGCTGACCGCCCAGATCAAGGGGCTTCTCGAGGGGAGCTTCCCCAATGTCTGGGTCGAGGGGGAGATCTCGAACTTCTCCCGGCCCAGCTCGGGGCATTGCTACCTGACGCTCAAGGACGAGGAGGCCCAACTGGCCGGCGTGATCTGGAGGAGCGTGGCCGCGCGGCTGCCGTTTGCCCCGCACGATGGGCTGGAGGTCGTCTGCCTGGGGCATCTGGATGTGTATCCGCCCCGCGGCCGTTATCAATTGGTGATTCGCGAGATTCATCCCAAGGGGATCGGGGCCCTGGAGCTGGCCTTCCGGCAATTGCGCGACAAGTTGGCCACGGAAGGGCTTTTCGATCCGCGGCTCAAGAAACCGCTGCCGGCGTACTGCCGGCGGATCGCCGTGGTGACGAGCCCGACCGGGGCGGCAATCCGCGACTTCCTGGAGGTGCTCCGCCGCCGCTGGCGGGGGGCCGACGTGTGGATCGTTCCGGTCCGCGTGCAGGGGGAGGGGGCGGCAGCGGAGATCGCGGCCGCGATCGGCGAGGTCAACCGGTTGGCGGAGCCGCCCGACTGCCTGGTGGTGACCCGCGGAGGCGGGAGCCTGGAGGACCTTTGGGCGTTCAACGAGGAGGTCGTGGTTCGGGCGATTCACGCCTCGCGGGTGCCGGTGGTTTCGGCCGTGGGACACGAGATCGACGTGACGCTTTCCGACCTGGTGGCCGACGTCCGCGCGTTGACGCCGAGCGAGGCCGCCGAGCGGGTCGCTCCGGCGGCGGAGGAGTTGGCGATCCGCTTGCGCCAAGTCCAGAGGCGGCTTGCGGCGACGCTCCGTTCGCGTCTGGCGGCCGCCGCAGCGCGGCTGGAGAATCTTGCGCGGCGGCGCGTCTTTCGCCGCCCCTTGGAGATGGTCTTCGAGCGGGCCCGGCGGGTCGATGAACTGGAAGCGCGGCAGACCAGGGCGATGGCCAACTTGCTGCGGACCGCTCGGGGACGGCTCGATGCGACCGCCGCGCAGCTCGACTCGCTCAGCCCGCTGGCCGTCCTCGGCCGCGGCTACAGCATCACGGAGCGGTTGCCGAGCGGCGAGGTGGTCCGCGACGCATCCTCCCTGGCGCCGGGCGAGAGGATCCGCACGCGCTTGGCAAACGGGGGGGCGATCTCGCGAATCGAGCGGATCGACGGCGCGTGACGCGGAGCCCGCCGGCTCTAGAGTTCCAGGAATTCCTCGACCGACTCGCGCATCACGGTCCGCTCGGGCTCCAGGCCGGTCCAGAGGCGGAAGTTGAGCACGGCCTGTTCGAGGAAAATGTCCAACCCGTTGACCAGGGAAAGCCCGCGCTCGGACGCCTCGACCAGAAGCCGAGGACGGGTGTCCTGAAGGTTGGCGTCGACCGCGGTCGCCCCAGTCGCCAGCGACTCCCAGTCGAAGGGGAGACGGCCGTTGTCGGGTTGGCTGCCGACCGGGGTGGCGTTGATCAGAACGTCGAATCCTTCGGGCAATTGGATCGATTCCTCCCAGGGGGAGACACGCGCGGAAAGTCCGGGCCTTTCGCCGAGCATCTCGCAGAGGGCTTGGGCGCGTGTGGCATCGCGATTGACGACAACGATCAGCTCGACCCCGGCGTCGGCCAGTTCACAGGCCGCCGCCCGGGCCAGGTCGCCGGCGCCAAACAGCAGGACGCGTTGCGGAGGGGCGCCGCGGCAGGCTTCGATCGACTTGAGCATGCCCTTGCCTTCGGTGTTCTCGCCCACCAGCCGCCCCTCGTCACGCAGAATCACGTTGACCGAACCGGAGCGTTCCGCGACGGGCCCGAGGCGATCGAGAAACCGGCCGGCGAGCCGGTTGTGGGGCCGGGCGCAGTTGCCGCCGAGGAAGCCCATCGCCCGGATGCCGCGGACGGCGTCACCGATCGCCTCGGCGGCCACTTCAACCGTGAGGTAGCGCCAGTCCAATTGATGGCGTTCGAAGCTCTTCTCCACCATGTATTGGGAAGGGTTTCCGCCGGCGGATTGGCTCAGCAGAACCAGGATGGGCTGGAGAGATACGTCTGACACGTTCCGGGTAGCCCTCATGAACGGCCCGAACCAAACGGTGACTTGATGGGCAGTCCGCTGCGCTCGGAGCCTGGCCTCTGTCTTTGTCCGGGAATTCCCGATTGCCCCCCCTTAACGGGTGAGGCATCGGGGGCCGGCCGCTCCCCAACCGACCCAGTCCTGATTGTCGCCCAATCTGCTGAAGAATGCAACGGACCGGGAGACGGCCCGCGCCGCGCAGCGCGGCGATTTCACTTGCGGGCTGGCGGATCCTGCACGGCAGAGAAGTCCGCCTCTTCGGGCATGCCCGGCTGGGGCCTTCCAGGTTGCCGCAAGAATTGGCGAAAGCACTTCGCCATGTTGCGTCCCAGCTCGCGGCAGCTCACGTCGTCAACAACAGCGCCTTCGGCGTTGGCGTATGGGACCTCAAATGTCCCCGCCCAGAGACAGTTCTCCTGCGTGGCCGCCCAGGTCTTGGAGGCCATCTGCGGTTGGGCACCGGGCGCTGGATTGTAGTTCGACGTCGTGTTCCAGCCTTGGCCAAAGGGCAGGTTGTTGCTCTCCTTGTACGGAATGATCGCGCCCTTCTGGCGGGCTTCCAACAGGTCGCTGAAACGCTTCAGAGCCGCGATCATCTTCGGCGATTCCGGCCCCGGGCTATACAGCGCCTCGTTGTACCTGCCCCCGCGGAGCCAGGGACAATGAAGATCAAGGAAGATGTAATCCTTGGCCTGCATCGCCTCGGGAACCTGTTGCTTGATCGCCCGGATTTCGGGATAAATCGCCTGATGGTAATCGCGATTGTGATCATGCGGCCGCCGATTCTTCCCCTGGTCTCCTTCCTCCACTCCATCCTTGTCAACGAACGGAACGACGAAAAGGCTCACGTTCTCGGCAAGCCACGCGCCGTCGCCGCTGCCAGAGAGGACCTCCTCCAAAATGCCCTCGATGACAAAGTTGGCCATCATTTCGCAGCAGTGGTGACGAGCGGTCAGAACGCAGCCGAACCTGGCCTCGGCATTGCCCAGCCGGAGCAGCTCCACGTCGCGGCCTTTGCGGGACTTGCAGAGCACGGACGTTTTCAGACGAGGCCGTTTCGACAGAAACCGGTCCCAGTCGGCCTGGGTATAGACAAAGCTGGTGGCAAATCGGACGTCCTTGTCGTCCGGCCCAAACTCGTAGCGGAACTGGCGGGAATTGAACCCCGGCTTGTCGGAGAGAAACTTCCAGCTCTTCCCCCCATCGAGGCTGACGGCCGGCCCCCGAGCGCCCACCCGGTTGTCGTGATCGAAGACGAACTGGAGCGTGCGCCCCTGGGCGTGCCTGACGCGGAAGGCGAAGTAGAACCAGTCGCCCCGCGTATCCCGCAGGTCGGGGCGAAGGTTGACAACATCCCCTTCGATCGAGTCGACCTTGATGTTCCCGCCCGCAAAATCGCCATCGATTGCGACTCGGGATTCTTCGGCCAGCGCCGTCCCCAAGAAGAGAAGGCCACACAATAGCGCAAGGGAAACGAATGCGTTTTTCATCGGTTTTCCTCGGTGTTCTCCGAAATCTTAGACTGAACAGGCGGGAGGCGGAGACTCCCGCGTTCGCGGCGCGCGGGGCTCTGATTTGATCCCACGGCGATTGGCGGCGCGCCGGGCGTGCGGCGCATCTGCTTCACCGCGACGGCCGAAACGTGACGGCATCGGCGATCACGAGCCCTTTCGAGCCCTCGGCGAGGATTTCCACGAATCCGTCCATCCCCTCCTCAAACGTGAAACTGCCGATCGACCGGCTCTCCGCGGGGCGCATGCGGACCACCTTCTCGCCCTCTGCATGCCGCACGCGGACATCAAACTCGCCGCCCGCGGAAAACGGTGTCTGATCGCTCAACGCCACCTCGTAGGCCCCGGCGCGCAGGTCGGGCGTGAAGCGGACGAACTCACCGGCAGCGGCTCGGCCGCCGTTGGTCAGATAGAATCCGCCGTATCCGCGCTTCTTCTCCGGGCAGCGGCAGAAGCGGTGCCCGACCCAGAAATCGGGCGTCGCGTAGAATCCCGCATCGCGATCGTCGACCGTCACGCTCTCGGCCGGCTGGTCGCCCGCGACGACCAGTTCCACGCGAAACCAGTCCGGGCTGGTCCCACTTGTCTCGTTGGAGACGCGAACAAGCGCCTGGTATGCACCGCTGGCCAGTCTGCCGGAATCGGCGCGGACATCCAGCCACGCTCGGCGATCCTCCCGTTTGTGCTGTACGCGAAGCCACGAAGCCGCCCCTTCTTCGATCTCAACGCGCAACTGCTCGCCCGGGGCAGCCCCAAGGCCCTCCAACTGGACGATCCTGCCTTGCGGCGCCGGTCGCGACGGCCGGGCGAGGAACCGCAGCGTGCGCGGGATGGTCTTGACCGGCGGGCCGTAGACGGCGGCGGCACGAACCGGCCAGGGTCGAAACGACGGCTCGTCCGCGGCCGTGAGCCTCAGCGCCGCGCCGCTGAGCGGATCGCCACGGACCGTGATCCAGCCGCGTGCCGCGTCGAGCCCCGCCCCGTCGTCAACCGTCAGCCAGACGGAATAGACGCCCGGTCGCGGGAATACGTGGGTCACCGAAGCGCCGAGCGCTGACCCTCCGTCGCTAAACGTCCAAAAATACTGCAATCGCCTGCCGTCCGGCCCCGGGCGGGAACCCTCGGCCGAGAACGCCGCCGGCTGGCCCGCCCGCGTTGGCCCGAACGGCCTGATTGCCGCCCGCAGCGCGCCGCGCCGCGTCTTCCGGTCCTCGAAAGCCTGCCAGAAGACAATCCACGGATCGAGATGCAAAACCTCGGGCTGCTGTTGAGCGAGCGCGGAATCGTCGTCGAAATCGATCGGCGTGGCGATCGACGCCGGATCGCCAGCCGAGCCGGCGCGCGGCCGGCCGATTTTGAATTCAAAATGGGTGTGCTGATGGCTGCCCACGTGGACGCCGGCGGTTGTTGCGTATTTTGTGCCGGAGGCCAAGGGCGTTTTCTCGTCGATGAGCAGCTTGATCAGGTGGTGGCTTTGCAGGGCCCACACGTCGCCGTTGTCCCAGCGGCGAATCCCCCGCCAGCGGTTATTGTTGTGTCCCATCGCCAGGCTGTTGAAATAGGCCTGGGTATCCAGCGCGATCGGGGTGAACAGGACGCTCCCTTTCGGCTGGTTGATGTCCATCCCGACGTGGCAGGCCTCGCCCAGGTAGGGCCCCAGGTAGCAGTCGTCGCCGTTGTAGCACCGGCCCACGTCGAGCGTGCTCGGCTCGTGTTCGATCCAGAGGTTGACTTCCTCCGGGCAAATCCGCAGGGAGGCGTCCTGGAGTGCCAGGCGGGCCGATTTGCGCGGCCGGCACCGGAGGTTGCCCTGGCGCGGGTAGCGAACCGGGATCAGGTCAAAGACATCCTTGACGATGTCCAGCCAGATCCGCAGGCCGTTGACGACGTAGGGCTCGTAGAAACACTCCTGCGAGCAGACAAATCGCTCGAGCGTCATCGGCTGGCCGTCGATCCGCACGCTGGCCGAGAAACGATAGACGATCCCGCCGGGGACGACCTTCTCGACGATCGCCGCGCCGGTATCCTCCAACAGAAGCGTAACCGGCCGGCCATCGCGGAGTTGGAAGCGGACCTGGTCGCCGGGCTCCATCTCCACGGCGGTGAGCGTGTCTTTGGCCTTGCACTCGACTTCGGCGCCGGCCGCGTTCGCGACGAAGGCGAGCGCAACGAGCGCGGCAGCGTGCCGGAGGAGAACGGTTCTCGTTGATCGGATCATGGAAGTCTCCCGACTCAGGAAGGCAGGAACCCGCTTGAACCTACCGCGCGGCCGGGCCTTATGCCAGCTTTTTCGAATCTTCCGATCCGTTATTTGCGGCTTGCCAGGCCCACACAATTCGGGCCGGCCAGGCGCGAAGAAGCGCGGAAGTGGGGAGTCGTCGGATCGGTCGCCCAGACAACACGATTCACCGCGGCGTCGAGCCGGAGAACGGCCGGGCGATGCTCCGGGCAATCCGCCGGTATGGGAGACATGGCTGCCCCGGCGGGCCGCTGCTACGCCCCTGCCCGCTGCCGCATTTCGAGCGCCTCGAGGACGCGGGGATGGACGATCTTGCCGTCGCGGGCGACGAGCGTTTCGCGGATGATCTCGTCGTCCATGTCGAGCTTCAACTGCCCCTGGTCGACCATGTTCAGGAGGAACGTGGCGATGTTCTTGGCGTACATCTGGCTGGCGTGGTAGGGGATTTCGGCGGGCAGATTGGTTGGTCCGAGGATCGTCACGCCATGGTCGACGACCGTTTCTCCCGGCCGGGTCAACTCGCAGTTGCCGCCGCGCTCGGCCGCCAGGTCGACAACGACCGAGCCGGGGCTCATCTTGCGGACCATCTCCGCGGTGACCAGGAGCGGGGCCTTCTTGCCCGGCACGGCGGCGGTGGTGATCACCACGTCGCTCTCGGCGACGGCGCCGAACATCAGTTCCTGCTGTTTCTTGATCGTGGCCTCGTCGAGTTGCCGGGCGTATCCCCCCTGGCCCTCGGCCTGAGAGACATCGATCTGGATTTCCAGGAATTTTCCGCCCAGACTGTGCACCTGCTCCTTGACGGCGGGGCGGACGTCGTAGGCCGAGACGATCGCGCCGAGCCGGCGCGCCGAGGCGATCGCCTGCAATCCGGCGACGCCCGCGCCGACCACGAACACCCTGGCGGACCGGATCGTCCCGGCGGCGGTCATCATCATTGGAAACATCTTGGGAAGCGCGGTGGCCGCCAGGAGAACCGCGCGGTAGCCGGCAATCGTCGCCATCGACGAAAGGACGTCCATGCTCTGCGCGCGGGTGATCCGCGGGAGCAATTCGAGGGAAAACAGCGTCGCGCCGCACTGCGCGGCCTCAAGCGCCGCCGCGGGACTGCCGAGCGGGTCGGCCGTGCCGATCGCAACCGCGCCGGGCTTCGGGCGGGCGCCATTCCACCCCGCGTGCTCGCCCGCGGCCCCGGCCATGCGTACCAGCAGGAGGATGTCCGCGGCCAGCACTTCGTCGCGGCTGGCGGCGATCCGGGCTCCTTTTTCCTGGTAAGCCTGGTCCCAGTAGCCGGCTTCCACCCCCGCGCCGCCCTCGATCACGACCTCCAGGCCGGCCTTGGTCAAGCTGGGAAGGATCGCCGGCACCAGGGCAACGCGGCGTTCTCCGGGAAAAACCTCTTTGGCGACTCCAACGATCATGCTATTTTCCCACAACGATCCAGAACCTGGGGATATCCGAGCATCCAGCGTCTCGCGGCAGCGTGCCGCCCCTGGCGGCCGGCGCACGCCCCTGGATGACTCCCGAAGCCCGCGCGGCGAAATCGGGGACGGTCCCCCGCGGGCCGGCCTCCGCAGCGCGGCGTGCCTTCTTGCCAGGGCGATCCCGCGATGGCGAACCATCCATTATCCATCCGGCGGAATCAGCGAAAATAGCCCATCTGGGTGGCACGCCGTGAATTCGGGGGCTTTCTTGGGCGCGCCGCTTGCGCCACCTTGTCCGCAAGCCGATAAGAAGGTAAATTATGCGTTTTGCATCTTCACGAACAGCAAGGCCAGGGGAGTGCTCGGTCGCCGAGAAGTGTCTCGGCTTCGCGCGAGCCTTCGCCCCGGACGACCTGAGAGGCGTGTTTGCCGTGAAAGCGGGGCGTTTTCCGTGGCAGCACGCGAAAGAAAATCGTTAGCCCCGATTGGAGCGCGCCCCGGGCGGGCGCAGGCGAGAGATGGCAATGCAGAAGACATATATGGCCAAGCCGGCCGAGGTCGAGCCCAAGTGGTGGGTCGTGGATGCCGCCGGCAAGGCGGTCGGGCGGTTGGCAACCGAGATTGCGGTAATTCTCATGGGCAAGCACCGCCCCACGTACACCCCCCATGTCGACACGGGGGATTACGTAATCGTCCTGAACGTCGACAAGGTGGTCTTCACCGGCAACAAATGGGACGCGAAGCGGTATACGTGGTATACGGGCTACACGGGCCTGCGGAGCGAGACGGCGCGGGAGCGATTTGAGAAGAAGCCCGAGGCGATCCTTCACGATGCGGTCCGCCGGATGCTGCCCAAGAACAAGCTCGCCCGCTGCATGCTCGAAAAGCTCAAGCTGTATTGCGGACCGGAACATCCGCATCAGGCGCAGAGGCCCGAGGCGATTGAGCTCGGCGGCGACACGAAATAGGCCCTAACCAGACGGGATCAAGACCGATGTCAGAAGCAACGATCGAACGTAGGGGAACGGACGATTTCCTTGGAACGGGGCGTCGCAAGAGTTCTGTTGCCCGGGTCAGGGTTCGCCACGGGGGTGGACAGATTCTGATCAACGAGCGCCCGCTCGACGAGTTTTTCCGCAACGAGCAGCAGCGCGAGGCGGCGCTCGCCCCGCTGAAGGCGACGGGAGTCCTCGGACAGGTCGACGTGGTGATCCGCATCCACGGTGGCGGCTTGACCGGCCAGGCGGACGCCTGCAAGCTGGGAATCGCCCGGGCGCTGAAGGTCATGGATCCCGAGCTGGAGCCGTGCCTGCGCTCCGAGGGGCTGCTGACCCGCGACGCCCGCATGAAAGAGCGTAAGAAGTACGGTCTTCGCGGGGCGCGGCGCGGCACCCAGTTCTCAAAGCGCTAGGCGGCGCCGCGGTCGTTCAACTCGCCGGCATGCGGTTCTCGAAGGCCAGGCTCTCGAGAAACCGCTTGGCCACCATGTATTCCTGCGGCGGCACCTGGGAAATCATGTCCTTCAGTTCTTGCTCGGCCGCCCGGATCGTCTCCGCGATCAGCGAGTATTCGTCCCAGGTGCCTTCACCGTAAGCGGCGCGCTTCGCAAACAGCGCATCGAGTTCCGCGCGGCTCGCCTCGAACTCGGGGCGCATCAGCACCCGTGGCCACTTGATCTTGCCGGTGACGGAATCCAACTGGCTGGGGCTGAGCGGCTGGGGCTTGCCCGCCGCGGCGTAGCGGACCCAATCCTCACGGGTCGAGCGTGGGCGCTTCTCCGCCGCACGGTACTCCTTGTTTTTCTGGCGCATCTGGAAGTAGGTGTCCGTCCACTGCTCCCGATTCTCCATGTCGAGGCGCGCCGCTTCGGTCATGTTGACCGCCGCCCGGGAATTCATCAGGTTGGCGGCGCCTTGTGAACGGACCACATCCGCCATTCCCCGAGCGTAGCTCTCACCAACGGTTGACGCTCTGCTGTCGAAGTAGGCGCCGCCGTAGAACTGGCCCAAGGCGAGCGACGCTCCTACGCCAACAATCAACAATCCTCCGACTGCCATCTTTCTCATCACAGGTCAACTCCTGACTGTCCGGGGCATCCCGCCGGTTCACTCCAAAGTATAAACTCCCGCCGCGCGCTCTCTGGTTTCGGCAGAGCAGCGTCGCTTGCCACGATTCTACGAATTTTCGACGGCCCGTCGAGATGCCCCACCGACAGGTGGGGTATCCGTTTCGCTCCGACTTCCGGCAAGGGGCGGTTTCTTCCCGCTGATTTCCTGGCCAGGTGGCGGTTCCCCTGCCTGATCCAGGGGCTATAATGTTGGCAATTCTCGGGATGTCAATTCGCGGCGTTGGAAGTGGGGGAATGCTCACCGCGAGCGTGGGTCCGCTTCTTCGCGGCGGAGCGCCGGCCTTGATGACGCCCGGGGGGCGCTCGAGGCGGGAAGCGTCCAGGGCGCCTTGCCAAGCCACCAATCAGAATGGGAGTAGAACATGAAACGGCCTACCTTGATCGCTCTAATGATGGGGATAGTGTGTTGTGCCGCTCAGGGCCCCGCCGCCGAGCGGCCGGTCGCTGATCTGATTGCGTCCTTGCAGGCCGCCGACACCGCCTCTCAGATCGAGGCCCTCGTGGCGCTTGAGGCCAAGGGGGCCGATGCGGCCGCCGCCGTGCCCGCGCTGATCGGGCTGCTCAAGGCCGCTTCGGCCGATGTTCGCGCCCATGCGGCCGAGACCCTCGGGGCGATCGGGGCTTCCGCCAGGCCGGCGGCCGAGGAACTCGCCGGACTGGCGGGCGGGGACGCCGATCCGATGGTCCGCCGCGAGGCGATCGAGGCGCTGGCCAGTATTCGCCCGGGACCGAAAGTCATGCTGCCGGTCCTGGCCCGCCTGCTCAAGGACCCCGACCCGGCCGTCCGCGCCCGCGTCCTCGGCGCGGTGGCCGACCAGGGGATCGCAGCCAAGGAACTGTTGCTCAGCGCCCTCGAAAACAAGGAGACGGCCTACTGGGCATCGCTGGTAGTCAGCGAACTTGGGCCACAAATCCCGGAGGCCGTTCCCGCCCTGGTGAAATTGCTCGACAGCGAAGATCCCGCCATGCGGCGGGAGGCGGCCTTGGCGCTGGCGGCAATCGGCGAGGCGGCCACCGCGGCCCTGCCCGGCCTGGAGTCGATGATCGACGATCCGCTCCACTCGGCTGCCGCGATCTACGCACTGGGGAGGATCGGAAAGGTCACCTCGGGCGCCGTGTCGAAGCTGATCGCCAAGGCGGAGGGCGGCCGGCCGGTGGAGAAGACGGTCAGCGCCTGGGCGCTGGCCAGGCTGCATCCCGGCGACAAGCGCTATGTCCGCAAGGCGGTGACCCTGCTGATCGCCTCGCTTCAATCCGACGATCCCCGGGTGAGGCTCGCCGCGGCCAAGGGCCTGGAGTCTCTCGACGGAGAGCCGCAGATCATCCGCCCGATCATCCTCGAAGCCCTGAACAAAGCCGACGAGAAGACGCTGATCGCGATGCTCGACGCGATCGCGACGCTCGGACCGCAGATCGTCCCGCGGCTGGTCGGCACGCTGGAGATCGAGGCCGCCCGGCCTTATGTCTGCTATATCCTGGGCCACCTCGGCCCCGAGGCGGCGGCGGCGGTCGACGGGCTGGTCAAGGTGCTCGCGGACAAAGACCCGGCCGCCCGCCACGAGGCGATGATGGCCCTGGCGGAGATCGGGCCGGCGGCCAAGGCCGCCGTGCCCGCCCTTGCCGAGGCCCTGGAAAGCCCCGACCGGGATCGCTTTGCCGCGGCCTACGCGCTTGGGCGGATCGGCCGCGACGCAATCGATGCCAAGCCGGCGCTGCTCGCCCTCCTGGAGAACGAGGACCACGCCCTGGCGCTGATCAGCGCGTGGGCGCTGGCGTACATCCACCCCGAATGCCCCACCTGCTGTGCAAAAGCCCTGCCGGTCCTGATCGCCGGCCTCGGCGACTCGGAGGCCAGCTTCCGCAAGGAGGCGGTGTCCGGACTGCGCTGCTTCGGAAAGACCGACAAGCGGGCGGGCGAGGCCCTCAAGAAGGCCCTTGACGATCCGGATGAGGACGTGCGCAAGGCCGCCGCCGAGGCACTCGAGGCGATCGGCCAATAGACGCGCGCGGCTACGCGCCCGGACCGCTTGCCTCATGGGGCAAGATCACGTCGTCGAGCAGGTAGCGGCGGAGGGATTTGACCACGGCAAGAAACTGCGGGAGGTCGAACGGCTTGGTCAGATAGCTCTCGACGTGGAGGTTCTCGCTCTTGAGGATCTCCTCGTGGGTCCGCGAGACCGTCATCACCACAACGGGGATCGTCTTCAGCGATTCATCGGCCTTGACTTGGGCGAGGACCCCGCGGCCGTCGAGTTTGGGAAGCTGGATGTCCAAGAGGATGATGTCCGGCCGCGGCACGCGGGCGTAACGGCCGACGCGGCGGAGGAATTCCAGCGCCTCCTCGCCGTCGCGAACCAGGCTGATCCGGCAGGGGACCTCGCCCCGCCTGAGGGCCTCAAACGCCAGGCCGGCGTCCTCCAGGTCGTCCTCGACCAGCAACACCTCCATGGCACGTCCAACGGTTTCGGGTTTCATCGCAGAACGGCTCTCATCGTGGCCTGGGCTGGTCCCCCGCAACGCATGGCTCAGCCTCCGCTGCGCCAGCCCGCGGCCGTCTCCGGAAACAGGGCCCGGTGCGCGACTCCGCGGCGCGGCTCCGCCATCCAAGGGGCAACCGCGTCGCGCCATTGGGCGTAATGGGCGGTCTCCTTGTGGGCTTGCATGCCAGCCGGGTCGCGATAAACCTCGTAGAGAACGAATCGGTTCGGATCGTCAGCCTGCTGGATCACGTCGAACCGCAGGTTGCCCGGCTCCGCCAGCGTTAGCCGGGCGTTTTCCAAAGTGGCCGCAAGGAACTCGGCCCGATTCTCTGGCTTGACGTGTACGTAAACACAGACGGCGTGCATGACGGGATTCTCCGTGGCCAGACCCGTATCTGCTGGTCCAAACCCTCCGACCCCCCAGGGTACAAAGCCAATATATCAGGACCTGGCCGCCGGCAAAAGAATCCCCGCGGCCGGTACGCTACTTTACAGGGGCGGGGCGGGTCGGCAAGAATGACGGGAAACAAAATCCTCGGAGAAACTCGCGATGGACGGAAGAGATGGCAGGGCGGCGGCTGCGGGCGTCTATTTGGGCATCGACGTCGGGGGAACGAAAATCCAAACGTCGCTGGTCACCCAGTCGGGTTCCGTCTTGTCGCGGCACCGCGGCCCCACGCCCCGCGACGGCCAGTCCGACAGCGTTCTGGCGGCCGTCGTGGCGGCGGCCGAAGAGACGATGCGCGGCAATGCGTTCGAGCCGGCGAGGCTGACCGCCCTGGGAATCGCCATTCCCGGCGTCGTCGACCCGCAGCGCGGGCTGGTCGTGGTGACCCCGAACATGAGTCTGTCGGGCGTCCGGATCGGGCCTTACCTGGAGGACCGCTTCCGTGTGCCCGTCGCCCTCGGCAACGACTGCAACCTGGGGGCCCTGGGCGAATCCTGGCTCGGCGCGGCGCGCGGCACCACCAGCTCGATCACGATCCTCGTCGGAACCGGCGTGGGCAGCGGGATTGTCCGCAAAGGCAAGCTCTGGGCCGGCGCGCGGGAGTCCGCCGGCGAGATCGGGCATATCGTCAGCCAGATCGGCGGGCCGCAGTGCGGCTGCGGCAACTGCGGATGCCTCGAGGCTTTGGCCAGCCGATCGGCCATCGAGCGCGAGATCCGCGCGGCCGTGGCCGAAGGGCGCGCCACCGTGCTGACGGAACTCGTCGGCGGCGAGCTGTCGATCATCCGTTCCAAGATGCTCCGCGACGCCCTCGACGCCAACGACGCCCTGGTGACCGAAGTCATGCACAAGGCTTCCGAAGTGCTCGGCTACGCCTGCCTCTCGGTCCGCCATCTGCTCGACCCCGAAGTGATTGTGCTCGGCGGCGGCGTGGTCGAAGCCTGCGGCGGCTTCATGCTCCCGATCATCGACGCAATCCTCGCATCCGACCAGCTTGCCGGCGCGCGCAGCGGCGGGCATGTCGCGCTCTCGGCGCTCGGGGACGACGCCGTTGTCCTCGGGGCCGCGGCGCTGGCGGCAACCAAGGCCGGCCGCAATCCCTTCAAACAGCGGAACTCGATTCTGCCCGCATACCCGCAGATCGGCGATGCCACCCCCGGCGAACTCGTTGTCGGCGAGAAGACCTTCTCCACGGATGTCACGATCCACGTCGACGGCAAGGTCAAGAAGCGCAAGCAAGCCCAGGTGAAACAGCGCCACGGCACGACGCACATTCTCGACGCGGTGGAGGTCCGCAAGCTCTGCCGGGGAGGGCCCGAGGTCGTCTTCGTGGGCACCGGCCACGCGAACCAGTTGCACCTCGATGAAGAGGCCCGGCAATTTCTCAGCCGGCGGCTGATCAAGGTGGAATTGCTGCCCACGCCCCAGTTCGCCGAGGCATACAACGCCTGTTCCGCGCGCAAAGCCGCCCTGATCCACGTGACCTGCTAAGTCCGATGGCACCCAGCAAGGAGAAACGAACATGGCATCCAGCGCCGTATCGCGACGACATTTCCTGGAAACCTCGGCGGCCGCCGGCGCGGCTCTCGCGACCGCCCGAGCCGCCGGGAACAGCTCCGGCTCGAAGACGATCCGCATCGGGATCATCGGCTGCAATGGCATGGGCCGGGGCAACCTGGACAACTGTGCGCGGCATCCCGACGTGGCCGTGGCGGCGGTCTGCGATGTCTGGCAGGCGCGCCGCAAGGCCGTGCTGGAGAAATTCCCGCAGGCGAAGGAATACGCCGATTACCGCGACCTGCTGGCGGACAAAAACGTCGACGCGGTGATCGTGGCCACGCCGCCCCACTGGCACGCGCTGGTGGCCATCCACGCCGCGCAAGCCGGCAAAGACATCTATCTCCAGAAGCCGATGACCCTCCACCTGGGCGAAAGCCTTGCCGTCAAGAACGCCGTCAAGCGCCACGAAGTGGTCTGCCAGATCGGCACGCAGATTCACGCCGGGGAAAACTACCGCCGGGTGGTGGAGAAGGTCCGCGCCGGCCACATCGGCCAGGTCAGCGGCGTGCGGACGTTCAACGTGATGAACCAGGGGCCCGCGGGGATCGGCAAGAACCCCGACACGACCGTTCCCCAAGGCCTTGACTGGGAGATGTGGCTCGGTCCCGGGCCGAAACGCCCCTACAATGCCCTGCTGGCGGCCAACTCCTACAACCATTGCTCTTTCATGGCGTACAGCGGCGGTTGGACGCCCGGCATGGCGCCCCACATTCTCGACCTGCCGGTCTGGGCGCTCGATTTGGGCTACCCGACGATGGTCGCCTGCTCCGGGGGCCGTTACATCATCGACGACGATGGCGACGCCCCGGACGTGCAGGAAATGGTCTTCCAGTATCCGGGCTGCACGGTGACCTGGTCGATGTCGACGATCAACAGCTTCGGTTTCGACTTCGGCCGCGGAACGCCGGCGCGGCGGCTGGGAATCTACTTTTTCGGCTCCAAGGCAACGCTGTTCGCCAATTACGGGACCCACGAAGTCGTCCCGGAAGGCCAGTACTTCGATCCCCAGACCGTGCCGGGCGCGGACGACCAGATCGCCCCGTCGCCGGGGCATGAACTGGAGTGGATCGAGTGCATCAAGTCGCGCCGCCAGCCGAGTTGCTCGCCCGAATATCACTCGCGGGTCGACATCCCGCTCGTCCTCGGCAACCTCTCCCAGCGGCTCGGCCGCTCGATCCGGTTCGATCCGGCCGCGCTGCGGATCGTCGGCGACGACGAGGCGGCGAGGCTGGCGGTGCCGGAGTACCGCCCGCCCTGGAAGTTCCCCGTCGAATACCTCGCCTAGACAACGCCCGGCGCTACCACTTGAGGCGGTAGATGTGCACGGCCAGCGGCCGGAAGGCATCGGAAAACGAGCCGTCCTCGGAACGCACGGAGCGGTTCTCGTCGACGACCTCGATCTCCCTGCCGGCAGCCAGCCCCTCGACACGAATCCGCGCGGCGGCGTCCACGAGGCGCTCGTCGTAGTTGACCGCAAACACGTACAACTGGCCGCCGTGCATCCGCGCCAGGGCAGCCAGCCTGGCATCGCCCTGGGTCCCGATTTCCACGGCCCCGGCCGGCTTCCGGCCGAGAATCGCCGGCGCCAGGCGGGTAATCTGGCCGTTGATTTCCCGCAGCGCCCGGCGGTTCTCCTCGGGCACGCCGAACTGGCTGTACGCCGGCTTCCAGACATGCGTGAAATACCCAATCGCCGTGGCCCCGCCGCAAATCGACATCCAGACCTCGGCGCGGATGTGCTCGGCGGTCACCTCCTTCTGATTCTCCAGCGCGCCGGTCCACTGCCCTCCCCGGCTCGTCTCGATCCAGGCGTAGACGGGCCGCGGGCCGGCCTGCTCGGCCAGCAGCCTGGTCGCTTCGTAGACGAGGTGGATCCACTCCGGCTTGTTCCAGCCGTAGATCGGATAGATGTCGTAACCGACCACGTCGGCGGCGCGGATGTACTGCGGATAGAGTCCGGTTCGTTGCGCGTCGGTCCACTTGCCGAAGTGGGGGTGGAAGTTGCCGGTCAGCGTGAGAAACACTGGGCGGGCGGGATCGCCGCGCTGGATCGCCTCATAGGCCGCCAACGTCTTGGCCGGTTCCGCCCGCGGTTCGTACCGCAGCGGCGAGAGCAACAGGTTCTCGCCCTGTGCGTCAAAGCCCTCGATCTCGCTGATCGAGCCCCACAGGTTTTTTCCCGGGTAGGTGGAAAGGACAGTCATTTCGAGCGCGTCGAACGTGGCCGGCTTCTCCAGGGGGAATTTCTGCCGGCCCCTCTTGTTCTCGAGAGTCGCCCGCAGAATCTCGCGGCCTGCGGCCTGGAAGGCGACCTCCTTGGCCACGGCCAGCCCCGGCGAGACGGTCAGCCACAGGGCCAGGCTTTCCACCGTTACCGGCTGCTTCAGGCGGATCGTGATCGACGCCTTTTCCATCGGGTCGAGCACCGACCAGCTATGCGTCACGCCGTCGACGATCTTCCACAGCGGCGTGCTCCGGTTGACGTGGAGCCCCGCGCCGGGGACGACTTCCGCATCGTTGACCTGCTGGGGCAGGTCCGGCTCGTCGTCGTGGATATACGCCAACAGTCCGGGGTGCCCCTTGAGGCGCGCGTCGAGCGGCATCACGCCGTAGAGGCCCGCCTCCCAGACCTTGTCCAGGTATTCGCCGACGTGGGCCGTGCCGCTCGACCCGCCCCAGTAGCCGGCGGTCGTATTCATCCCGCAGGCCTTGACCGCGGCGAAGTTCTCGGCATCCTGGAGCCAGGCCATGAGGGGAAAGAACGGCTTGCCGTTGACGGAGAAGGCTCGGTCGGAGCCGATTTCGACCTTCTCGACGGGCGGAGGGGCTTCCGCGCCGCGCGCCGCCTGCAATCCGATGGACAGGAAAACACTCCCCAGAACCGCACCCCATTTCGGCATCTTGGCATCTCCTCGGGTCTGATCAACGGCCGCACCAAGCCGTTCGGCCCTGGGGCGGTGCGAAGCGAATTGTTGCATATCAGGACTCGGCCGTCGCGGCGGCAGGCCGGCCGCAGGCCCGCCGCCGCAGCGCCGCCTCGTGCGCGACCGTGGTTATGCGGCTGGCACGAGACGCGTTTACAGGACAGACCGCAGACCGGCCGCACGCGTCACTGGATTCCCGAGACCGTCACCTGCGACGATCCGAGCGTCGGAGCGCCGGTCGGCTTGGTCAACAGCTTGGGAAGCTCGATACGGTCGAAGTACTCGTAATTGGGCTTCTCCCGCTCCTTGATATACTGCTTCATCGTCTGGTCCTTGCCGAGGTGGACGATGAAGCCGGGCAGGTTGTTGCCCAGCGATTTCCAGGCGGTTTTTCCATCATAGATGAACTCGAGCCGGCTGATGAATTTCGTCATCTTATACTTGTCGTAGCCGAAGCTGCCGAAACTCCGATATCGCAATTCTGCTTTCTTGGCGGCTTCTTCCACCCCGGCCGCGAGGGTGATCGTTCCATTCGCCCCCGCCTTGCAGCCGCGCGCCTCCAGCTTCTTGACCAGCGCGTCCTGGACCTTGGTGCGGGCGGCCGAGTCGGCGATCTTCCCGACGTCGATCTTCACCGTTGTGCCCGGCTTGAACACGAAGAAGTCCGGATCGGCCATCGCCGTCTCGAGCTTGTCGGCAACTCCCTCGTGAGGCAATCGCGCGGGGACCAAGGCGCTCGGCTGCCGCTCGCCGGCGACGACGGCCAACCAGCACACGCCGCCGGCGATGCCCGCCTTCTGGTACCCCCGATAGTCCCAGACATTCACCTGGTTGACAAAATCATACAGCCGGCCACTGCCGGCGAGAAGATGCTCCTCGCTGGGGCAGAGCAGCTCGTCGCCAGCGTGCACGCCCTCCAGGCGGCACTCCCGCTGAAGCTGGCCGGTGGCGAAATCCCACACGTACAGCTCGGCCCCGCTCAGCGTCACGAACCGCTTGCCGCTGGGCGTAAAAGCCAGCACGCCCCCGCTGACCGGCGCGGCCTGTAGTGCCACGACCTTCTGGCCCTCCACGTCGAGTACGCCCACCTGCCCCTCGACCAGGAACGCGAGGTGCTTGCGGTCGGGACTGAGCGCAGGCCGCCCCTTGACGTCCAGATAGCAGATCGGTCGCGTTGTTTCGACATCCCAGATCGCCAGGCGGCCGCCTGCGCTGCACGTCGCCAGCCGATTCTCATCCAGATAGGCCGCCCACGTGACGTTGCGATCTCTATCCTTCTCGTCCGCGTAAGGGACCCATTTCATGCCGCGGCTGACGCCCGCAGCGTCGATCGTCCAGGTCTCCAGGCAATCCTGATTACCCAGGCCGGACTCGTTGCGCCGCATGAGGACCTCCGCGCGGCTGTCGTGGACCGCGATCGGAACGAGGAGCTCGCCCTCCACGGCGCCACTGCCCAGCAAGAGACCTTCCGCAAGGTCGCAGACCACCACGGTCGTGGTGACCTTGGCGTCCCTCGCCGGCGGCTTGCAGGTATAGCCGACCGCCGCGTAGCGGCCGGTCCCGGCGATGGCCATCGCCGCCGCGTTTTCGAAAAAGCTCGTCTTGGAGGGCAGCGCGATCGGTTTGACCGATCCGCCGGCGGCCGGTGCCGCGGGCTCGGACAGCCTCCAGTCGCCGCCGCCGATCACGTCGATTTTTTTCGCGGTGCTCCAATCCGGCAGGGTTTCACGCGGCGAGGAACCGGTCCCCGCAGCCCGCGGCGATTCGCCGACGGGCAGCAACCGGTTGGGAGCCACCGTCTTGAAGGGGTTCTCGGCCGCCGCGGCGAGCCGTTGCCGGACGTACTCCTGATCGGCCGCGTTGAGCTTCTCCAGGGGAATCGAGACCTCGGTCCCGTCGGCCTGCTGTAGGGTGACCTTACCCGTCTGCACGCCGGCGAACTCCGCCCGCACGGAATACTCGCCCGTGCTGTCCGTCCAGGTTCGCATCGGCTCCGAGGCCTCCAGCGCGTGGACGCAGAACAAGGCAAGGGCGACCGCCCCTGGCCCGAAGCCGACTGCCCGCCGTGTTTTCGCAGAGCACCGGTACAAGTACATGGCTCCACCTCGTAACAAACAGGTTGGGGAAACAGGTTGGGGGGGTGATTGAATTGGCAAATGCACGTTACCCCAAGGGCAATCCTCTGGCAACCCCCCAGGAATACGGCTTTGGGCGGACGCGGGCTTCGCGAGGAACCGGCTCCATTCGACCCCGCATCCCGACTGCCCGTCGGATCGGCGGCGGCAATCCCACACGCGGGACGAATTCCCCACGGTGACGCCGGCGGCAGCCAGGGAGGGTTAACCCATTTTGGGGGAATGATGCGCGACTGTCCGTTTCAATCTGGCTTTCAAGGCGGTCGGTGCTAGAATTGGCGAGGATGCTGGGCGGATTGGCGTCACGCCGGATCATTGCGGGGCGGGGGGCTCTGACTGGCTCGGCGGCTAGGCGCTGCGAGCTGAGGAGAGGCCCCGTTCCTCGTGAAACGGGATTGCGTCGCTCGGGTTGCGGCGGGGTGTAGACGGTCTTCGAGACCGGTGATTGCCGCGAGTGACGAGGGTCGTGCACGGCCACCTGGGAGGATACTTTTGAGCGTTTATAAACGTTGTGACATTCGTGGTCAGGTTCCCACCGACCTGCACCCGGATCAGTATCGCGCGTGGGGCCGCGGACTGGGAAATGCGGTTTCCGCCGGGGCCAAGTTTGTCATTGGGGGAGATGTCCGATTCTCGACGCCCGGGTTGCTTGCCGCCCTCGGCGAGGGCCTTGTTGCGGCGGGAGCCGACGTTGTCGATTTGGGGATTGTGCCAACGCCGATGATCTACTATGCGAAGCGCCGGCTCCGCGCCGAAGGCTGCGCGATCGTCACGGGGTCGCACTGGCCGCCCGACGAGAACGGGCTGAAATGGATGCTCGGCGACCAACCGCCGGCGCCTGCCGAGGTCGATCTCCTCCGCCGCGGCGAGCAGGCGGCGCGGCAACCGGCGGCGCTCGGGGGAGACCGGCGGAATCTGGACATCTCCTACGACTACGTGGCGTGGCTCCAGGAGACCTGGGTTGACGCCCGCGACGCCGACGCCACGATCATTCTCGATCCGATGCATGGCTGTTGGTCGCGGCGCGCCCGCCGGTATCTCCAGGCCGTCTATCCGCGGGTCGTGTTTTCCACCGTGCGGGATGAGCCCGATCCGGTCTTCCGCGGCGAGATTCCCGACTGTTCGCATCCCGAGCGGCTGGAGGCTCTCTGCGACGCCGTCGAGCGGCATCGGGCCCACCTGGGGATCGCCTTCGATGGCGACGGGGATCGACTGGCGCTGGTCGATGATCGCGGCGTCGTCCTCACGGCGGAGGAGGCAGCCTGGGTATTCCTGGAGAGCTTCGGTTGCGAATTGCGCGACGAGCCGTTCGTCTACGATTTGATGTTTTCGGGTTGTCTTCCCGAGCGCGCCGCCGAATTGGGTGCGCTTGCGCTTGCCGAACGGAGCGGCGACGCCTGTGTTCGCGGCCGCATGCTCCAGTCGCAGGCGATCTTCGGAGCGGAGGTCAACGGCCATTACTATTTCCGCGCGCTGGACGGCGGCGATGACGCCCTGTTCGCGGCGTGTTGGCTGATCGACTACCTGGCCGACTGCCGGCGGTCGCTCTCCGACCTCCGCAGCAGCTGCCCCGCCGTTTACCTGACCCCCGATCTGCGCTTGCCGGTCCAGCCGGCCGATGGCCAGGCAATCATCGATCGCGTCCGCAGCGTCTGGTCGAATTATCCGCAGCAGTCGGCCGACGGGGTCCGCGTCAACTTCCCCGACGGGTGGGCGATGGTTCGCCACTCCGCCGCCGAATCAGCGCTCTCGTTTCGGTTCGAAGCCGGCGGCGATGACGAACTGGCGTGCCTGGTCAAGCGGTTCTGCGACTCGATCCCGGAGATCGGGGAAGACCTCTGGCTGGAGTTCGAGCTCGGCCCCGGCAATTGCTGAGCGGGTGGGCAGCGAGCGGACCGTTCGCGGCGCTCAGTTGGCGGCCGCGGCGGACGACTTGGGCTTGATCAGCAGGACGTCGGCCAGGTCGATCCAGCCGGAGCGCAGGTCCACGCGGAACCAGCCTTCGCTATTCTTGGCGTGAAAGCGGATCGGCGATCGCTTGCCGAACTCCTTCAGGTCGTATTCGGCCCACGTTTTTCCCATATCCGGAGAGATGATGATTCCCGTGTTGAACGGCGAGGCGGTTGCGTAGTGCCCGGCGAGAATCACGCCGTCTTCGATGATCATGTTCGCGCATTCATACTGCGGGTTGAAGAGCATCGTGTGCTTGTCGGGATTGGGGATGTCGGCCGGGTCGCAGCAGAAGATGCCGCGGTCGTGCGGCTTGGGTCCGTTGGCGTCGCTGATCCAGTAGACCTTGCCGTCGACGAAATTGATGCCGCCGCACTTGTAGCGCGTGTTCAGCCGCTCCGAGACGATCACCTTCCACTGCCAGAGGTCCTGCTTCGCGTCATACGTGCCTCGCAGCCAGTGGCACTCGAAACCCTCCGGCCGTTCCATGTCGCCGGTGCAGGCATAGAAGGCGTCTTCTGCCGGGTTATACGCAACGCAGTGGATGTGGCGGCAGATCACCGGGTTGTCGGGATCGCCCAGCAGCGTGCCCGTCGGCCCTCCGCCCGGAGAACCGTTGTCCCGATAATGTGGATTCTGCCCGAAGGCATAGGCGATCTTCACGGTCTCTCCGCCATCGGTCGAATAGTAGATATTGGCGGGGGTGGCGCCGCCGCGGACGTTGCAGTAGTTCCCCCAGACGAGCATCTCCACGCCGCCCACGTCCCAGGTGTTCACGCCGGTCAGGGTTTCAAAGTAGCGGCCGGGATTTTCCGGGTTCTGCGGCGTATGGGGAGTGTAATCGGCCCCCTTGGCGTCCTTCAGCTTGACGGGCTTGTAGGTCTTCAGGTTGTCGGTGCTGACATACAGTCTCGATCCGGCGCCGAAGACAATGTTTCCCCCCTTGAGGATGCAGCTGAACGTGATCTGCCGAGCGCCGGGAAAGGCAATCCCCGGCCCCCACGTGCGGCCGTTGTCTTCCGACAGATAGACCCGCTCGTCCGAAAATCCGAACGCCCTGTTGCCGCGCTGCGAATCGAAATACGGCCCCTCCGGCTGGAGGCGATACCAGAAGTCCTCGGTCGAAGGGAACTCGCCCGCGGCGGTGGCGATTGGATCGGCAGCTGCTGCAATCGTCGCCAGCGTCAACATCGCGGCGGCAATCCCCACGCCCACAAGCCAGCCGCGAGTCGGTCGTTGTCTGAATCTCATGATGTCACACCTTTCGTGTCTGAGGGAGTATGCTGACCAGAGGAGAAATTATCCTCGAACGAAGCACGGAACGCCAGACCTGCCGGGGATGCCCGCACACCGGCCTTGACACGATCGTCGCTTGACGGGGGACGTCCCCCCTTGCATCCGCTCCCGGGTGTGGGCGACGGGAGTCGCCGCGTTCGAACGATTGCAGGCGAGGCGGGTTTGTCCGATACTCAATGCTGGTGGCAGGTTGCCGCGGCCGGCGCGGTCCTTGGCGCTTTAGGACGTTTCCCTGGAGACAACGGCTTGTTGGACGCGCCGGGCCGCCGGTCCCGCTGGCCTTCAGGAATGCGATCCACGGTGGCCGTGTGAAATTCACGTTTACTTGCCCTGAGTGCTACGCGTCGCTCCAAGGGCTCCGGTCGCGGGCGGGCACATACCAGACGTGCCCGAGTTGCAGCGCGACGATCCGCGTGCCCCAACCGCCCAAGCCGAAGTCCGTGGCCGGGCAAACCGACCGGGTGCTCGGCGTCGCCGGGACCGCGGGAGGCGAATACGAGATCCGCGCTTCCGATCAGCCGTCCCCCAGCCGCGATGATGCGGCGGTCATCTGCCCGGCGTGCAAGACCAGGCTTTACACCGAGCGAAAGCGTCTTGGCGGAACGGCCCGCTGCGAGGAATGTGGCGCGCTGGTGCCGCTGGTCGAGGCCGCCAAGACCCAGGCCCAGATGCAGCGCCGCCCGGTGCTCGACGAGGCGGCGATCGGCGAATACGGCATCCGCACGGGCGACCGGCCCGCCCAGCCGGCGGCGGCCTCGATCCCGTTCCACTGCATCCTCTGCGACACGCTGCTCTATGGCCGGCCCGACCAGGTCGGCGCGAAGTTGACCTGCCCTGATTGCGGCCGACAGACGCGCGTGCCCCCGCCGCCCAAGCGGCAAGCCGCGGCGGTGATCGGGGCCGCGGCCGGCGAAGGCGCCGCGGAATACGGGCTCGGGGGCGCTGGCGGACAGGGCGGGATCGCCGGCGACTGCTTCGCGGTCGATTGCTTCCTGTGCCACACCCGGCTGTTCGCCAGGGCCGACGAAGTGGGCAAGAAGATTCGCTGCCCGGACTGCGGGACGGAGACCGTCGTGCCCCCGCCGCCCAAGCAGGCGCCCGGCGCCGTGCTCGGCGCGCTGGCCCAGGCGGGAGCGGAGAGCGCGGTGTTTTCCGTCCGGCCGGACCAATCGGAGCCGCGCGGCGCGAGCGCAGGGGCGAAGCAGAAGGCCCTCTTGATCGGCGTGAATTGCCCCGTCTGCGGGACCCGCGTGCAGGCCACCGAGCGCCAGGTGGGTGGGCAGGTCCGCTGCCCCGACTGCGACTCGCCGATCACCGTTCCCGCGCCGCCCAAAGACGCCCTTCCCCAGCCGTTCGATCTCGACTCCGCCGGGGAATACGGCGTCTCCGCCCCCGCGCATGTCGAGCCGCTCCGGCCGGCACTGTTGCGCTCGGCGTCCGCGGACCCGGGCGACGACCCGGACTACGCCTTCCTCCGCGACATCGACGATCCCCATCTTCGCTGGCAGCTCCAGGACCGGTCGGACGAACTGGGCTTCCTCGGCCACCCGGAAGCGTCGCGGCGTTGGCTCGCCTACTCGATGAGCGGCGCGGCGGCGTGTCTCCTGCCGGCGTTCGCGCTGATCCTGTTGGGGATGCCGGTTGGCGATGAAACGGCCGCCGTCACCTGGTTCGGCGGATGCGTCTTGCTCGGCGGCGCGGTGCTGGTCCTGCTCGGCTGGCTGGCGTTGTTCTCCGTCAACCTGCTGGCGATCGTGGAAGACACCTCGGCGGGAAACCACGTGGTGGAGAATTGGCCCGACGGCGATTGGGGCGGATCGATTGGCGAGAGTTTCTATGCGCTGAATGCCTGCCTGGTGAGCCTGATTCCGATCGCCATCCTGTTGCAGACCTACCCGCCGGCTCGCCCGCTGGCGATCCACTTGTTGACGGCCGGCTTCTGGCTGGCCTATCCCCTGGCCTTGCTGTCGATGCTGGAGACCGGCTCGGCGCTGACGCCGGTCTCCGCGGCCGTCTGGTCGAGCCTTGCCCGCCGCCCCCAGGCCTGGCTCTGGTTCTATTTCCGCTCGGCGGGCATCGTGCTGGTGGCGGTGGCGATGTATCTGGCGTTCTGGCGGCACCTTGTCGGCCCGCTAGCGCTGCCCCTTCTCGCCCCGGTCGCGACGACCTTCGCAATGGTCTACTTCCGCTGGTTGGGCCTTCTCGGGGCAAGCGTCAGGGAAGTCATCGAGGAGCGGGACGCGAGGAGACGGGAGAGGCGAAGGGAATAGACCTTGCGGGCAATTGGCCGAACGGGCCGGCCATCGCGAATCGAGTCCATGCAAGACGACTCCGACTGGTTTTGGACGGCGGCAACCGGAGCGAGCGTCTGCACAGCAGCGGCTGAATACGTGTTTTTGCATGAACCAATCACTAGGGATGATGGAGGGTGGGACGAACCCGGGAGAACAGCCACGAGGTGCTCGCGCCCTGCGGCGGCATCTTCATGCCCGGCCTGCGGCCGGGCACGGCGGCAACGCTGATGCCCGACGACTTCGTCGAGCAGGGCCAGCCGCTGGGGCACATCACGCGCGAAAGCGACCTGGCGATTGTGCCCGTCCCTGCGCCGGTCTCGGGCTACTTGTGGCAGCTCAACGCGTGCCACGGGCAGGTTTGCGACGCCAGCCTGCCGGCGCAGCATCCTTACATGGAGGAAGGCGTCCGGCTGGCGCTGATCGTCGCCGGCAGCGTCTAAGAGGAGGCCAAAACGGTCAGAAGAACTCCCACTGCCCGACTGGCTGGCCGCGCCGCAGCTTGGCGGCGATCTGGTAGGCGTCGATGATCGCCGCAATCGCAATCGCGACGCCTCCCAAGCACGCCGTCGAGAACCAGGCGCCAAGGAACAGCAGAAAGACGACGATTCCCTTGACCGTCTGCCCGAGCACGACCTGGCCCAGGCCGGGCAGAATCAGGGATAGGATGGCGATCACGGTCGGATCGCGGGGGGGACTGGCCGGCATGACCAGGTCGCCGCCGCCTTGGGCGGGCGCGGTGGGGACCGCGGGCGGACGGCGGGCCGAGGGCCCGCCGGGGGAAAACAGC
The DNA here is from genome assembly GCA_012744395.1 of Pirellulaceae bacterium. Classification (GTDB taxonomy): domain Bacteria; phylum Planctomycetota; class Planctomycetia; order Pirellulales; family Thermoguttaceae; genus JAAYCB01. The sequence continues at coordinate 43,229 of JAAYCB010000265.1, forward strand.
CCGGCGATCTCGCCGGCGGCCTTCCATTCGGCCTGGCCCTCGGTCCAGACGTAGTCCGTCCTCAGCAGCTCTCCCGCAGCGGCCCGTTGTTGAAGCTGGTAGAACGAGACGGGCCCGGCGGGCTGGCCGTTCTCGGTGTAGTACCACTCCCCTTCCGCCATACACGGTACTCTCTGCGCTAAAGGAGCTTCGCAACCACCGCGCGGCGGCGCAGCAGCGCTCGTCGCGCCGGCTCGCTAAACGAACGGCGTGATGCCCGGCATCGCGGTCGGGTAGACCCCGTCGTCGCGCGGCTTGACGGGCGGTTCGGCATCGAGGCCGTAGGCGGGCAGGCGGTAATCGAGCGTCGACTGCATGGCCTTTTCCCAGGTGATCTCCTGGCCCGTGTAGCAGACCATCTGGGCCAGGATCGCCAGCATCGTGGTGGTGTACATGTAACGGGTGTTGTTCACCGGCTTGCCCGTGCGAATCCCCTGGAAGAGCTCCACGTGTTCGAGGTCGTACATGCTCGCCTTCTGCCCGCGATACTCCCACGGGGTCGCCCCTTCGATTCTGCACCGCGAGGGCATCTGGGCGCGCCCCTTGGAGCCGAAGACGACGTCGGTGGTCCCGTTGTAGCAGCCCGGGATATCGCGGCAGAAGCCGAAGACCCGGACGCCGTTCTCGTATTCGAAGACGACGGCGTGGTGGTCGAACTGATCGCCGTACTTGGGGTCCAGGCAGACCTGCCGCCCTCCCATCCCCCAGGCCTTCAGCGGCGGCACGTCGCCGAGGACCCAAGAGGCCTTGTCGATGCTGTGGATCAACTGCTGGGCCGTCTGGTCGCCGGAGAGCCAGTTGAAGTGGTACCAGTTCTGGAACTGGTACTCCATTTCGCTCCACCCGGGCTGCCGTTCGCGGAGCACGTAGGGCACGGTCAGGTAATTCTCCTGCACCGTGATGATCTCCCCGATGGCCCCATCGTGGATTCGTTGGATCGTCTCGCGGACCGCCGGATCGTACCGCCAGCAGAGGCCGGAGACGAGGCTCAGCCCTTTCCGCTTGGCCTCCTCGCCGGCGGCCATCGCCACCTTCAGCCCCGGCACGTCGAGCGCGTGGGGCTTCTCGCAGAAGACATGCTTGCCGGCGGCGACCGCCGCCTGGAGATAGGCCGGATGGAAGTGCGAAGCGGCCGCGATCAGGACGACATCCACGCAGTCGATCACCTTCTGGTAGGCGTCGAAGCCGATGAACAGATGATCGTCGTCGACGGCGACCTGGTCCGGCTTGAGCTGCTTGAGCCTCGTGCGCGCGCCCGTGGCGCGATCCGCGAAGATATCGGCCATCGCCACAAGCGTCACGTCCGGGCCGGCGTTCATGGCGTTGGCGGCGGCGCCGCTGCCCCGCCCGCCGCAGCCGATCAGCCCGATCTTGATTTTGTCGCTGCCGGCGGCGTGCGACGAGCGGGCCAGCGAAAGGGGGGCGGCGAGCGCCGTCCCGGCGGCGAGCGTGGATTTCAAGAAAGCGCGGCGCGTGGTCATCGTTTTAGTCTCCTGATTCAGTTCGGTCGGCATCCAGGGCCCATCGCCAAAGCAGCTTCTGGCGAGTTGGCTCCCTGCCGCCATTAAACCATCAGGACGGCCGCGATGCCACTCGTGCACCGCGGTTTTGGCGGTTTTCTTTTCTCCCGACTCGGCCTTCTTTTCTTTGCAGGGCGGCGGTATCATGGGTTATAGAGGGATCGGGCATGGCGGTTCGCTTCACCTCCGCTCCTCGATCATAGATCATTTCGACCCGTGTCCGAAGACCGAACGGGGAATCGGTCCGCCCCCGAGAAGAGGCATTCTCAGCGGTTTTCGGCAGACTGGGCCGCACCAATTCCAATGGCGACCGTCCGGAGGAATGCATGTCGGCTGCCGGCTCTTCTCCTGATCGGCGATCGCGGCTGGCCTTCGTCGCTTCGATTCTCATCGCGGGCATGGCGGTCTCACTGGCCGGGTACTGGCTGCTGGCGCGCGGCGAGGACGAACTGCTCGAAGCCCGGGTGATCGACCGAGCCGACCTGCGAATCCATGCGCTCAACCGTCGTTTCAGCCATGCGGCCGGCGCCAACCTGGTTCCCCTCAGCCGGCTGCACGGCAGCGGAAAAGACCGCCGCCAGGGGTTTCGCAACATGGCCGAAATACGGCTGTCGCCCAACAGCGACATCCTCGGCCTGATCTGGGCGCCGCGGGTCGACGGCCAGTCGCGGGAAGAGTTCGAGCAAGCGGTCGCCGCGGAAGACGTCGAGGGCTTCCGCATCCGCTCGGCGACGGACGCCGGCCGTCCCGCCGGCAGCCTCTATCCGGTCCTCTATGCGGAGCCCGAAGCCTGCCAATCGATGCTCGGCTTCGACCTGGGATCCAGTCCGCCGCTGCGGACGGCCATGGAGGAGGCGCTGCAGGCCGACCGCGTGGCGACCACTCGGCCGATGGTCTGGCGGGATGCGCCATTCGATGGTCTGGTGGTCGCCGCATTCCGCGCCGTTGGATCCGGGCGGCCCCCCGGCGATGCCGCCGCGCCGTCCCACCCGAACCTGCAAGGGTTCGCCGTTTCGGTGATCGGGGTCGGCAAGATGATCGAAGACGCCCTCAACCCGTTCCCGCCGGGGATCGACGTGGTCTTGTTCGATGGGTCCGATCCGAACGCCCTCCGGCCGGAGTGCCTTTACAGTTCGTCCGACCGAGTTGTGCGGCTTGTCGACCAGGCAGGCCTGCCGCAACCCCCCGCCGGCCTGACAATGCCCATGCGCGAACTGCTGGTGCCGGGCCGGCCGTGGTTCGCCCAGGGCATTCCGTCCGCGCAGTACGTCGCCGACCATGCATCGCTGACGCCGCTGGCCGTCCTTCTGGCTGGCGTGTTCGCCACCCTGGCCGTGGCGGCCTATGCCAGTATCTTGCTCGGCCGGAGCGAGAAGATCAGAGAACTGGTGATCCGCCGGACTGCCGAATTGAACGCGGCGAATCAGGAGCTTTCCCGCGAGCGATTCCTGCTGGACACGCTGCTCGACCAATCCCCCGACTACATTTACTTCAAGGACACGGCCAGCCGCTTCCTCCGGGTCAGCAGGACGCTGGCCGAATACCTGGGTTTCCGCTCCGTCGCGGACGCCATGGGAAAGACCGACTTCGACGTCTTTCGCACCGAGTTGGCGGAGGGTTACCGCAAGGATGAAGAGCGGATCATGGCAACCGGCCAGCCGGTTGTCGACAAGGAAGAGCAGCAGACCGGCCGGGAGGGCGAGCCGATCTGCATGTCGACGACCAAGGTTCCCCTCCGCGACCAGGAGGGGCGGATCGTGGGGACATTCGGCATCTCCCGCGACATTACCGAGCGGAAGAAGGCCGAGGTCGAATTGGCCAGGGCCAAGGCCGAAGCCGAGGCCGCCAGCCGGGCCAAGAGCGACTTCCTGGCCAACATGAGCCACGAAATCCGCACCCCGATGAACGCCATCATCGGGATGACCGAGCTGGTCCTGGAGACCCCGCTGGACGATTCCCAGCGGGAGTACCTCCGCATGGTCCTCGAGTCGAGCGAGTCGCTCTTGTCGATCCTCAACGACGTCCTCGATTTCTCCAAGATCGAGGCCGGAAAGCTCGATCTGGAGCGGGCGCCGTTCGATCTCCGCGAGGTCGTCGGCGACACGATGAAATCGCTCGCCTTCCGGGCCCACATGAAGGGCCTGGAGCTCGCCTGCCGGATCGACCCCGGCGTTCCGGACCGGCTCGTCGGCGACGCGGGACGGCTCCGCCAGGTGGTCGTCAACCTGGTCGGCAACGCGATCAAGTTCACCGAGTCGGGCGAAGTCGTCCTGGAGTTGTCCAGCGAATTCGTCTCCGACCAGAGGACCCGGCTGCTCGTTGCCGTCCGCGACACGGGGATCGGGATTCCCGAGCAGCGGCGGCAGGGGATCTTCAACGCCTTCGAACAGGCCGACCTCTCGACCACCCGGCGATTCGGCGGCAGCGGCCTGGGGCTGACCATCTCCAGCCGCCTCGTGAAAATGATGGGCGGCCGCATCGGGTTGGAGAGTACGCCGGGCGAGGGGAGCACGTTCCATTTCACGGCCGTCTTCGAATTGGCGCCCGGCGTCGAACCGGCACGGATGACCCAGCTGGTCGCGGGCACCCCCGTGCTTGTCGTCGACGACAACGCGACCAACCGCCGAATTCTCCACGAAATGCTCTCCAGTTGGGGCATGAAGCCCACACCGGCCACCGGCGTGCCGGAAGCCATCACCCTGGCCGAACAGGCCCAGCGGGCCGGCTCCCCCTTCCCGCTGATTCTCACCGATGCCAATATGCCCGAACGGGACGGCTTCGACCTGGCCAGGCACATCCGGCAACACGAGGAACTGGGCGGCACGATTGTGCTGATGCTGACTTCCGGCGGGTATCCGGACGGAGTCTCCCGCTGCAACGAGTTGGGCATTGCCGCCTATCTCCTCAAGCCGATCAAGCAGTCCGAACTGTTCGACGCCGTGGTCATGTCGCTGGGCATCCGCGGCCAGACGGAACCGGTGCCGCGGGCGGACGTCTGCTGCCATCTTCCGCCCTTGCGGGTACTGCTTGCCGAAGACAGCCTGGTGAGCCAGAAGCTCGCGGTCGGACTGCTGGAGCGGCACGGCCACCAGGTTGTTGTCGCCAGCCACGGCCGCGAGGCGATTGCCGCTTTCCAGTCGCAGACGTTTGATCTTGTGCTGATGGATGTCCAAATGCCCGAGATGGACGGCTACGACGCGACCGCGGCGATCCGCGCCATGGAGCGCGGCACCGGGAAACACATCCCGATCGTCGCCATGACCGCCCACGCGATGAAGGGCGACCGCCAGCGCTGCCTGCAAGCCGGTATGGACGGCTACATCGCCAAACCGATCCGCGCCGCGGCCCTCTTCCAGGCGATCGCCGACGTGCTGGCCGGCCGTGCCACCGAACCCGGCGACGCGGCTGCCGACGAGCGCCCCCAGACGCCGGGCGTCGACTGGCAGGAGGCCCTGAACGCCGTCGGCGGCGACCGCAGGTTGCTCGACGACGTTGTCCGCGGGTTTCTCGAAGAATGCCCGCGACTGCTGGAGACCCTCCGCAAAGCCGTCCGCCAGTCCGACCCACGGGACGTGACCGATGCCGCCCACCAGCTCAAGGGCGTCTTGCGTTACTTCGGGCCCGGCGAGGCCTACCAGGCGGCCTGGCGGCTGGAAAAGGTCGCGCGTCAGGGCGATCTGCGACATGCACCCGAGGAGTTGCAGCAACTCGAAGCGGCGACTGCCCAACTGATCGAAACCGTTGGCAGCACGTGGCGTCAGGGCGTGCCCGCCCGGTAGCCGCGGGCCGGAGCCGCCGCTCGCCTGGCGGTCGCCGGAGACGTGTTCCGGCTTCGCGCAAGTCGCGCCGATCCGGCGCTTGTCTGGACGGTTCCGCGTTGCCCCGATCCGCGGCTCCCAGCGCTGCGCGCGGGAGGTTTCAAGGGCGGGTTGCCGATGCTCGGGTGAACACATCGAGCGGCTCGGCGAGTTTTTGGCAAAGCTCTGGAAAAGTTGTATTGATTTTCTAATCAAGGACGATACAATCCCAAAGAATACGTCAGACGAGGCTCTCTCCAAGCCTGACAAGTCAGGCGGGCGTTTCGCTGGCGAAAGCATCTACTCGGCAGGACAACCGAGCTTCAATAGAAACTCACATGACGCGCCGTCCGTTCGCGGTTGGCAAGAGAGCATCACACGACCTCCTGAGCGGCCCCGCGGCCGCCGGAAATGAGCGATCCCAACATCGTCCTGCTGCTCAGTTGAAGATGGGTTGCGCTCGTGCGCGCCTGCTGGGGCACGAAGGGAGCTCGTATGCCCCGGCCCATAGGTCGCTCCCCCGAGAGTTTCTGGAATGCGTCAGGCGGATACGGAAGAATGCGCGTGTACGGCCACCGACGAGGAGCCTCCGGGGCGTCCCCTCGTCTCGGCCACCCTCTCCCCTCACACTCTCACCCTGACTGCCAGGCCGGCTGAAAGCCGAAACGGACGTCGTCCCAGCAAGGCGCCTCCCCGCGCCGCAGCTCCGGCCGCCGGCCCTGTCGTATTGGCACCGAGTTTCGCCCGGCGAAAAACGCCCGTGCAGCCCGTCTGCCGGACCGTCGTCGCCCGCCCCCGTGCCGCTCCCTCCGCGGCGACTTCGCGGCGGGGAACCGACCCGCGAACGCGGGCCTTTCGCCGCCGCTTCTACCCGCAGGTCACCGACCGCGAGTGGAACGACTGGCACTGGCAACTCCGCCACCGGATCCGGACCCTGGGCGAAGCCGAACGCTTCCTGATGCTCTCCGACGGCGAGCGGGAAGCGATCCTCCGCGGCGGCGCGATGCTGCCGTTTGCAATCACCCCCTACTACCTGGCGCTGCTGGACGCCGGCGACCCGGACCAGCCGCTGCGGCGGACCGTGATGCCCTCACCCGGCGAATTCGTTCAGACGCGGGGCGAGGCGGACGATCCCCTGGGAGAAGACGGCCACAGTCCGGTGCCCGGCCTGGTCCACCGCTATCCCGATCGCGTCCTCCTCCTCGCCCTGGACTACTGCTCGACCTATTGCCGCTACTGCACCCGGTCGCGCGTGGTTGGCCATGGCGAGTTGGCCCCCGGCGAAGCGCGATTGGAGGCGATCTTCGAGTACCTGGAGAATTCGCCGCAGGTCCGCGACGTCCTCGTCTCCGGGGGAGACCCGCTGGCGATGAGCGACGACCGGCTCGATTGGATCCTCGGTCGCCTGCGGGCGATTCCCCACATTGAGCTGGTGCGGCTGGGGACGAAGATGCCGGCCGTCCTGCCGCAGCGGATCACCCCCTCGCTGTGCCGCATGCTGCGGAAATACCATCCGCTCTGGATGAGCCTGCACTTCACCCATCCGGATGAATGCACGCCGGAGTCCTTCCTGGCCTGCGCGCGGCTGGCCGATTCGGGGATTCCCTTGGGAAGCCAGACGGTGCTGCTCAAGGGGGTCAACGACAACGTGGCCACGATGAAGGACCTGGTCCACCGGCTGGTGATGATGCGGGTCCGGCCGTACTACCTTTACCAGTGCGACCCGATTTCCGGCTCGTCGCATTTCCGCACGCCGGTCAGCAAAGGCCTGGAGATCATCCAGGGATTGCGGGGCCACACGACCGGCTACGCGGTGCCCAACTACGTGATCGACGCTCCCGGCGGCGGCGGCAAGATACCGCTCCAGCCGGACTATCTCGTTGGCCGCGAGGGCGACGACCTCCTGCTGCGGAACTTCGAAGGCAAGCTCTACCGCTACCCCGACCCGGCCGGAGAGTCCGCGCCTGGGCAAGACACGATCGCTTCAGGGGCTTCCTGCGGAGCTTGACAAGCGATGAACGAGCGAGAGCCGCTTTGCGCCCGCTGCGCCGCGCAGCAGCAAACCTGCTGCCAGTGCCGGGATGTCTACGTAACCCTGCAAGATGTCCAGCGAATCGGTGCGCTGGCCGGCAGGGCTGATTTCTGGGAGTTCCGCGTTCCGCGGAACCCGGATTACCTCGATGTCGGCGACGACCCGCTCTGGTTGGAGCGGGTCGTCCGGGTGGACTGCTCCCGTCGCGTGCTGAGACAGGAGCCCAGCGGCGATTGTTGCTTCCTTGGGCGGGCAGGCTGCCGCCTGCCCCTGGAAGCCCGGCCGCTGGTCTGCCGTTTGCACCCCTTGGAGTACGACGAGCGGAGCATCAAGTCCAGCCTTGCCGGCGAGTGCCCCTGGCATCTGCTGGCGCCAGAACAGCCGAAGCTCTCGGCCATCAGCCTGAGCCAGGCCGACGCCGAGCGCTGGCACCGGCAATTGTACGACGAGATCCGCCAGGAACCCCGCTGGGCCGGCGGCCACCGGCGGTTGTTGCCAGAGTCCGCCGCGGCCGCTGTCCGCAAGCCGGCCCTTCTTGCCATGCCTCCCACTTCCTGCGAGAACCATTTGCCATGAGAATTGGCCTGACTTACGACCTGCGCTCGGAGTACCTCGCGATGGGCCTGAGCGAATTGGAGACCGCCGAGTTCGATCGCCCCGACACGATCGACGCGATTCAAGGGGCCCTGGTCGAGCTGGGGCACGAGACCGACCGCATCGGCCACGCCCGGCAGCTGATCGGCCGGCTGGCCGTCGGCGACCGCTGGGACCTGGTGTTCAACATCTGCGAGGGGCTTTACGGCCCGGCGCGGGAGGCCCAGGTACCGGCCATCCTCGACGTCTACGGCGTTGCTTACACGTTCTCGGATCCGCTCGTCCTGGCCGTCGCGCTGGAGAAGGCGATGACCAAGACGCTGCTGAAGGCCGCCGGCGTGCCAACAACCGCGTTTGCCGTCGTTCGCGATGCGGACGAGCGCCCTGCCGTCGAATTCGGCTATCCGGTGTTTGCCAAGCCGATCGCCGAAGGGACCGGCAAGGGCATCACCCCCGCCTCGCGAATCCACGCGCCGGAGCAACTCGCCGAGGTCTGCCGCGAGTTGCTGCGTGTTCACCGCCAGCCCGTGCTGATCGAACCCTACCTGCCCGGCCGGGAGTTTACCGTGGGCGTCTGGGGCACGGGGCGCGATTCCGAGGTCATCGGCACGCTGGAAATCGTCCTCCGCGCCCACGCCGAGGAAGGCGTCTATTCCTACGTCAACAAGGAACAGTGCGAGGAGCTGGTCGACTATCTGCCGGTGTCAGCCGAGCGCGACGCGACGGTGTGGGAAGCCGAGACCATCGCGCTGGATGCATGGCGGGCCCTTGGATGCCGCGACGCCGGCCGGATCGATCTCCGTTGCGACGCGCACGGCCGGATCCAGGTCATGGAGTTGAACCCTCTGGCCGGCCTCCATCCGGAGCATTCCGATCTGCCGATGATCTGCACCGCGCAGGGAATCCCCTACACTCGGCTGATCGAGCGGATCGTCCAATCCGCCTCTGAGCGAATCGGCGCGGATCGCCACCTGGTCGTAAAACCGCTGGCTGCGATGAACGGACAACGCGCATGGCGAACGGAGTGGATTCCGGGCTACGGGTCGACGGGGTGAATTCCGGGCGACTTGTGCTGGGCAGAGGAAGTCGGTGACCCAAACACGCGCGGCTTCGACGAACATCGCGCCAGGTTTCTTCTCGCCGGTCGAAATCCCGACGTGATCGAACTGCATCGCGGCGCCCTTCAGAATTTTCCATCACGGGTCTGGAAATGGGTCGGTTTGCCCAGCGTCTGGCCGCCCCGCCTGAGCCACTGGGCGATCCAGGAGATCATCTGCTCGCATGTCACCGCGGGGCGGCCGAGCCGTTCATAACCGGCCCGCGCATCGCTGAGCAAGGCGTCGCCCCCTTCGCTCCCGGTGAACGTTGCCGGCCGCTCGAACAGGCGGCCAAATTCCGCAGCGCAATCCCGCACGCTGAGCGTCTCCTCGCCGGTCAGGTTGACGATCCAGGGCGGGCTCGCGACGTGGTCGAACGAGCGGAGCGTCATCGCGTTGGAGTCCCCTTGCCAGATGGCGTTGAAATATCCCATCCCCAGGTCGACCGGCACGCCGGCCAGCGCCTTCTGGCCAATGTCCACCAGAACGCCGTAGCGGAGCTCCACGGCGTAGTTGAGCCGCAACAGTGCCACACGGGTGCCCTGCCGCATGCTGAAGTACGTGAACATCCGCTCGCGGCCCAGGCAACTCATCGCGTAATCCCCGATCGGCTCCGCCGGCGTCTGTTCGGTCGCTCCGCCGGAATCGACCGGCACCAGTGGATAGACGTTGCCGGTGGAATAGGCGACGATCCGGCTCGCCGGGTACCGCTCGCAGACCATGCCCGCCAGGTAGGTGTTCATCGCCCAGGTCCGCGGCTCCTCGCCCGAGGTGCCGAACTTCTGCGCCGGAAGGTAGAGCAGGTTGGGCGCGTCGGGCAGCTGTTCGAGAGCCTTGCGATCCAGCACGTCGGCGGCAATCGTTTCCATCCCCCAGCTTTCCAGCCGCTCGCGCAGGCCCGGCGTGCTGAAGCGGGCAACGCCGATGATCCGCCGCCGGACGCCCGACTCCTGGTCGGCCCGCCGGGCCATGCGGGCGAGCGTCGGCCCGATCTTGCCGCCCACGCCAAGCACGATCAGATCGCCTTCGAGCCGGCGCATGGTCTCAACGACTTCTTTGGTCGGACGGCTGAGATACTCTTCGAGCTGTTCGATCGTTTCAATCATCGTCTTTCCTTCATCCTCCTCGGCCTGTCGACGGCCCCCGCCGCCGGCCCACAAGTCTACCATTCCGGTCGACCGCAAGCGACCGGGGGCCGTGCGCGATCGATGACTTCGAGGAGCTGATCCTGGCTCATGCGTTTCAACGATCGGATAGAAAACTGAATCGGGTGGGGTTCTTCGCGCCGGTTGTTGCTTTCGCCTCCGCCGTCGAGGCTGCGCGGAAAGGCACCCCGATGGGCCGCGGGGGGCGCCGCTTGGCGCGCCGTTACCGCGCTACCTGCGCAAGGGCAAACTGGCTCACGGCGCGGAAGATGGCGACCAGGTCCCCGCCGTCCACCTGCTGCCGTTCCGCCGCGGGAACCGGGCGAAACAACCCTGGATGGATCGGCGCGCCGGTCTCGAAGACCCTCAACTCCACCTCGGCGCGACCGCCGCCCCATTCGACGTCAAGCCGTCGAACCTGATTCCGTTCGGGATCGAGCACGAGCCGCAGCCGCTCCGCAGAGCCGTTCCGCCGGGCAACGTGGACGATCGGCATCCCGCCTTCGCTCCCTTCGGCCACGGCGAAAAGCTGCTCGAACACCCCGGGCGCGATCGTGGCCGCGCGCAAGGCGCCGGCTACCGCCCGCAACTTCGTGAGACTCTTCTCATCAAGGATCGGCGCACGGCCATTCTCCTCTTCCATCCCGGCCGCCAGGATCCGCTCGCCGGCAAGCAGCCATGGCCCCGGCGACCACCCCAGCGCGATCCGGCCGAACTGCCTGGTTCGAGCATCGATCTTGAACCGTCCGTCGCCTGCCCGCGCGTAGTAGATGCCGGCAGCGAAGGCCGCCTGCTCGGCCGCCCCGTACACCGCGATCTCCAGGTCGAGCAGATGGCAGCGGTTCTCTGCCGGCTCCTCGCCCAGAAGCCGGGCCACTTGTTGCACGAAGGTGAGCCCCTGCTGCACCGCGGTCGGCGCGGCCGCGGCCTTCTCGGCGCGGCGGGCGTCCGGCGGCAGGTCCTGGCCGAAGAATTCAACGGTCCGCTGGAGCATGTCGGGCATGGCGGCCATCGCCGAATAGTGGCCCAGCCCGTCGAGCCAGACCACCTTGCCGGCCAGTCCCAGCGCCGCGGCAAGCTGCTCGGTGCAGTCGCGGGGGACGACTTCGTCTTCGCCCGCATTGATCATCATCACGCGCCCCTCCGCGGCACGGCCGCGCAGCTTCGGCGCATGCGTCAAGGGATCGACCGTTTGCAGCGCCTGGAGGGCCGCCTCCCGCTCGGCGTCGGGCAGCTGCTGGAAGCTCTGTTTCAACTGGCGGAGCTCGTCCGCGTGGTCGATGATCGCGCGGAGGTCCCCGCCCGCGAGCACGAGCAAGGCTCGCCGGAGCCGCGGCTCGTCGGCTGCGGCGCTGGCGGCGACAATCCCCCCAAGACTGATCCCCGTGACCCCGATGGCGCGCGGATCGACCTCCGGGCGCGACGCCAGCAGGTCCACGGTCCGCCGCACGTCGGCCCGCGCCTGCTCGAGCGCTGCGAGAAACCGCCGCGGCTGCCGGGCCAGCGCTCGCGTCCCCTCCGGCGGGCTCCGCTCGCCATAGTAGGGCAACTTGAACATCAGCGCGCAAATCCCGTTCGAGGCGAGCATCGAGCAAGTCATCCGCTCCAGTTCGAAGTCCCCATCGAGGATGTGGATGCAGAGCACGGCCGGCCGGGGGGCGGGCCAGGACTGGGCGCCATCGGGCAGATAGAGCTCGGCGGGAATCGTATTGTTCTCCACAACATCGGTCGCCACCGGCGACGGGTAGGTCAGGGAGAGCACGGAGAAACCGCTTTGTTCCTTGACCGACCGGATCTGGTAGGAAAACGGCGCGCTGCCGGCCGCCTTCTCGACGCGAACTTCGCCCGTCGCCGCGCCGGATGCGGCCGTCACCCGGATCAGTAACAACAGAGCCAAAAAGCTCATCCGGCCAAGACGAACACGAGCGGGTCCAACCATTGGAACAACTCCAGACCTGGGGAACGCCGCGCGGACGATGCCGCTTCGATCGGCGGATCGTGGAAGAGCGGCCGATTCCAGTCCCGCGGCAATCCCCATTATAGGCGGCGCAACCGAAAGAGCAACGAATCAGCGGCAGCCACTGCGGTAGACGCGTCTCTTGCCAGACGCTTACCCGCGGGCTTGGAGAGTCCGGGCCGCGGGATCGGCCGGCGGCCGGTTCTTGGAATCTTCCTCGGCTTCCATTATCCTTGGCTCTTCTTGCGTCTTACGAGACCCGAATCGGCCATTGAACCTTGGCCCTCCAGCATTCAATACGAGCCATTGGACCCCGGGGTTGCCTCCATGCGCGACATCCAGATCGCCGCGGCGCAGTTCGAAGCCCGCGACGCCGACAGGGACTACAATTTCAGCCGGATCGAATCGCTCGCCCAACGCGCCGCCGCCAAGGGCGCCGAGATCGTCAGTTTCCACGAGTGCTGCATCTGCGGCTACACGTTTCTTCAGGAGCTCTCGCGCGAAGCGCTCGAGGAGCTTGCCGAACCGGTCCCCGGCGAGAGCACCCGGCGGCTGGAGCGCCTGGCCGCCGATTTGAACGTCGCCCTGCTGGCCGGGCTTGTCGAGCGCCGCGGCGGCAAGCTCTACAACACCTACGTTGCCGTCGATCCGGAGCGCGGCCTGGTGGCCAGGTTCAGCAAACTTCACGCCTTCATCAGTTCCCACCTGAGCTGCGGCGACCGGATCGAGGTCTTCGAGCTTCGCGGCGTCCGCTGCTCGATCCTGATCTGCTACGACAACAACCTTGTCGAAAATCCCCGCATCGCGGCGCTCTCCGGGGCCGAGGTGATCTTCGCCCCGCATGTGACCTGCGGGCTGCCCAGTCCGATGCCTGGCCGCGGCAAGATCGACCGGGCGCTGTGGGAGAACCGCCAGCGCGATCCGGCGCCGCTGCGAATGGAGTTCGACGGCCCCAAGGGGCGCGGCTGGCTGATGCGCTGGCTGCCCGCCCGGGCGTACGAAAATGGTGTCTATTACATCTTCTCCAACGCCGTCGGCGTGGACCACGATACGATCAAGACCGGCGGCGCGATGATCCTCGACCCGTTCGGCGAGATCCTCGCCGAATCCCGCGCGTTGGGCGACGACGTCGTCGTCGGCCTCTGCACGCCCGAGAAGATCGAGCTCTCCAGCGGCCGCCGCTACCTCCGCGCGCGGCGGCCGGACCTGTATGGAAGACTGACCGCGCCGCTCCCGCCCGGGCAGACCCCGCAGGTGACCCCCGGCTGGCGGCTGAAAGCGGCGGAGGAATAAGGGCTGCGGGGCGCGGGCCAACCGACCGGGAGACTGCGTCGAAGACAGCGTTTGCCTGATTGGCGCGCCGGGGAAAAAAGCGGTTTGCGGCGGTCCCGGGAGCGCGGCAGCTCAGGCTTGCGCGGCCCATTGTTCGAGCATCTGGAACTGGCGCACGAAGCCCTGTTCAGTGACGCCCTGGGGGCTTTTGAAGAAGCTCGCCAAAAAGGTCATCTGCCCGACCTGGCCGCGGCGCCGAGCCAAGTCGGTGAATCGGACCAGGTCGAGAACCAGGGGGGCGGCCAGGAGGGAGTCGCACCCCTGCCAGGTGAACTGGAGCGTCATCGGCGTGCCCAGGAACCCCTGGAAATGGATGTGGTCCCAGGCGGTTTTCCAGTCGCCAAGGCTCTCGATGTACTCGATCGAGACCAGGGTCTGCGGCGCGTAGCCGAGAATCTCGCGGAGCAGATGGTCTTTGCTGGCGACTTTGCCGGCCTTGTTCACCGGATCGTCAAGCACCTTTCCATCGAGGTTGCCGAAGATGTTGTGCCCGACCCAACTCATCACCCGGAGGTTGCGATGGTGAAACATCGGGGCCAGCACGCTCTTCATCAGCGTTTCGCCGGTCTTCCCATCGCGGCCCATGTGCCGGGTGTTGTGGGTCCGCGCCAGCTCATCGAGGGCCGCCGTGTCGGACCCCAGCGACGGCGTGAAGTTGATGTAGGAGCAGCCCAACTCGATGGCCGCCACGGCGTAGAGCGAACTGGCCCGCAACGGGCAGCCCGAGGGCTCGTCGAGCATCGGATTCAGCAGAGCCCAACTGTCCGGGACCCGCTCGGCGGCTACCGGCGGCTCAGTCGACGCGACATTCACCACGATCACGTGGGCAAGCCGCTCCGCCTCGGAAAAGCGGCGGATGTCGTCCTTGAGCCGCTCGACCGCCTCGCGGGGCGAGCGATCGCGGGGCGGCGGCATATCGGCCAATGCCGAGATCGTCGGGCCGCACCCGATCAGTGTGCCCGGCCGAATCCGCCCATCGGCCTCATCGAGCAGATCAGCGGACTGGCGAACCAGGCCCGGGTCAAATGCCCGGTGGTCCTCGGCAAGCCGCTGGGCCTCGTCGCGGAGGCCCCCCCCGCGGATTTCGTGCCCGCCGACGACCATCGCGTTCCAGCCGGGCAGGTCAAGACCGGCCAGCGCCGGCAATCGGCTGACAAGCGCCGCCTCGCCGACCAATCCCCGGGCCAGCGCACAGAGACCCACAGTTGCCGTCGTCGCGACGCCGCCGCGGGCGCCGATCAGCCAGATTCCCAGTCGTCCGTTTGCCATCCGTTCAATCCACAATCGCGCGTTTCCGTTTCTGATTACCGCCGGGCAGCGTCCACCTCGTCCCCAAGCTCCAGCTTGGGGACGCTCCCCCCCAGCGGCCCCTGAACCGGCAGAGCGAAGCTCCCGGCGGGGCGACCGCCTCCGGAAAGAGCAGGCGACCGGCGCGGAGCGGCTCCCGCCCACTTGGAAGAGCGCCTCGAAAACACTATGATTGTCGGGTTCGCAACCGCTTGCGTCAACCTGGCAAGGAGCGCGCAAGCCTGGGCGGCCGCCGGATCTGCGCAAGACACAAGAAACGGCTGATGCCGGGCGAGCTATTAATCGACCAGATGCCCCGCCGTTATCCCCGTCAACCTTCCGAATCCAGGCCCATGGAGCTGCAATCATGACACTGAGCATCTCGCGAATCGTTCAAGCTTTGGAACCCTCCGCGACGATCGCGATGGCCACGAAGGCCAAAGCGCTGAAGGCGAGGGGCGAGACGGTCTACGACCTCAGCCTGGGCGAGCCCGATTTCGACACCCCGGCGCACATCCGCAAGGCCGCCCTCGAAGCCATGGAGAGCGGGCGGACCCACTACACCCAGTCCGGGGGGATTCCTGAACTCAGAAGGGCGATCGTCGACGCGTACCGAACGACGCATGGGCTGGAATACGCTCCCTCTCAGGTGGTCGTGTCGAACGGGGCGAAACACGCGTTGCACAACGTTCTCACGGTTCTTCTCGATCCGGGTGACGAGGTGATCATTCCGGCGCCTTACTGGGTCAGCTATGCCGAGTTGGTCCGGCTGACGGGAGCGACGCCGGTGATTGCTCAGACCGAACAGGCCAACAATTTCCGACTCGCGCCCGAGGCATTCCGGGCGGGGATCACCGGCAAGACGAAGGTCCTGTTGTTGTGCAGCCCATCGAACCCGACCGGCAGCATGTACTCGCCGGAGGACCTCGGCGGCCTGGCCGATATCGTGCTGGAGAAGAACCTGACCGTCGTTGCCGACGAAATCTACGAACGGCTGGTCTACGGCGATCACAAGTTCGCCAGCTTCCCGACGGTCCGCCCCGGACTCCCGGAGCGCACGGTGGTCGTCAACGGCGTCAGCAAGACCTATGCGATGACCGGCTGGCGGATCGGCTGGGCGATGGGGCCGGCCAGTCTGGCCAAGGCGATGGACGACCTGCAAAGCCAGCAGACCTCGTGCCCGTGCAGCATCAGCCAATACGCAGCGCTGGCCGCACTGACCGGGCCGCAAGAATCCGTCGGCCAGATGCTCGCCGAGTTCGCCAAACGCCGCGACTATGTTGAACAGCGGATCGCCGCGATCGACGGCCTGAGCTGCGCGGAAATGGCCGGCGCGTTCTATGCCTTCATCAACATCAGCCGGCACCTTGGCCGAAAATACCAGGGCGTCCAGATCGACAACTCGGCCGAGTGGTGCCTGGAACTGCTCAGCCAGCAGAAAGTGGCCACGGTGATGGGCTCGGCCTTCGGCGCCGAGGGATACGCAAGGGCATCGTTCGCCACGAGCATGGCCAACCTGGAAGCCGCCTTCGACCGCATCGAGAAATTCTTGAAGCAGTAGCAGCGCAAGCCAGGCCGCGCACGGTGGTGCAGAGCGGCCAGACCCAAGGCGGTCCGAACCACGATCACCGCCTCGCGGAACCAGGCACGGCTGAATCGCCAAACACGTTAGGGCCGCCCCACCATTGGCTGGGCACATGGCGGCGCGACGGGCCAGGAGACCCGTCCTACGGGAAAGACGGGTCAGGAGTCCCGTCCTACAAGACTGTTTTCCGGTAACTGCTCCCATGTCCGAGGAAATCAGCGGCTGGATCGAACGGGTCACCTACCACAACCCGGAAAACGGATTCACCGTTCTGAAGGTGAAGGTCAAGGGCCACGGCGACCTGGTCACGCTCGTTGGAACGGCCACCTCGGTCTCTACCGGAGAACGGGTTGAGGCGTCGGGACGCTGGGTCGTCGACCGAGAGCACGGCCAACAGTTCAAAGCCGAGCGGTTGAAAACCTCGCACCCCGCCTCGGCGGCAGGCATCCAGAAGTACCTGGCCTCCGGGGCGATCCGCAGCATCGGCCCCAAACTGGCGGAGAGGATCGTCGGAATCTACAAGGAACGAACCCTGGAGGTATTCGAAAAGACGCCGGATTTTCTTCTCCACGTTCGGGGGATCGGCAGCGAGAAGCTGAGACGCATACGGCAGAGCTGGGACGAGCAGCGCGAAGTCCGCAAGATCATGCTCTTCCTCTCCGAGCACGGCATCGGTTCGGGGCGGGCCGTGAGGATCTATCGAACCTATGGCCAGGAGGCGATCGCCAAGATCGAGGCCAATCCTTACCAGTTGGCCGATGACATCCGCGGCATCGGTTTCAAGACGGCGGATCAACTGGCCGCGAAGATGGGCATCGCCCGCAATAGCCCGCACCGGGCGCGGGCGGCGGTCCGCTACACCCTCCAACAATTGTCTGCCGAGGGGCACTGCGGCTACCCGGAGCCCGAAACCGTCGAGCGGACCGCCAGACTCCTCGAAATCGATCGGGGGATTGTCGGTGAGGCCGTCGAACATGGGGTCGGCGAGGGCCTGGTCATCCGGGAGGCCATCGACGGCCAACCCTGGCTTTACCTGGCGGCCCTCCACCGCGCGGAGATCGGTTTGGCCCAGTCGGTCCGCCGAATCGCTGCGGGACCGCACCCGCTGCCCCGGATCGACATTGAAAAGGCGATCGGCTGGGTCGAGCGGAAACTGGCGATCACGCTGGCCGAAGGCCAACGGGAAGCGATCCGGCAAGCCTGCCGGCGCAAGTTTCTCGTGATCACCGGGGGACCGGGGGTCGGCAAGACAACGCTTGTCCGCAGCATCCTGGAGATCTGCACAGCCAAGAAGCTCAAATGCGTGCTCGCCGCCCCGACGGGCAGAGCGGCGAAGCGGTTGGCGGAAACCAGCGGGCGGACGGCCAAGACCATCCACCGGCTGCTCGAGTTCGACCCCGCCGAGGCGGAGTTCAAGAGAAGCCAGGGAAATCCGCTCAAAGGCGACCTGTTCGTTCTCGACGAGACTTCGATGGTCGACGTGGTGCTCGGGCATCAGTTGCTCCGGGCGGTTCCCTCCGAGGCCGCGGTGGTCTTCGTCGGCGACGTCGATCAGCTCCCCTCGGTCGGCCCCGGCTGCGTCCTGGGCGATCTGATTGCATCCGGCGCCGTGCCGGTGGTCCGCCTGACGGAGGTTTTTCGCCAGGCGTCGGAAAGCCGGATCATCACGGCGGCCTACGCGATCAACCACGGCCGCATGCCCGACTTGAAGACGCACGAGGGTCTGAGCGACTTCTACTTCATCGAGTCGCAAGAGCCCGACGCGATTCAGACGCTGATCGTCCGCCTGGTCAAGGAACGGATTCCGGGGCGTTTCGGTTTCGACCCCAAGACGGACATCCAGGTGCTCGCGCCGATGAACCGGTCGCAGCTTGGAGCGCGGAATCTGAACCTGGTGTTGCAGGAGGCCCTGAATCCCTCCACCGGAGGTCCGGAAGTTGAACGCTTTGGCTGGACGTTTCGGATTGGCGACCGCGTGATCCAGACCGAGAACGACTACCAGCGGGACGTATTCAACGGCGACCTGGGGATCGTCGAGGAAATCAACCGGATCGAGCAGGAAATGATCGTCCGTTTCGAAGGCCGGGCTGTGAAGTACGACTTCGCCGACCTGGACGAACTATCGCTGGCCTACGTGCTTTCGATCCACAAGAGCCAGGGCTCGGAGTTTCCCTGCGTGGTGATTCCGGTCCACACGCAGCATTACGTGATGCTCCAGCGGAACCTGCTCTACACGGCAGCCACGCGGGGAAAGAAGCTGGTGATCCTGGTCGGAACGCCGAAGGCCCTGGGCATTGCCATCAGCCGCGCCGACACGCGGCGGCGCTATACGGCGCTCCGGCAGCGGCTGGGGCAACGTGCCGAATGATGAAGACTAATTGACGAGTCCCCCAGGGCGTTGCCCTTGCGCTGGTTTGTTGCGGCCCGAACGGAGCCAATCGAGCGAGGCGCGCCGGAAACGCTTGCGGGGGAGGGGGGGAGGTTCCCAAGCCGGAGCCTGGGAACCAGGAACCTCCCGCCTTGCGCAGACGACCCGCGCCCCCTCTCTTCTCCGTCCTCCTCTTGCCTTGGTCCGCCTGAACTTGATAGACTGCCGGCCCCCGGTTGATCTGAGCAGGAGGCTTGGAATCCGGGATGCGGGGTGAGCGACAAGGAGGTCGCCGTTGCTGTCGAATTGGCCAATTCGTCTGAAGTTCCTCGTCGGGCTGGGGTTGCTGCTGCTTTCCGTGGCGATCCTGGCCGGCAGCGGGCTGGTGAGCACCCACCGCTACCGGGCGATTATCAAGAATCTGAGCTGGCGATCCGAGGAACTGCCCGTGGCCGACGAGCTGAGCCGCCACGTGGCCGACCTGCGGATTCTCTTGGGAGAGATGAGGGGGCTGAGGGAGAGTTCGTTCCCCAGCTCCCAAACCCGGCAGATCCCGCTGCGCGCCTGGGGGGTTCGCGAACAGTTCCACACCGAGTTGGCCGAGGTCGAAGAGACGCTGGCCACCTATCGGCGGCAACTGGAGAGCAAGATGCTCGACGAGTCGCCGATTGCCGACAACGAGCGGGAGTGGAAGACGGTCGGCCAGATCGAGGCGGCGCTGGAGGTGGTCCACCGCGCGCTGGACCGAGAAGACTGGACGCTCCACGAGGTGCAGATCGACAAGCTCGACGGCAAGCTGATCGACCTCCAGCGGCTGACAAGCGAGCTTCCCAGCCACCTTTACAGCCGGTTTCGCGGATTTGCCGCCGCGGAGCGGAGCGAGTATCGCACGCTGATCATCGGCACGTGGATCGCCGCCGCGCTGGCGGCGATGATTTTCGGCCTGTTCATCAATCTCTTCTACCAGTGGATCTTCAGGCCGTTGCGGATTCTCATCGAGGGGTCGCGATTCGTGGCGGCCGGCCAGTTCAGCTACCGGATTCACCTCCGCAGCGGCGACGAGATGGCCGAGTTGGCCGAGGCATTGAACAGCATGACGCAGCGGTTCCAGGACATCCGCGACGACCTCGACCGCCAGGTCCGCGAGCGGACCCGCCAGATGGTCCGCAGCGAGCGGTTGGCGAGCGTCGGTTTCCTGGCCGCGGGGGTCGCCCACGAAATCAACAATCCGCTGGCCTCGATCGCGATGTGCGCCGAGTCGCTCGAAGGCCGGCTGGTGGAGCAGGCCCTCGACGGCGGCGCGCCCGACCCGCTGACGCGAAAATACCTCCAGATGATCCAGAGCGAGGCCTTCCGCTGCAAGGAGATCACGGAGAAACTGCTCGATTTCTCCCGGACCGGATCGGTCAAACGCCAGACGGCGGACCTCGGGGAAATCGTCGCCGGGGTGATCGAAATTGTCCGCCACCTCGGCAAATACCAGCAGAAGAAGATCGACTTCGACCGCGCCGAGCGCGTCTTGGCCGCGGTCAACCCGCAGGAGATCAAGCAGGTAGTGCTCAACCTGATGACCAACGCCCTGGATTGTGTCGCGGACGGCGGCGGCGTGGTGCGGATCGGCGTGACCGAGCGCGACGGCTTTGGCGTGTTGACGTTTTCCGACAACGGTTGCGGCATGCCCGCCGACGTGCTGGAACATGTCTTCGAGCCGTTTTTCACCCGGCGGACCGTCGGCCAGGGGACGGGGCTCGGGCTGTCGATCACGCACCGGATCATCGCCGATCATGGAGGCGAGATTGAAGCGGCAAGCGACGGACCGGGCCGCGGCGCCACGTTTCGCGTGCGGCTCCCGCTGGCCGCGGCGAACAAGCAGACCGGTCCGGTGCCACGGGCCGCGTGAACATTCGTAGAACGGGAATTCAACCATGGCAGAAGTCAAAGACAAGCCGACGCGGCGGTCCGCTGCTTCCCTCAGACTCCTGTTTGCCGACGACGAGCCGTCGCTCCAGGAGTTGATGCGATTGGAGCTGCCGCGAATGGGCCACGAGGTTACCGTCTGCCCGGACGGTTTGACCGCCGCCGCCGCGCTGGAAAAAAACACCTACGACTGCATTCTCGTCGACCTGGACATGCCGGGCATGAACGGCATCGAAGTGATTGCCAAGGCCAAGGAGCTGGCGCCGGCGACCGACGCGATCGTACTCACCGGCAAGAGCTCGCTGGAGACGGCGATTGCCGCGCTCCGCTACGGGGC
>JAAYCB010000266.1 GCA_012744395.1 Pirellulaceae bacterium
AGCTGCCCGATCTGGCCCACCCGGCCGAACTGGCATACGGCGACCAGTTGCTGCTGGTCGACCGGCATCTGGCCGGGTCCCTCGGCGGAGTCCACCGGCGAGGGGAATTCTACCTGCGATGGATGCATGCGATCAGTTCGCTGGCCTTCGGCACCCCGTGGGGAAGGGTCTTCACCAAGTACATGGCCGTGCCGTTCGGAGGCGCGTACGCGCTGGAAGCCGGCATCCAGCACATGATTCACAAGCTCACCGGCGCCGCCGAGGCGAGCAGTCCGGTGACAACGTTCTCGCTTGGGATGCTCTTCCTGGCCCTGTTGAATTCGGAGCAGTTCCGCGTCAGCTTCTGGCGGCTCATGCAGCTAGCCGGTCGGGGGGTGAAATTCTGCCTCATCGAGTTTCCAAAACGGATGATCAATATTCCGGCGATTCGCCGCGTGCTCCAGTCGGCGCCGGTCCGCTTCGGCTACCGGCTGGCCGTCAAGCCGGCGATGTTCACCGCCGTTTTTTGCGCGGTCGTCAGCCGGCTGCTGGCCCCCTGGCAATGGTCGACCGGCGGGGTGGCAACGGTCTTTTGCAGCATGGTCCTCGTGCTGAATTCACGGCTCGGCCGCGACATGGGGGAAATCGCCACGGAATGGCTGCTCGAAGCGCTCGAGCGGGTGGGAATCCAGTCGCTCTTGGCCCTGTTTCGATGGGTAATGGAGGTCTTTCGCAGCGCGGTCGACGCCGTCGACCGGCTCCTCTACGCGATGGATGAATGGCTGCGGTTTCGAACGGGCGAGCACGGCCCGATGCTGGCGGTCAAGACGCTCCTGATCCCCGGCTGGCTCGTCATTCGATACCTGGTCCGGTTCGCCGTCAACCTGCTGATCGAGCCACAGATCAATCCGATCAAGCATTTCCCGATCGTCACGGTCTCCCACAAAATCTTGCTCCCTTTCATACCCGCCCTGGCCGGGTTTCTGACGTTGACGATGGACAAGGCCACGGCCTATCTCTCCGCGGCAACGATTATCGCCTTGATCCCCGGCGCCTGCGGGTTCCTGGTCTGGGAACTCCGCGAGAACTGGCGCCTCTACCAGGCAAACCGTCCGAAAAAGCCGCATCCGACTCCCGTCGGGTCGCACGGAGAGACCGTCGGGCGGCTGCTGCGGCCGGGTTTCCACTCGGGCACGATTCCGAAACGATACGCCCGACTCCGCCGAGCCGCCGGAAACGCCAGCACGACCGGTAAGTGGGAAGCTGTCCGCAACCACCTGCTCGCCATCCGCGATATCGAGCTGTCCTTGCGACGTTACGTGGAACGCGAACTGATTGCGACGCTCCGGCGGTCAGCCGCCTGGGACACGCCCCCGTTGGCGGTCCGCGCAGTATCCGCCCACACCAACCGGATCGTGGTCCACCTGGTCGCCGACGGCGAAGCAGACCGCGGCGCGCGGCTTGAGCTCGACCTCTCCGCCGGCCACCTGGTCGCCAGGTTCATCGCCCCCGGCTGGCTTGAACGACTCGACGACCGGCAGCTCACCGCCTTCCGCGACGCCTTGGAATGTTTCTACGGGACCACCGGGGCAGATTTCGACCGCCACCCGATCGACTCGGACCTTCCTTCACGGGTGGTGGACGAGGCTCCGCGCCAAGAACGCATGGAACATCAGGATCGGTTCTGAACGCGGAAATGCCGGAAAACGGAAACCGCCAAGGTCACCGCCGTCAGCGGCAGGGCGAACCAGGTGAGGATTGCGTCGAGGGTACGGACACCCGGAGACCCAACCGAATCGAGGACCAGAAAGGCGATGTACGCCGCGTAATAACCGAGAAACAAGCCGCCTTCCCAGCGGGCAATGCGGTTGCCGGTGAAGAAAATCGGCAGGCAGGCCACCGCCACGATGATCATCACCGGCATGTCGAGGCGAAGCGCCGTTTCGGACACGGCCACGCCGTCGGGCGACAGCACTCCCGCCGCGCCCAAGACCGCCAGAATATTGAACAAGTTGCTGCCAACAATATTGCCCACGGCAATGTCGCGCGCTCCGCGGATCGAAGCCACGACAGAAGTCACAAGTTCGGGCAGCGAGGTGCCCAGCGCCACAATCGTCAGGCCGATCACCAGCTCGCCGATGCCCAAGAGCCGGGCAACGCTCACGGCGCCTTGAACGAGCCACTGCGAACCGAGCCCGAGCAGCACGAGCCCGAGGACGATCAGCGCGCCGTTGGCCAGGACCGCCCGCCACCCGGCGAAGCGCCCCGGGGGCAGGCTTTCGGCGTACTCGGCCTTGACTTCTCCCGACTCTCTACGACTCTGGAAAACGACCCAGCTCGAATAGAGCACAGCGCCGGCGAGGAGAATCAGCCCGTCGACCCGGCTGATGCGATGGTCCAACCCCAGCAGGAAGGCCAGGATCGAAACCCCAATCATGATCGGGACGTCGAATCGGATCAGTTGGCTGGCCACGACCAGCGGGGCAACCAGGGCCGACAAACCCAGGACCAGCAAGACGTTGCAGATGTTGCTGCCGACAACGTTGCCGACGGCGATGTCAGCCTGGCCGG
>JAAYCB010000267.1 GCA_012744395.1 Pirellulaceae bacterium
CAAACGAGTCGGGCATGGCGAGGTGAAAACCTTAGCCGCCACCGGCCCGCGCTGTTTTCAGTGCCACCCGAAGACAACGATGGAACAAAAACGGCCAAACCAGAATAGACCAGTTTTCACCTCCCCAGGTCTTGCCAGATTCCTTCCAGCGACAAGTCGTAGGCGGGCGCTCCGGCGGTTTTGACCTTGTCGTTTTGGCCATGCGGGCTGGCCGCTTTGACGATCTCGAAGGCAAACAGTTCATACAGGGCTTCTGCTTGGGCGGGCGTCAGCAGTCTCAGCCCGTCCGCGGAGAGCTCGAGGAGATCGTCGGCGGCGGTATCCCAAAGGCGGACCTTGTCGATCCCCCCGTCGACGGCGCTGGCCTCCGCGTGCAGCGTCTGGAATCCCCGCACCGTGATCTGATACCGTTCGCCGCCGGTAGCGCGATCGAAGAGCACGCTCTTGTGCGACTTGGCGTGCAACACATCGTCCAGGGCCGAATCGATCAAGCGGGCCACGTCGGCCCCCTTCCCGCCGTGGGCAACGACGGATGGAAACTGGTGCATCTGCACATCGAATCCGCTGCCCTGGGACCGGCTGAATCCATACTGGCCGTCGAACGTGGTTGTCCCTGCGGTGCTGAAGACCCTCGCCAGGTCGTCGCCACCGGAAGCAAACGCCTGCACCAACTCGAAGTTCTTGACGCGGTTGTACTGCCCGGCTCCGTACACCTTGGCGTGATGTGCCTTGTCGCTGGGGGCCTGGAACTTGAACTTGTCGGCCCCTTCCGTGCCGTGGAGCTGGGCCACGTCGTAGCCGCCGCGATTGCTGTACGCCAGCAGCGTCTCGTGGCCGGTGACGTCGACGCGGAGGTCTCCGTTGCGGTTGGTCATCGTGGCCTGGAAGGAATCGGCCACGAGGATTTCGTCGGCCGGCGAATCGTGGAGGATGACGACATCCTGCCCGAGGCCGGCAAACAAAGACACCGACCTGATCGCATCTGCGGGCAGAACCTGCTGTTCGCCGTTGATGTTGACCGTCATGGCGGCCGCGTCGAACTCAAAGTGATCGTCGCCATCGGTGCCGAAGATGATCGCCGCATCGCCCTGGATTTCAACGCGTGCCGACACGTAGGTGGAATCGCCGCCCGAAGCGATGCGATCGGTGACACCGGCCGGGACGAGGACTGCCGCGGCGGAACCTCCTGGCTGTTTTGAGGCATTCCAGTCGCCCGTCACCGGCAGCCACGTGGCGGGAACCGGCGGAGTGACGAAGATGTAGTCCGCGGTACCCGCGAGCTTGTTGTTCAGGTAGAACGTGTGGTTGTCTGTTCCATAGATGCCCAGCGTATCCTTGCCATCGCCGTTCCAGTCCCCCGCCAGGGGCAGCCAGTGGGCCGGGAGCGGCGGCGTGACAAACGTGATCACCCGATCGGTCGATCCGTCGATCTCGTTGTTGACGTAGAAGGTGTGATTTGTCGGGTCGTACACGCCCACGGTGTCGTCGCCGTCTCCGTCCCAGTCGCCGGCCACCGCCAGCCAATGGGCGGGAAGGGGCGGCGTGATGAACGGCGCGAACATGATGGGATCCGTTCCGAGCGGATCGTAGAAGTGGAAGGTATGGTTCGCCTGATCGTAGAGTCCTACGTCGTCGAGGCCGTCCCCGTTCCAGTCGCCGGCAATCGGCAGCCAATTCCCTTGGGCAGCGGGAGCGGCAAACACCGTGGCCGGGTCGGTGATGTTCTCGGACTGGTTGATCAGATGAAACGTCTGGGTTGCGCGGTCGTAGATGCCCGCTGTGTCATGGCCGTCTCCGTCCCAGTCGCCGGCGATCGGCGCCCAATCCCCGCTGCCCCCCGGCCAATTGAACTCGTACATGTCGTTGGTCGTGCCGTCGACACGATTGTTCAGATACCAGTCGAAGACTGTGGGGTTGACCAGGCCAACCGTGTCGAAGCTGGCTCGGTAACCTTCGATCGGCGAGCCGGGTTCCATGTTTTGCAGGGTCGTTTGCAGCGGCTCGTCGAAGTATTCGATGCCGTACCGGTAGGCTCGAAAGACGAGGTTCTGTTTCACGCCCGGGATTCCGAAAGCGGCCGTCGGGACCGTCGTCCCCTGCGTCAGAATCCGCCCCCCGGCGATCACCGGGTTGACGTACTCCCAGACGATCCGGCCGTCCGGCGTTACCTCGAAGAAGCGGCCTTCCGTTCCTTCGTCAATCAGTGTGTTTCCGTTAGGAAGCCGCTGCATCCCCGAGATGATCGTGGCGAAGAACGTGGATCGGGGGGTCGAGGCGTAGGTCCACGTCGGGGCGGCCGGCCCGTACCCGATTCCTTCAACAAGCACGTAGTTCCCCGGCGCGTACTGGGGGTTGTAGAGGCCGATCGTGTCGCCGCCGGTCCCCTTCCAGTTGCCGGCTACGGGGCGCCATGAACGGGGGATAAGGGGGACGGTGAAAACGATATCGGCCGTGCCCGAAGTCTTGTTGTTGAGGTAGAAGGTGTGCCCCGCCGGATCGTAAACGCCGACCGTGTCATCCCCGTCGCCGTCCCAGTCGCCGGCCAACGGCAGCCAGGAGGCGGGCA
>JAAYCB010000268.1 GCA_012744395.1 Pirellulaceae bacterium
GCGTCTGTCGAGCAATCACTTCTTCCGTGATGAGCCGTCCCATGCCCCTTGTTCTGGCACAAAACCGCCATTCAAGTCCAGATCAGTTTTCTCAAAATCACACCACCAGACTGTGAACGGTTACGGACTTGCGGCACGAAAAAATTTTCCGGCGGGGCCAATTTTTCGCCCGTTTTTGGCCTCCCGACACTTCTTCGGGCACTCTTTGCCAGAAACCAACCGGGATCGTCGCGGGCGGCCCTGGCACGCGACATGAATCGATCGAAGCGCACAGCCGGAATTCTGCTGTTCACCTCAGCGGACGACCAATTACTCCTGCGGCGGCAGTGTGTCGACAAGCCCCACGTCGATATACTGCCCGCCCTGAGTCTGCCGGCAGTGGATGGCGATCACGTTGGCCCCTCTGCGGAGCGCCCCAGCCGCGTCCTGGGCAACGGAAAAGGTCTCGTAACCGGTCGTATAACCGCTCGCGCTCAGCGCCCGCTGGCCGTTCATATACACTTCAGCGTCCTCGTCGTGGTGAACGATCAGCGCCGGTTCGTGGAGTTCGGCCGAGTCGAGCGTCACCGTGCGGCGGAGCCAGATCTCGCCCGTTTTCCACTCGGTCCGGACGACGGCGCCGGGGGTGCCGTCCGTGCCGAATCCACCCGGCCCCCGCTTCCATGCCGAGTCGTCGAAATCGGGCTGTTCCCAGCCTTCGCCGGGATGCTCCGTGGTATAGCGATACATCTGCCCGGAATGCTGCGACGTAGGGGCGAGCGTCTTGACGATCGGCGGCGGCAGGTACAGCCGCCGGTGGGCCTCGGCGAGCGTCTCGGCATCGATCTTCAGCACCGCGCGATCGTAGGTGAGAAGGCCGTTGACCTCGATCTCGACATCGGTCGTCTGGGTGTAGACGGCCGCCGAAAGCCCTTCGCCGATGAGGGGATGGAGGCGCCGCATCAGGCCGATGTAGGCCGCGGTGAGCGCTTCCCGGTCATCGAAGGAACGGTAGCCCCAGTTCTTCTCCGCCTGCCAGGTGTGGCCGGCAAGCGGCAACCCCAGACCGCCGAACTCGCCGAGCACGATCGCCCGGTCCGCTTCCACGGCAGGCCGCGCCGGCCCCGGATAGCGGTGGAGATCGAGAACATCGCCGACGCCCCGGTCGGTCCATCCACTGGCGTTATTGACCAACCGGGTGGGGTCGTATCCCTTGATCCAGGCGACGATCCGCTCCGTGTCATACTGGCCCCAGCCTTCGTTGAAGGGGATCCACATGACAATCGAAGGATGGGAGCGGAGCGCATCGATCACGTTCTTCAATTCCGCCTCGAACTGCGCGGCCGATTCCTCGCTCCGTTTCAGGTCGGGCTGGTCGGCGCGGATCCCGCGGTCGCCGTTGGGCATATCCTGCCAGACCAGCAGGCCGAGCTTGTCGCACCAGTAATACAGCCGGTCGGGCTCCACCTTGACATGCTTGCGGAGCATGTTGCAGCCGATCCGCTTGAGCGTCTCCAGGTCGTAGCGGAGCGCTTCGTCGGTCGGCGCGGTGTAGAGCCCGTCGGGCCACCACCCCTGGTCGAGTGGGCCGTACTGGAAGACGAACTGGTCGTTGAGCATCAGCCGCACCAGGCCGGCGGCGTCCTTGCCGAGCGCAATCTTTCGCATTCCGAAGTAGCTCGCGACCTGGTCGATCACCGCATCGCCCCGTTGCAGGACCACCTCCAGATCGTAGAGGAAAGGATCGGCCGGCGACCACAGCTTCGCGCCGCCGATCTCCAGTCGCAGCGGAGCGCCGACCGCGCCGCGGGCATCGGCCACCGTCTTCTCTCCCTGTTTGGCCTTGGCCACGATCGTGTCGCCGGACTTGGCGCCGCTCGTCTCCACGGTCAACTCGACAACCGAGCGGTCGATGTCCGGAACGATCTGGAGCCGGCCGATCGACGCCTCCGGAACCGGCTCGATCCAGACAGTCTGCCAGATGCCGGTGACCGACGTGTACCAGATGCCGCGGGGCTCGAGCACCTGCTTGCCGCGCGGCTGCGTCCCCTGGTCGACCGGATCCCAGACGCTCAGCACGATCTCCTGGAGTTGTCCCGGTTTGAGGGCCTTGGTGATGTCGAAGGTGAACGGGTCGTAACCGCCCCGGTGCGAACCGATCTCGCGGCCGTTGACCCAGACCGTGGCGTCCCAATCGACAGCGCCGAAGTGCAGCAGGATCCGCTGGCCTTGCCAGTCGGCCGGAACCGTGAACTGGCGGCGGTACCAGAGCCGATTGTCGGGCCCGACCGGCTTCATCACGCCGGAAAGCGCCGATTCGACGGCGAACGGCACCAGAATCTGCCCATCGAAGGTCTCAACCTTGTCTTGATCGGCCGGACGGATCGCGTATTGCCACAGGCCGTTCAGGTTCTGCCAGTCCTCGCGGACCATCTGCGGGCGGGGGTACTCAGCCAGTGGATTGTCGGGCGAAACGTCTTTCGCCCAACGGGTCATCAGCGGACCTTGGGCCGCCCGCCACGGTTCGGCCGAGAGGGCCGCGGCGGCCAGTGCCAACACAAACGAGACCAGGAACGGAATTCGGAATTTCGTCATCAAGGGACTCCTTGGACCAATATCAGGAGGTGACATCTCGATCTTCCCCGCCTTCACCAGAATCCGTTGTTGCCGGACTGGTGGGGGCTGGCGAGGCGGCGGGCGCCGACGACGCGGCATCCGGGCCCACCACATCGCCGGTCACTTCCAGTCGCAGAATCCGCCCGCCGCCAATGTCGGTGCGGATCAGGATCTGCCCGTCAATCTTGCCGGTCTGCGCGCCGGCGGCAAAGGTGACGGGCACCAGGTGCAGCGTGGCCGTTGTGCCTTGGCAAGCGGCGCCAAAACTGAAGCGGGCGTCCGGGCCAGCGATCTCCTTGATCTGGAATGGCTTCTGCCCCTGGATCACGACATTCCGGGTCATGCTGGTGCCAATCCGGACCGGCCCAAGCCCCAACGGCGATGGGCGGATGGCCACCGCCGGCACGACTTCCCCCTCAATGGCCACCAGCAATTGGCGGGCCTCTTCTCTCGCATCATTGGTGACGAAGATCACCTGGCCGCGGAGGTAGCCCGGCGGCGCGGTGCTCTTCAATTTGAATTTGAGCAAGTAGCTGGATTTGGCGCCGGATTGGGCCAGGCGCGCAGCGCTCACCTCCAGATGGGGATCGTCGTTCTTCACCCCCGTGATCTGCCAGCTTGGGGACCCAGCGTGGCTCAGCGTGACCTGCTTCTCGACCTCGGTGCCTTCCGGCACCTGTCCGAAGGCCACCTCGCCCGGCTCGAGAACCACGTCGGTGCGGATGTAGGAGTAGCAGTGGAGCTGGACCTCGGCGGGGAACGGCTTGTCGAAGACCACGCGGATCGTGGCATCCTTCCGGCCGGTGAACTGCCGCGTGTTGAGCGTCGCGATGATCTCGGCGTTCTCATAGGTCTTCAGCAACGGCTTGGTCACCCGAACGGCCGTACACGTGCAACTGGAGGAAAGGCTCTTGATATGGGCATCCTCCAGGTAGATGTTCTCCAGCGGAAAACGGTGTTCGGCGTTGGCCCCGCGAGCGACCATGCCAAAATCGTGGCTCGTATGGTCGAACATTGCCTTGGCCCAGTCCTGGGCCGCCAGATCGGCAACCGTGACCGCCAGAAGAACCACCAGCAACAGCGATTTCAGTATCCGTCGCATGAAAAACTCTCGCTCCGAATCCGTCCTGTCCACGGCACGCGTCCGCCGCCATTCCCCACGCTTCGAGGGGGTCGGACTCGACCTTCGCTCGCGATGGCGGTCCTGCCCACCATCTCCAGACAAAACGCGTAGCTTACCCGACACAGCGCGCTCGGGCAACGGATATTTCCCAGCTTCGGAGTCGAGCCGAGTCGAGCCGCGGGCAGGGCAACCGGCGGCCCTAGTCGAGAGGATCGGTGATGTCGATCACGTAGACCTGCCGCGACCCCTCGTGGACCGAATTGAATCCCAGCATCCTGCCATCGGGCCGCCAACGCGGGTGCAGATCGCAGCGCGAATAGGTTTCCCGGTAGATCTCCGGCACAAAGTACGTGCCCAGCGGCAGAATCGCCTGGTCCGACATGCGAAGCACCATCAGCTTGCGCTCCCCCAGCTTGTCTGGATAGGTGTCGGTCGCCATCCATTTGCCGTCGTCCGAGAAGACGCCGTGACCGTCGAAATCGAGCACCCCGCCGCCGAGCCGCACGTAATCCGATTTGCCGACCGTCAGCAGCACATGACTGTAGACCGCGTCCCGGTATTTGGCGGTCACCATCAGCCTGTCGCCGTCGAGCCAGTTGAAGTGGGAGCCCCCCCAGCCGTCGGGGAAACAGCGCCGCACGCCGCTGCCGTCGCGGTTGCACGTGAAGGCCGTCGTCTCCCACCTGCGGACGACCTGCTGGCCGGCGAGGTTCTCGACGGACCTGGCAAGCCAGAAGATTTTCGAGCCGTCGCGGCTGAACACCGTGTGGCAGAAGTAAGCCAGCGCTTTGGGGTCCTTGACCTGGGGCATCCGGTCCCGCACCGAGGCGATCGAGACGATCAGCTCCGCTTCGCCGCTTTCCAGGTTCACCAGCCAGAGCCCGTCGTCCGCCGGCCAGGTCACGTCCCGCCGAGCGTCCTGGCCGTTGCCACCGTAGCCATAGTCGGGCCGCGTCAACCGGAGCCGCGCATAGTTGATGCTGACCGCCCACTTGCCGTCCGGCGAAACGGCGCTCACGGGGTAGGGCACGACCCGCCGGGTCTTGTTGGCCATGTCGAAGATCACCGACACGAACTTGCCGTCCACCAGGTCGTTGAAGATGAACTGTGTCTGCGGGGCGGTGGCCAGCCAGTGGGCCATCGTCGCTTCCTGGAAATTCCAGCAGCGCGTCTCGGTGAGCGGAACGAAGCGATTGTTGTCCTCCGCGTCGACGACGCCGAGCACGGCGACGTCGTTCTCGGTCGCCAAACGGCCCTTCACGTCGGTCTCCAGGACCGTGGCGTAACGCCCGTCCGCGCTCCAGGCATTGATCGCGTAATAGCTGGCGAAGAGATGGTCTTTGGGCCCGGAAGTGATCGTCCGCGGCGCGGAATACTTGGGAAACTCCGCGGCCGCTGCAGCCCCCGTTACCATCGCCGCGATAAGCAGAACGAGACTTCTCATGCCGTATCCTCCGACAATTGTGGTTTACAGGTAAGCGTGGAACCGATCCGGCTCGCCCTCCCGTCCCCATGCCAAATGGAAGCGCGACGCGCGGGCAGAATTTTCATCCTACCAGCGAGTCCGTTTGGCGGCCAGAGCCCGGGCAGTCGCCCGCGGGCCACCGTCTGCGACTGCCGCGGAGAGAGATCGACGGACGCGGTTGGGCTCGATACCCATAAAACAATTGCAGGATTTCGCTGTCAAGAAGACGACGGTTCGACGGTCTCTCGTGAACAGTTCGAGGCGAGAATCGTGCTGCGAAGCATCACGATCCTACCCGATGGCCAGTTCGACGTAGAATACGACGATGGCAATCTGTTCTTTGGCCACGACATCGTAGCCACGGGTCGAATTGGCAGCAGCAAACGGAGCGCGGGGATTCAAGGTTAGCCAACGGCGTCAATCGGCCGCCTCGAAAGCGTGGCGAAAGTGCTCGATCCGCGGCCGGCCACGGTCTGGCCAGGTGACGGCCACGATGTCGAACCGCGCGGCGCAGTGGAGCAGGCGGCGGCGTTTCAGATAGGCCGTCGCCAGCCGCGTCAGCCGCCGCTGCTTGGCCAGATCGACCGCTTCGGAAGGATGCCCCTGCTGGTCGCTGCGGCGGGTTTTCACCTCGACGAAGACGACCATGCGGCCATCGACCGCCACCAGGTCGATCTCCCCCAACCGGGTGCGAACCCGGCGGCCGACGATCCGATAGCCGAGCCTCCGCAGGTAGCGGGCGGCCGCGGCCTCGCCTCGCTCGCCCAGGGTTCGCCGCCGCCAGGGCGCGGCGAGCCGGTCGAAAAGTCGCCGTAGACGGTTCACGTGCAAACCCGATGCGCAAAAGGGCCACGTGGATCACCACCTGGCCCCTTGGTTTGGCGTTCCGTTTCAACAAGGCCCGCGCGTCGCCGTGCCGGCTGGGGGGCAGAGCGTCGGCGTCAGGCCGTGGTGTTCCGCTGCTTGCGGCCGCGGCGTTTCGGCTTGGCCTTCGCTGTGGCCACTCGCTCCACGCGGCGTTCCTTCAGCCGCACGGCCTTGCCGACGCGATCGCGGAGGAAATACAGCTTGGCGCGGCGGACAACGGCGGACCGCGTGACCTCAATCTTGGCGATCCGCGGCGAGTGGAGGGGGAATTTCCGCTCGACCCCTTCGCCCTGCACGATCCGCCGCACGGTGAACATCTCCCGTGTGCCGGAACCACTGCGGGCGATCACAACGCCGCTGAAGATCTGGATGCGTTTCTTCTCGCCCTCGAGGATCTCGCAATGCACGTCGACCGTGTCGCCGATCTCGAACTTGGGAATCTCCGTTTTCATGCTGGTCTGCTCGGCCAGCTTGATCAATTGTTGGCTCATGTTCGTCGTCCTCTCCGATGCGCTGTTTGGCGCTTCTCTCAAGTCTCCGCCTATCTCATTACTCCGCTCCGCCGTCGGACGCTTCCAAGGCTCCGCTGCCAGCCGCTGGGCCGGCCAGGTCAGCACGTCGCTCGCGCGTCCGCATGCGGCTGTTTTCGCGTCGCCAGCGCGCGATCTCCTCATGGTTTCCGCTGAGCAGCACGGGCGGCACTTCGAGGCCGCGGTACTCTCTCGGTCGCGTGTATTGGGCAAACTCGAGCAGGCGGTCGTCCGACGAAAACGAGTCGTCGGCGCTCGACTGCTGGTCGCCCAGCACGCCCGACACGAGCCGGATCACCGAGTCGATCACAATCATGGCGGCGACCTCGCCGCCATTCAGGATGAAGTCTCCGACGGAAATTTCATCCGGTTGGAGGATCTGGCGAATCCGTTCGTCGAAACCCTCGTAGCGCCCGCAGAGCAGCACGAGCCGCTCGTGCGTGGCGAGTTCCCTGGCCGTTTGTTGATCGAACCGCCTCCCTTGCGGCGTCAGCATCACCAGGTGTCCGGGATCGCCGCCCTGGCGGCGGACGCTTTCGACACAGGGGACGATCGGGTCGGGCTTGAGCAGCATTCCCGGGCCGCCGCCGAACGGGCGGTCATCGACGGTCCGGTGCCGATCGGTGGCCCAGTCGCGGATGTTGTGCCGCCAGACCTCGACCAGCCCGCGAGCGATCGCCAGCTTCAGGACGCTCGAACCGAAGTATCCGTCGAAGATCTCGGGAAACAGGGTCAAAACGTCGAACCGCATGGCCGGCCTACGCTTCCGCGCCGCCCTCGGACGCTTCCGCCTCGGCCTCCGCGGCAGGTTCGGCCGCCTGGGCCGCCAGCGGCGGAGGCGCGGGGCGATGCCGGGCTTGCGCCAACCGGTCCAGCGCCTGTTGCTGCGCTTCCAGATGGGTCCCCTCCGGGCCGTACTTCTTGATCAGCACCGCGACCTTCTCACTCGGCGATGCGCCGACGCTCAGCCAATACTTGATGCGTTCCTGGTTCAGCAGGGCACGCGCGTCGGTCTCCGGAACCATCGGATCGTAGGTGCCGAGCTCTTCGAGCACGCGGCCATCTCGCGGGCTGCGCGAATCGATCGCGCAGACTCGGAAAAACGGTCGGTGCCGTCGGCCCAGCTTCTTCATGCGAATGCGAACAGCCACGTACTACTCCTCGTGATGCTGTGGTTTCGACAGTCTTCTCTGGATTGAATTCGTTTGCCCCGCCTCGAAAACGGCAGCCGTTGGCGACCCGGCGGGGCAACCGCCGCTACTTGTTTCTTTCCTGGCGTCTGCGCCGCCGCTCTTCCTTCTCGCGGAGTCTGCGCAATTTGGCCTTTTCTTTTGGAGTCAGCCGTTTGCCGGTCCCCTGCTTCTGCTTGACGAGCCGTCCGCCGGGATTGGCCGCCGCCGAGCGGGAGAATTCCTGGACCGCCTTCATCCGCTCGCGGATGCCCAGCTTCGACATCCTCTTCATCAAGTCGGCCATGCCGTCATACTGCTTGACCAGTTCATTGACTTCGTGGGGCTCGACCCCCGCCCCGGCCGCGATCCGCCGCCGGCGGCTCTGGTCGATGAGCTTCGGATTGCCGCGCTCTTGCGGGGTCATCGAGTCGATGATCCCGCCCAGGCGGCGGAAGTCGCCCTCCGCGTCCGCGTTGCCCATCATCTCGGTCATCTGGCCCATCCCCGGCAGCATGCCCAGAACCTTGTTGAGGGGTCCGAGCTTTTTGACCTGCGAGAGCTGCTTGCGGAAGTCGTCGAGCGTGAACTCACCCTTGCGGAGGCGCTCTTCGGCCAGCTTCGCCTCTTCCTGGTCGAACTTCTCGTGGGCCTGCTCGACCAGCGAGAGGATGTCGCCCATGCCGAGAATCCGGCCGGCCATCCGGTCGGGGTGGAACTCCTCGAGCGAATCAAGGTGTTCGCCGGTGCCGATGAACTTGATCGGCACGCCGGTGACCGCCTTGACCGACAGGGCTGCCCCGCCCCGGGCGTCGCCGTCGAGCTTGGTCAGGATCACGCCGTCCAGTTCCAGCGCCTCGTTGAACGCCTTGGCGCTGTTGACGGCGTCCTGGCCGGTCATCGAGTCGACAACGAAGTAGACCTGGTCGGGCTGGACGCGGCGCTCGATCGTCGAGAGCTGCTGCATCAGCTGCTCGTCGACGTGCAGCCGCCCGGCGGTGTCGAGAATCACCACTTCGGCGCCCGAACGGCGGGCCTCGTCCACCGCCTTGCGGCAGACCGCCACCGGATCGCTGGCGCCGTGTTCCGCGTACACCGGGATGCCCAACCGCTCGCCAAGCACTTCGAGCTGCGTGATCGCCGCGGGGCGCTGCAAGTCGGCCGCGACGAGCATCGGCTTCTTGCCGCGCTGGACCAACATCCGTCCAAGCTTGCCGCATGTAGTCGTCTTGCCCGACCCCTGTAAACCGCAGAGCATCAAGATCGACAGCGGCGGCTTCAAGCGGAGCGAATGGTCGACCGGCCCCATCAGGTTGATCAATTCCTGATGGACGATGCCGACAAGCTGTTGCGTGGGGTTGAGTGCTTTCAACACCCGTTCGCCGACGGCCTGCTCCGAGACCCGCGCCATGAACTCCCGCGCGGCCGGGAAACTCACGTCGGCCTCGAGCAGCGCCGTCTGCACGGCCCGCAACCCCTCGCGCATGTTCGATTCGGTCAGCTTGCCGCGTCCCCGAAGGGCCCGCAGCGCGGAACCGAGACCTTCCTGTAGTGATTCGAACATGACAAATCCGCCCGCAGAGACAAATCACGACTGGCCACGCCGCTGCCCCCCAACTTGTCTGGGAACATGCCCCACGCGCCGGCAAGCCAAACCCGATGCCAAGCCAGACAGCGAAACGCGTTCGGGCGATTGGCAATCCCCTATGCTAACGAATTGCCCGCGGTCTTGGCAATCCGGGTGGCAGGCAAATTGCCGCATTTTTCCCATCCTTGAGAGGGGCTCCCGCCAGCCAATCCTGCTGGCCATGACACGGCCCCGCTGCCTGCTGGATCGGTTGAGCCGGTTGGGGCGACACCCGCCCCCCCCCCGGGGCGACCGTCCCGCGGCCGTGGTCCGTGCGGGACGACAAGAGCCGCGCATGCATCTTGCGGCAAGGCCCGGAATCCAAGGTCCAAGGTCCAAATTGCCTCAGATGGCTCAAGGCACGCCGGTTGACCGCCAGGTCGAACGGCCTCATCACCTGCCGGCAAACGGAATGAACTCCGTGCTATGAGTGGCATTTCGCCTGCTTGACCTTCCGCGCGGCGGAGACTTCGTTGACCAGCGGCTGGCCCCGCTCGAAGGCCGTGATGTTCGCCAGCGTCGTGTGGGCGATCTGCCCGATCGCCTCCTGAGTAAAGAATCCCTGGTGCGCCGTGATGATCACGTTGGGGAACGTCAGCAGCCGGGCGAACACATCGTCTTGAATCACCTTTTCGGAGAGGTCTTCGAAGAACAAGTCGGCCTCCTCCTCGTAGACATCCAGGCCAAGCGAGCCGATCTTTCCGGACTTCAAGGCGTCGATCGCCGCGCGGGTGTCGATCAGCGCCCCGCGGCTCGTGTTGATCACCATGCACCCCAGTTTGATCTTTTTCAACCACTCGGCGTCGACCAGGTGGTAGGTTTCCGGCGTCAGCGGGCAGTGCAGGCTGATCACGTCCGACTCGGCGGCCAGGCGGTCCAGGGATACGAACTCGACAACCTCTTCAAGTCTCTCGTCGGGATACGGATCGAACGCCAGAATCCGGCAGCCGAATCCGCGCATGATCCGGGCGACAATCGCCCCGATGTTGCCGGTTCCGACCACGCCCACGGTCTTCGAGCACAGTTCGACGCCCAGCAGGCCTTCCAGGGCCATGTTGCCTTCGCGGACCCGGGCGTATGCCCGGTGAATCTTGCGGTTCAAGGCGGTGATCAGGGAAACGGCGTGCTCGGCGACCGCATGGGGGGAATACGCCGGCACCCGCACGACTTTGACGCCCAACGCGGCCGCCCGCTCAAGGTCCACATTGTTGAAACCGGCGCACCGCAGCGCCACCAGCCGGGTGCCGCCGGATTGCAGCGCCAAGAGCACCTCACCGTCGACCTGGTCATGGACAAACACGCAAACCGCCCCATGCCCCGCCGCCAGGGCCACGGTCTGCGTATTCAGCGCCGGCTCGAAATAGGTCAACTGGTGACCGTAGTCGAGGTTGGCTTCGTCAAAGAACGTCCGCCAGTAGGGCTTCTGGCTGAAGACCGCCACTTGCATGAATTCGAATCTCCTGGGAGGAAGCCGCCAGCGATCGGCCGTCGCGGTTCGGAAGACGAGGGCGAATGCCGCCCGGGCGACCGGTTTCCGCGGGCCGACGCGTTTGCTCTGGATTATACGCCGCCACCGTGCGGAGGAAACCAAACCGCGCGGCGGCCGCGCCGGGACTCGCCCCGCAAGGGGCGGACCAGCCCAGCTCGAACCGGCAAATCGCAAGGCCCGATTCCCAATCGCCAAGAGTGAGCAAGACTGGGACTTCAAATGGAAGCACTGGACGGAGGGAGTTTCGACCTTGAACCTTGGACTTGGAGCCTTTGTCCCCGTGCCAATCGGCTCTGCTTCGACAGCTCCATTACTCCTTTCGGGGGTGATATACTTCCGGTGGTCGATTGCGCATGCTAAACACAGCAAGAATCGGGCGGCACGAGCGAATAGCGGGCATCAACCGGTTACGGGTCACGGGTCGGTGGTCCGAGTCGGCCGGCCAGGAGGATGCCGCCATGGCAAGCGCCTCTGGGCTGGCGGCTGGCAACGGACGACGGACTGCTTTTAGCGAGGAAGCCAAGATGTTGCGAACGATTCTCTTGATCCTGGCGGCGGTTTCGACGATTGCGAGCGGACTGCCCCGCGCAGGGGCGGCGGAGGCACTCAAGCAGATCCCGGCGGACGCACTCGGATTTGCCGTCGTCCCCCGACTCGACTCGACGACTGGCAAGCTGGGTTCTCTTGGCAAGATGCTTGGGCTCCCCCTTCCGCCCGCATTGACGGGCCAGAAAAGACTCGCCGGCCTGAGCGAAACCGACCGCTCCGTCGCCGTGGCCCTGGTCGGTGGGCCGGACAATGGCAAACCGGTTCCCGTTGCGATCGTGCCGGTCAAGGATTTCGCGGAATTCACCAAGGCCCTGGGCGCGGAGGCCAAGTCGGGCGCGGCGGAGATCCAGCTCCCGCTCGGCCCGATCGCTGCCCGGGAGCGGCGGGGTTTCGCCTTCCTCGTGCCCGCGGACAACCAGGCGGTTCTCGAAACGGCCTTCGGCAAGCCGGCCAGCGTACTGGACCGCGTCGGCGAAGACCGGGACTGGATCGAGGACCGCGACATTGCCCTGGTGATCACCGATACGGGCCTCTCGATGCTTTGCGAAAAGCTCAGCGAAGGCGTGGCCGTGGCCCAGCAAGCGATCAAGCAACACGGCAACGACGAACTGGACACGGCCGAAATCCTCGGCGTCTACGAGAGAGTCTTCGTCCTCGTCGACGAGGAGGTCGAGGTCGTCGCCATCGGCCTCGATCTCCAGCCCTCCGGCGACCTGAAGCTCCAGGTTCGCAAACGATTCGCGTCCGCGGGCAAGCTGGCCGAATGCCTCAAAGCCAGCGAGCCCGCCGGAGACTTCTTGGCCGGGATGCCCGACGTGCCGTTTGTCGCCGCCGGCGGCGGGGTGCTCAACCGCGCAATCGCCGACCTGATGATGCAGTTCTCCGTCGAGGTGATGGCCGCCGCGCCCAAGCTCTACGGCGTCAGCGATCGGGAGGCGGCGAGGATGCTCGACGTGGCCGGTCCGATCCTCGGCCGAATCCAATCGATGTCGATGATCCTTGCCGCGGGCGAACCCGAAGACACGCTCTACAGCCGGATGATCGTCATTCTGGAAACCGACAACGCCCGGCAGTACCTGGAAGACTACCGGAAATATCTCGAGGAGTTCTCCGTGGTGATGAAGGGGAGCCGAGGCGTATTCTCAGCCGAAATCGAGTCCAGTCCCGTCAAGGTCGGCGGCCGCGAAGGGCTGGAAATTTCGATGGCCTTTCCGAAGCAGTGGATGGATCAGCTGCCCGAAGGGCAAGCAATGCTGGAAAAGATGATCGGGCCGGGAGGGAAGATTCGAGCGTTCCTCGTCCCCGCCGACGAGCACCGGGTGGTGCTCGGCTACACCGATACGCGGCTTGTCGACAAGGCCTTGGCCGTTGTTGAGGGCAAAGCGGCGGGATTGTCGGAGGCGGAATCCGTCCGGCGGGCCGCCGCAAAGCTCGGCAAGGGCAGCCTCGGCGCGGGATACGTCAGCCCCGCAGGCCTGATCGCGTTTGCCAACGGCATGTTCCGCGCCGCGGCGTCCGAGGGAAAGAAGGTCGTCGAGCTTCCGAATTTTCCGCAGACGCCGCCGATCGCCTGGGCGGTCAACGCCCAGGGAACCGCGGTCGAGGCGGAGGCAGTCGTGCCGGCAGAGACGCTCAAGGCGATCGTCGGTTACGGGCCTCTGGTCCGCGAGGCCCTGGCGCCGAACGCCCCGTAATCTGGAGCGGCTCGTCCGAGGTTTTGGCGCAGCGGCGGCACGTCGCGCCGCAGCCCGGCGCTCCCCTGAGCCTTCGCCAACAGACGCGGAGCGCGTAGAGGCTCGCTGCGGCAACCAGGCAAGCGACGGTGATGTCTTGCCAATCAATCATCGTGTCAACCAATCCGGACGGCGATCCATGTGCCAAGCTGGTAGGTGACCAGTCCGCCGAGGTAGGCCAGCGCGGTCATGTAGGCAAAGGTGAAGGCCGGCCAGCGGAGACTGTTCGTTTCCCGCCGGATGACGGCCAACGTCGCCGCGCACTGAGCGCAGAGGGTGAAGAAGACCATGATCGACAGGGCCGTGGGAATGCTGAATAGCCTGCGTGCCGAACCATTCCAGGTGGCCTGCCGCAGCCTGTCGCGGAACTGTTTCGCGCCCGCTTCCGACTCCGCGTCGGCGTCCTCGCCCAGGTCGAAGACGACGCCCAGCGTGGCAACGACGATTTCGCGGGCGGGGAACGAGGCGATCACGGCGCAGCTGATTCGCCAGTCCCACCCCAGCGGCTTGAAGACGGGTTCAACGGCTCGGCCTGCTCGGCCGAGCCAGCTTTGGCGCTGGAATTCGCCGAGTCGCTCGCGCTCCAGTTCCGCGGCCAGCGCTGCGTAATCCTCCCCGGCCGGATCCATCCGGTCCAAGGCCGCCTTGAGGCGGCTCAGGTGCGGCTGGCGGTCGACCGACGCGGCGTCGTGCGGATAATACAGCGCTGCCCAGACAAGGATCGAGACGGCCAGGATGATCGTGCCGGCGCAGCGCACGAACAGCCACCCCCGTTCCAACACCCGGTGAAGCACCGTCCCCACGGAGGGCCACTTGTAGCTCGGCAGCTCAATGACGAACGGGGGCGTCTCGCCGCGCAACAGCGTCCTCTTCAGCAGCAACGCGACGACCACCGCCGTGAGGATTCCCAGGGCGTAGAGGCCGAAGAGCGTCAATCCGCGGAGGTCAAAGAACCCGAGGACCGGCTCGTCGGGAATGAACGCCGCGATCAGCAGGGCGAACACCGGCAGCCGCGCCGAGCACGTCATCAGCGGAGCGACGAGGATCGTCGTCAGCCGGTCGCGGTCATTTTCGATCACCCGGGCGGCCATGATTCCGGGGATCGCGCAGGCAAACGCCGCAAGCATCGGAATGAACGACTTGCCGCTGAGACCGACCCGCGACATGAACCGGTCCATGAGGTATGCGGCCCGCGCCATGTAGCCGCAATCCTCGAGGATTCCAATGAAGAAGAACAGGATCAGAATCTGCGGGAGGAACACGAGCACGCCGCCGACACCGCCGACAAGCCCGCTCACGAGCAGGCTCCTCAGCGCCCCCTCGGCCATCTGGGCCTCGATCTGGGCGCCCAGCCGGGCGCAGCCGGCCTCGATCAGGTCCATGAAGGGGACGGCGCCGCTGAACACGGCCTGGAAGAGCCCGATCATCAGCGCGGCGAAAATCGCCGTTCCCCAAACGCGGTGCGTCAACACGCGGTCGAGCCGGTCGGTCCACGTCGGCAGGTAATTGTCCGGTTCATGAACGGCACCGCTGACAATCTGCTCGATCCATGCATAACGCGACCTGGTCTCGACGCCCGGCACCGCGCAGCC
This sequence comes from Pirellulaceae bacterium, assembly GCA_012744395.1. Taxonomy (GTDB): domain Bacteria; phylum Planctomycetota; class Planctomycetia; order Pirellulales; family Thermoguttaceae; genus JAAYCB01. The sequence goes on from JAAYCB010000268.1 coordinate 14,740, forward strand.
GGACTGCTCCAGCCGCAGCCGCAGCGCGGCGAGTTCCTCGGCGAGCGGCGAGCCTTCGGCGGCGAAGATGCTTCGTTCCAGGTAGCCGCTCGCATCCAGCACGAGGCGTTCAAGCAACGGCCGTGCCACCGCCCGGCCGGGAGAACCGTTGCCGGATTTGAGAAACCAGCCGGCCAGGCGGTCGATTTCCTGGTGGAACACGGGGGGGAGGGGACTCGAATAGGCGCGCCCCTCCCGGCCGGCCACGCGATGCATCGCGGCCTTCAGCTCCGCGATCCCCACGTGGTGGACCGCCTGCGTCGCCACGACCGGAACGCCGAGCCGCTCCGCCAACCGGTCGCAATCGATCTGGATGCCGCGGCTCTCGGCCAAGTCCATCATGTTGATTGCCACGACGGTCGGCAGGCCGAGCTCGAGAACCTGGCTGGCAAGGTAGAGATTCCGGCCCAGGTTGGCCGCGTCGAGCACGCACACGACCAGCTCGACCGGCGGCACGCCGTCTTGGCGCCCAAGCAGCACGTCGACGGCCACCATTTCATCCCGGCTGCGCGGCGCCAGGCTGTACAAGCCCGGCAGGTCGACAACCTCGATCTTCCGGCCGGCATACTCCATCAGGCCGCTGCGCCGTTCCACGGTCACGCCGGGGTAGTTGCCCACGCGCTGCCGCACACCCACCAAGGCCCCGAACAGGCTCGACTTGCCCGTGTTCGGATTGCCGATCAGGGCAACAGTCATCGTGGCGCGGGCGGCGGGAACGTGGGGCATGGAAGCTCAGCAGGTTTGCAGCCTCAAACAGCGGGAGCCGGCACCGGCGGGAGGGCGATCGACTGGCCGGTCCCGACCCGGGCACGGGACCGATCCGGCGGGCAGCGCCGTCTGGCGCTATCGCGGTCCGCCACGGAGCGGGCCGGCGGTTGGCAGCGGCCTGGCACGCTGGCGCGTCACGGGGAGGCGAGTGTTTCCGCCGGCTGAACCAGCACCTCCAGGAGACCATCGGAACGGATGCAGACCTTGTTGCCCGCCATGCGGATGATGCAGGGACTGCCGGGCCGGAACATCTCGATCCGGACTCCGCCACGGAGACCGAGCTCCTCCAGACGATGGACATGATCCGGCGGTCCAGAAATCCGGTTGACGAAAGCCGCTTGGCCACAAAGAAGGCGTTTCAGCGGGATCACGGCGTGCACCATGCAGACATCCTTTAACTCAATAATGAGACTCAGTCTCACTAATATCAAATTCTAAAGCATGCTTCCAACCGAATCAAGGGCTCACCCATCCGGATTTTCGGCAGTCGGTGAAAGCAACTTCAAGACCATCCCCGACCAGATCACCTGGGGCAACTCCGTGTCGAGGCCGTGCAGCGCCTCCTTGGGACGATCGACGATCTGGCCGAGCAGCAGCAGGCGGTCGTCTTGCGCGATCGGGAGGATGCCGGGACTGACCACGACCACCCGCTCGCCCGTCCCGGCCACCTGCAACGTGGTCAGGTATCCCTTTCCGCGCGGGGTGTTGGGCTTGTTGGCGGTGCCGACCAGCAAGATGCCGTCCGATGTTCGGCCGGAATCAGCCAGGCGGCTGCCGGCCTCTTGGCCAATTTTCGCGAAGTCTTCCCCGTCGAGATCGCGGAGCAACCGCCGCACCGCCTCGAAGCGGTATTGCATCTGGGGGCCACCGCCGCGGCGATCGACAAACGTCGCCGCCTCGGCCAGCCGGCACCAGGCTGCGTACCCTTCGGCGTTCAGGCTGTCCGGCTTCATGGCCTCGGCGACGGCTCTCAGGGCCGCGCCGAACAGGTCGGGACTGACCTCGGGCGGATTGACCAGACCGATCGCGTCGGGTGGCAAGGCTTCGGTGGCGGATTCGGAGGCATCCGGCGGGGGCGACTCGTCCACCGCGACCGGCGGGTGTGCCTGCCCGCCATCGCCGGCCGCCTCTGGCGGAATCTCCGCGCCGGCCGATGGCTGATCCTCGGCCGCCGTGCGGTCGCCCGCATCGGCGTCGGCCTCCCCATCCGGCTCCCTGGGAGGACCGCCGAGCCAATCCGGACGATGGGCGACGGTGTGCTTGACTCCCGGCAGGTAGACTTGCAGGAAGTCGAATCGCCGACCGCCGATCAGGTTCAGCATGTAATACGTGATCAACAATCCGGCGGCGCCGCCGAGGACTGCCCCGATCAGGTCGTTCAGCCCTCCGCGTTCGCGGCGCGACCGCGGGCGTGCGGCCGCCCCCCTGGCCTCTCCCGCGACGGAATTGCCGCTCGCGCCGATCGGAGCCCCGAACTGAAACGCGCCTTCCGGTTCCGGCAATCGCTCACCTCCGCCGAGTTGCAGCCGAAAATCCGCATGGTCGCCGCGGTCCCCCGCACTGCCGAAGTCAAACCGCATTCCCGCTTCCGCCGCCGGTTCCGCGGAACCGCCTCGTCCGAGAATCCGCGCCGCCGCCTCCTGCCCCAAAGGTTCGTCCGTCTCGGCCACCAGCAGCGTCTCCAGGCGAAAGGCTTGCCGGCAGCAGGGACAGCGGACCTCGTTCGGGCCGTCTCCGGAAGCCCCACCTCCGGACGACGGCGCACCGGGTCCCGCGGCGGTCGCCGTCGGGCCGCTGCTTTGCTCGGAGCCAGCGCTGATAATGATCAATTCCGGCGGAAGCGGTTGCGATTCGGTCTCGGCAACGAAATCGAGCGCCTCGGACAGGTCGAATCGCTCCTGGCAGAGGGGACACTGGACAACGGCGCTTTCACTCGGCACGGCGGGAATCGCGACCGCCCGCTGGCAACGGGGGCAGTTCGCGGTCTGCGGCATGATCTCTCCTTCGCTCCAGCCACCTTTCTGATGCAGTCTAGCATTTCTGGATTCAGCTTGCCCACCACCGGCCGGACATTTTGGCACCGGCGGCGCGCCCCACTAGAATAGCCGACGGCTGCGGGAAAAGGAGCGCAACGCGAGTTGGAGGAGGCGCCGGGGCCGCGGGCCGTGAAGCGAGCGCTGCCACCACGGCGGGCGCTCGGCCGAAGCACGCGCCTCGGGGGGGGAGCCAATCAAGGAACGCCCAGATTCCGCTCGATCTGGCGGGCTTTGTTGCTGTACGCCGTGGCGGAACCCGGATGATCCGCGCGGCGAAGGGCCTGCGGCAGCGTCGACCATTCGTCCTGGGCGAACGTTTCGCCGCGGAGATTGGACTTGGTGCAGCCCGGCAGCATCAAGCCGAGCAGAAGCAGCGTCGACACCGCCACGTGCCTCAGCGTTCGAATGGCTCGATTGGGGGTTAGGTCTGTGGCCATCTGAGAATTGGAGAAAATCGAGAACCTCGGGACCGGGGCGGGGAGTGTGGCAGATTCGGACCGGCAAGTCCAGGTCATTTGGCACAGTTTTCGCAATTTCTGGGGAATCTTTTCTTTCTTTCCCCAGGGTAGAGTTGTCTTGCGGAGGGCCTCTGGCCGACCTGACGGCTCGTGCGCTTGCCCGCCGCAATCGGACTGTTAAAGTGTTGTTGGCGGCCGTCTTGCTCAGTCCGAGCCGCGCAGACTGCTGCAAGGTTCCCGAACTGGAGCTTGGGAACCAGACTTCGTCTCGTTTTCTTGTCCGCCCGCCGGGGGCGAGGCGGCTTCTTCACGCCCCCCCTTCAGACCCGGAAGATGACCATGTTGGATGCACTTGTTGTCGCTCCCCATCCCGACGACGCAGAATTGGGTATGGGCGGGACGATCGTCCGCCTGATCGAGCAGGGCCTCGCCGTGGGCATTCTCGATCTGACGGACGGTGAGCCGACGCCCTTCGGCGATCCGGAAACTCGGGCCCGGGAAACCGCCCGGGCGACCCGGATTCTGGGCATCCCGTGGCGCGAGAACCTCGGTTTGCCGAATCGCAGCCTGGAGCCGACGCTCGAAGCGCGGGCACGCTTGGCCGCCGTGTTCCGCAAAGTCCGCCCGCGGTGGATTTTCGCGCCCTACTGGGTCGATGCCCATCCCGACCACACGGCCGCCACCGAACTGGTCGAGGCGGCCCGTTTCTGGTCGAAATTGACCAAGACCGAGATGCCGGGCGAGCCGCATTATCCCCAGCGCATCCTCTATTACTTCTGCATCCATTTGCGGCTGATTCCGCAACCCGCGTTCGTCGTCGACATCAGCGACCAGTGGGACCGCAAGCTCGAAGCGATCCGCTGCTACGAGAGCCAATTTTCCAAGGGGCGCCCGCAACAGCCTCCGACGTTCCTCGATCGGTGGCGCGATATGGCATCGGCATGGGGACTCGTGATCGGCACACGCTACGGGGAACCCTTCGCCTCGCGCGAGCCGATCGGCCTGGCCGGCCTCCGCGAATTGATCTGACCGGCCAGGCGTTGCCGCGGCAGGACGTCCAAGCCGGCGGCGCCGGCTCTCAAGCGTCTCGCCAGCCGTTGACCACGGCCGATTGGCGGGCTAACCTCGTGGGCTGTTGCCGAGCAACGTTCCGTCCGCACGGCTCCGCGAAACAGTCAATCCCCGTGAGCGTGCCATGACCTGTCTGCGCTACGCAAACCTGCTGCTGGCCACCAGTTGCCTTCTTGTGGCGACTACGGGACCGGGCCCTGGCCGGGCCGCGGCAGCCGAAGCCGAAACCGAACAGAAGTACGGCTACGACGATACGCCGATGCTTCCCGGCTCGCCGTGGCGGGTCCACGATCGCAATCGGCCTCAACCGGAGAGGATCATACCCGGCCAGACGCCCGCGGAGCCCCCTTCCGACGCGATTCTCCTTTTCGA
>JAAYCB010000547.1 GCA_012744395.1 Pirellulaceae bacterium
CCACCGCACCACGCGGGAAATCAAGGACAACGCCACGCTCCAGGCCAAGACGCGGTATTTTTACGACACGCTGGGCAATCTCTCGCGGGTGCAGGATCCCGAGCTGAGAAACGTGACCTACGAGTACGACGCCCTCCGCCGCGCGACCAAAAAGACGGTCGACCCGATCAACTGGAACGACGGGACCGGCAGCGTCGTGCTCAACCCGGCGGGGCTCGATGACGCGTGGAGCTACCAGTATGACGTCTTTGGCAATCTCTCGCGCGTCACCGATCCGCTCAGCCACTATACGACGTATGACCACGACGCCCTCGATCGCCTCACGCGGACGACGTTCCACAACGGGGCCGACACGGTGCTCGAATACGACAACCTGGGCAATTTGAAGAAAGTCACCGACCCGGCCAATAATGCCACCAGCTACACCTCGGACTACCTCCACCGCCGCCGGTCGGAGCAGACCAGTTTCGGCACCGAGTCGTATCTCTACGACCTGGCGGGCAACCTGATCTGGAAGAAGGACCGCCTCGATCAGATCACGCGTTACGATTTCGACAAGCTGGGGCGCGTCGTCCAGGAGCGCTGGAAGAACGCGGCCGGAACGACGATCCGCACGATGCCGTTCACTTACGACAACCTGGGTCGGCTTGTCGGCGCGGCCGACGCCACCTCGGGCGCGGCGGCCAGCTACGGCTTCGTCTACGATGCCCTCGGCCGCGTCACCCAGGCGACCCACGCCTTGGGCGGGATGACCTCCAGCGTCGTCGTCGACCAGGCCTACGACTCCAGCGGCAACCGCACGCAGCTTAAGGCCAAGGTGGGCACAACGAACGACTTTGCTAACAACTACTCGTTCGACGCGCTGGACCGAATCACGCGGATCACGCAGCAGAGCCAGACCGGGGGCAACGTCGTGGCCGCCAAGCGGATCGACCTGGCCTACGACGCCTCGGACCGGCTGACCTACATCTGGCGCTACTCGTCGCTCGACACGAGCGAGTACGTGGGCCGGGTGAAATACATCGCCTACGACAAGGCCGGCCGGCTGACCGACATGAAATACGACGGCGGGGGCATCACCACGATCGACTACGACGTCCGCTACAACGAGCACCTGCTCGACTACGCGACGATCACCACCTCGGCGGCCGTGACAATTGATTTCGGCTACGACACGGTCGACCAGGTCAACAGTGTCGACTACACGGGCACGGGAATGCCGGCCGACGTCAATTACACCTATGACGACGCGGGCAACCGCACCAATACCGGCTACTCGACCGGCGCGATGAACCGGCTCGCGAGCGACGGCGTCTACAACTACCAGTACGACGCCCGGGGCAACCGCACGCTGCGGACGAAGATCAGCGACAACACGAAGACGGAATACACATGGGACCACCGCAACCGGCTCACCGGGGTGAAGTTCAAGTCGGCTGGCGGCACGGTGACCAAGGAGGTACAGTACTCGTACGACGCTTTCAACAGATTGGTCCGCCGGCGGCTCGACGCCGATGGGGCGGCCGCGGGCGGCTTCACCGACACGTTCTGGGTTTACGACGGCGACCAGGCCATTCTGGAATTCGCCGGCGGCGCGGCTACGGCCCCTTCGCACCGCTATCTCTGGGGTCCTGCGGTGGACCAGATCTTGGCCGACGAGCAGGTGGCCACCGGCAGCCCGAACGACGTCCGCTGGCCCTTGGCCGACTGGCAGGGGACGATCCGCGACGTGGCGACCTACAACGCGGCGACCAACGTCACGACGATCGCCAACCACAAGGTGTACGAGGCGTTCGGCAAGGTCCATTCGGAGTCGGGCCCCACGGTCGACACGATCTTCGGCTTCACCGGCCGCTACTTCGACGACGACACGGGCCTCCAGTGGAACCTGAACCGCTGGTACGACCCGGGGGTGGGGCGGTGGTTGTCGGAGGACCCGATTGGTTTTGCTGCGGGCGATCCGAACCTCTACCGATATGTGGGGAATTCGGTGGGGGCGTATGTCGACCCCGAAGGGTTGGAGACGGTTGTGATGGTTCACGCTACAACCCCTGAGGCGGCATCGAACATCGTAACAAATGGACTTCAACCGGGCATTGATAGGCTTCGCTGGCTGTCTTCGCCAGACGCGGCTGGGTCCGGTGCATCTGTGCAGGCTACAGTCCGAATGCAATACAAGATGGACTGCGCCAGCGTGACTGACATTCCCAAGTCAGTGGAACGAGACGCAATTCGGGCCGCTTATCGGTCGCTCAAGGATAGTCCGTTGACCGGTGGAGCAAGAAGCAAGGCTTTCGGTCGTGCCATCGGGGATTACATTGCAGAATGGGTGCATAGTCAGCCGGACGGAGTGTACAGGCGTCTAAACCCAAACGGAAAAGGTTATCAGTATGCGATCAAAGGAAACGCGTGGCAGAGCAGTCATCCGGTGTTGACAAAACTGTCAGGCAGGGGATCAACTGGTGTGCTCCAGCGATTGGGACGCCTTGACGATGTAGCAAGTGCAGCGGCAAGAACAAAATGGGGCGCACGAGTGCGTTTTGCTGGGAAGGTCGGTGGGCGTGTGCTGGTTGTTGTAGGAATCGGCAATTCTGCCTACGAAATCTATGCGGCAGAGAACAAGGCCAAGGAGATCACACGACAAGTTGGCGGTTGGACAGGAGCATGCACAGGTGCAAAACTCGGATCGCTGGGAGGAGCCAGACTCGGTGCCGGCATAGCACTAGCCGCAGGGCAATTCGGTCCGCAGGTAGCGGCACCGGAGGAGGCTGTCACGGTGCCACTTGGTGCCGGCGCTGGCGCGATCCTGGGAGGGTTTGGCGGCGCACTCACTGGGTGGTGGGTAGGTACCGAGGTCACCGAAACCGTCTATGAATGGACTTTTGAGGAAGGCTTTTAGGAAGAGGTGACCATGCGTGACAATGTGAAAGCAAGGCTGTCTCGGGATCAGATCGTCGGAAAGCGCGTTCGTTTCGTTTACCGTTCCGAGTGGGACGAAGATGACGATGGATACGCTGGATGCACAACGTTTGTGGAACTGGATGACGGTCTACTCTTTGAACTGTCGGCAAACACTGGGAAAGTTCTTCCGATTGAAAGTATTGCTCGCACAGAAGTCGTGTTGCTCAAGGCGGAGAAGAAGATCCTTGAGGCATGTGCCGGCAAACGAGTTGAAGAGGTCGTCGCAAGCGAGTTGTGGCCCGACATTGGACTTCTACTCGACGACGGAACCATCCTGTTTTCTGGAGAATGTGATTTCCGTCGTGTAGGCCCGTGCGTAGGCGATACTCGTGCGCCAGATGACTTTCGCGTCAGCGAATTCACTCCGTACTGGCCACAATAGAGCTCCAGACATGTGCCTATACTGACAACCCGCAAATGGGGTATTTTGTGTGATCTCGCTACGGCCACGGCGCCTTCCCACCGCTACCTCTGGGACCCGGCGGTGGACCAGATCCTGGCCGACGAGCAGGTGGCCACCGGCAGCCCGAACGACATCCGCTGGCCGATGACCGACTGGCAGGGGACGGTCCGCGACGTGGCGACGTACAACGCGGCGACCAATGTCACCACGATCGCCAATCACAAGGTCTACGAAGCCTTTGGGAAAGTTCATTCTGAAAGCGGCCCGACGGTCGACACGATCTTCGGCTTCACCGGCCGCTACTTCGACGACGACATGGGCTTGCAGTGGAACTTGAACCGCTGGTATGACCCCGCCGTGGGGCGGTGGCTGTCAGAGGATCCGATTGGTTTTGCCGCGGGCGATCCGAACCTGTATCGGTATGTGGGTAATTCGCCGGGCAGCGCGACTGATCCGACCGGCCTATGGGTCTGGCCGTGGGACCCGAGCGCACAATGGTGGCTCGACATACCCAATCCCTTTGCCCCAGGCGCACCACGCCCATCGCGAGGCACGTCGCCTCCGCCTGCGCCTTATGAGCCGCCGAGCATCCAGGCGGACACGAAAAGCGACCTTGAACGGTACGCCGGACAGCAATTGGCTCGGGCACGAGACACAGACCTCTCAGCAGGCCAGCGCGCGGCGGCAATAGACAACTATCTTGAGGCACGGTGGCAGATGGCTCCCGTGGGATCGTGCGAGCGTGCGGCGACCGAGTTTTTCAGTCCGCGCGATTCCCAACCCGGCATCGGCGGAACGAGCCGTTTTGAGCAATGCGTGATCGGCGCTCTAAGCGGCGCTAGCCTGCTGCGAGGTCGCTGCCCGGCACCAGAAGCAAGTTTCAGGACGATAACACCATACGGCGATCCGTTGCGGCCAAGCTATAACAGTGGGCCGACTCAGGTAGATCGTGGTCAAGCCAGAGCGCCGGGTGGGCCGAATACGCCGTCCCGCCTTCGGGCACCGGCCTCTGGTACCAGCGCGCAGATGACCGCCCCAATCGCAACACCGGGGGCCGCGCCCAAGGTCCCACAAGGCTGGGGGAACATCGGAAGCCACGGGCCGGTCAGCCCTGATGTCGCACTCGGTTCCGCAGAAAAGTGGCTGGGGACAGGCTATCGGGAGCTTGCACCGGGCGTATACCGATCCGCCGATGGTCTCCGTCAATTCCGAATGCCCCCCCGCGATCTTGTGCCTACCCACGGCAGCATTGGTCAGCATGTGCATTTCGAGGCACTCAATAACGCTGGCCAGGTCATTGAGAACCTGCATATCCCAGTGAGGCCATGAAGAACGAGACTGCCAATATGAGACTACGAGCCGAGGTAAAGGGTACGACAGGTAGGACGAAGCACGCCATCGGCACCATCGTCGAGGGGAAGCCAACGCCAACCAGCGAGCTTCCCATCCCGAAATGGGTTGAGATTTCGGAGGAAGGTGGCGCGTTCTACTTGTTGTACTTTAGTGCGGAGGGCGTCTGCTTCGCCGACACGTGGCACCAGACGTTGGAGGCTGCCAAGCGCCAGGCCACATTCGAGTTCGGAATTACGCCGGACGAGTGGACGGAGATTCGACCGTAGCACTCTCGTATAATGGGAGCCATGAAGAGAACCATCCTGGTGCTGAGCGTGCTGTTGGCGATGGCGGGAACCGCGCCGGCGTCAGCGGCACTCCTTGGGGCGGACCCACGTCTCGGCGAGACTCTCCTGAACACTCGCATCAGGCAGGTTGCAGGTGACGTAATCGCGGAACGGCTGCCGGGTTCCAGCAGGCTGCGGAACCCGGGTCAACTCTTGAGGAAGCCTGGTGTTCCACCCATCCTTCGGCCATCAGAATTCAGTACTAGCGCGCACATGACCGCACCAGCAAACATGGGGCAAAATGCACTGGTGACGTCGCACGTGTGGACCCCAACGCGATTGGCTTCTCGCAACGGACGGTAGGAGGAAGTGGGCGTGCGACGCCGCTTCGAGAGAGCATGGCACGCGGTTGGAACGGACCTGCCATCGACGCCGTGCAGACGCCGAACGGTCTGATCACAATCGACAACACGCGCGTGGCGATTGCTCAAGAGCTAGGATTGCCGCAGATACCCGTCAAAGTCCGCCTCCCCCTCCGATCCGCTTCCGCCATCAATGCTCGGTCGATTCGGAAGTGCGACGACCTGGGGGGAAGCTCTCATTCAACGAGCCGGCAGCCAACGGCCACCCCTTCCGCCCGGAGGAACCATGACCCGGCCACAACTGCCACAGTGAAACTGAGTGGGTACACTTCATGTCAGGCGAAGCACCACACCGTTCTTTCGGGATCCTTGACCCCTGGGTGCCAATACGAGAGTACGCACATAACCTTGAGCAGGAGTTGCGGAAGGAAGTCGGTCCAGGGCATCCGCTCTACGCGC
>JAAYCB010000269.1 GCA_012744395.1 Pirellulaceae bacterium
ATCGACGCGCTGTTTGCCGATTGGGATCAGCCGCCGCCGGGCAAGGTTCTGGCCGAACTGGCGGCCGAGGATTGGCTCCGCGCGTCGCCCCGTTGGCGAGGGGCGTTTGTCGCCGGGATTTCTGAACTTGGCGGCCGCAAGAGCCTGGCGATCGGCTATCCGGCCAACACGCCCTCGCAGCCGGGCGATTATGCCGAGGTCCGGGCGGAACTGCCGGTGAAGGCGGCGGCCGGCCGGCTGCTGCTCGACGCCTGGGTCGAAGATACCCGCACCGACAACCAGTGGCGCGAGTACCGCTCGATGCAGCTGTGGGTCAACGACCAGCTGGTCTGGGAGGAGGACGTGGCCCCGGACCGCAAGGGCCGGGCCTGGGTCACCTGCGATGTCACGGACCTGGCCCGGGCGGCCGAGCGGCTCCAGCTGAGGTTCCGCGTGAGTGACCGCCGCGGCGTCAGCCACCATCTGAGCATTAGTTTCCTGGGACCGGTGCGGCTCCGCGAGGGCCAGTAGTTCGGCCCCTCCGAGACCGTTGACGCGCGGCCCGGACCGACGCGCCCCCTTCTGATCCTTCCTGAAGTGCTAGAGAGAGGCAAGCCCGATGCGAGTGATCCTGGTTTGTAGTCTATTGGCCATGTCGGCGGCGGCGGCGGAGCCCGAGCGGGACTGCCCCCTGGTACCGGTCCCGAAGGTCTACCGCGACTCGGGTCAGTGGATGGCCCTGGCGAAGGAGGGGGAGGCGGCGATCGTCGTCGGCGTCCAGGCGAGCGAGCCGGAGCGCTATGCTGCCAGCCGATTGCAGACGCTCATCGAGCGCCGCTGCCGGCAGCGGCTGCCGATCCTCAAGGAGGATGGCCTGCCCGACAGCGTCCGCCAGGTGCTGCTTCTCGGGCAGCGCTCGACGAACTCCTGGCTCGACCGGCTTTGCGCCCGGGAGAAGATCGAACTGGGCGATGCGTCGCCGGGCGAGGACGGCTTCGTGATCGAGGCGGTCGAGGACGGCGGTCGGCAGGTCGTGCTGGTCGGCGGGAGCAATCCGCCGGGCGTGATCTACGGTCAGAACGCGCTGGTCGACCTGTTCGAACAGCGCGGCGGCCGGGCCGAACTGCGGCTGGCCTCGGTTCGCGACTGGCCGAGCATCCGCTGGCGAGGCCGCCCCCATTGGCGAATGCGAATCCATCTTGCGCCCGGGGCCTTTGACAGTTATGCCCGCTATCGCCTGAACTTCACCGACGTGCGCGACGCGGGGACTCCCGACGGCTATGCCGCGATGGGGTTCCCGCCGGGGTTCAAGATCGACGTGCCGGCCACGAAGCGCGTCATCGACGAGGCGCATCGCCGCGGAATGTTCGTCTACGGAACCGTTTCCTGCGGAGTCAAGGCAGACCAGTACGATGCGGCCCTGGGCACGTTTGAAGAATTGATCGCCCTGGGGGTCGACGGTATCTGGATCTCGCTCGACGACGTCGGGGCGGGCGAAGACGCTCCGGTGATCATCCGCCGCGCGCTCGATCTGGGCGCGGCGCATGCAATGACGGGTCGCCGGGTGGCCAACACGCAGCCGATCGGTTCCTACAACAACATCGACACGGAGTTCAACCGCCTGGCGGCGGCGATCCCGGGCTATGCGGCCACGCAGTGGTTCTTTACCCGGGTGCCCTGCCGGGAGGACCTCGAGGCGGCGCGGAAGCTGGGGCTGGAACTCAAGCCCGCCTGGTGGCACAACCTGTTTTCCTATCCTGGCGGGTTTCTCTACAACGCCAGTGCCGGCCAGTCGCTCCGCGAGGACGGCAAGCCGGCGTATTTCCACATGCAGCCGCTCAGCGTTGGCTGGGGCAGGCCCGACTACGAAGCGCTCCGCGAGGCGGCCAACTACACCGACACGGTGATGCTCTGGGGGATGTACGACGGCTGGCCCGAGGAATACCAGGTCGGGGCGATGGGCATCTGGGCATGGAATCCGGCCGAGCACGACTGGACTGCCACGCGCCGCGCCGTCTACTCGGACGTGTACGGGCGCGGCCAGGCGGAGACGGCCCTGGCCTTCGACGACCTGCTCAGCCAACTCAAGGGGCTGTTCGAGATGCCGGTGCGGCGTTTCGCGCCCAACAAGGGCTGGCCGCCGCGGCTGCGGAACCTGGCGGATCGGCCCCGCGCGCTGGAGCTGATCGAGCAATTGGAGCCGTTGCGGAAGGTGCTCGAGGAGCGCGCCCCCGGCGAGACGCTGCTCGATCCGGACCGCCTCAGCACGGTGTATCTCGAACCGCTGGCGGCCACGCTCGACTACGCCCGAAAGATGGCCAGCCTCGACTATCCGGAATACACCCTCGGCTCGTCTTTCGACGAGAAGATGATCGAGCTTTATGGCGACAGGGATCCGGAGGAGGCGGAAAAGGCCGCCGCCGAGGCCGACCGGCAAGTCGAGCAGCAATTGGCCGCGATTGAAGAATCGCTGCGGGGGCTGAAGGGCATCCAAGCGTACGCCGATTTCTGGCGCAAGCAGGCCGCCGGGGAGAAGACCTGGGCCGAGCGTCTTGCCAGTCGGCGGGCGGCAATGGAGACCGCGTTCCGCGCTATGGCGAAGGACGGGTTCGCCCGCTGCCTGGTCGACGAGCGGCTCGACCAGGCCGGCTATGCGGCCTGGCTGGAGAATCTCGCCTCGCCGCCGGCGGGCCGCCTGCTGGCCGAGAGAGCCGCGGCCGAGTGGCTCGAGCCGTTGCCGCGCTGGCAGGGGACGTGGTGCCTGGGGCGGATCGACTGGCGGGAGCAGAAGCTGGCCGTGATCGCCTTTCCGCGCCAAACGGCCTCGAAGGTCGGCGATTACGCGGAGGTTCGCGCGGAATTGGCGGTCCCCGATTTCAACAAGCGGGTCTCGTTGGACCTGTTTGTCAACGACACGAAGATCGACCCGGCGTATCCGCGCTACCGCTACCTGGAGCTCTGGGTCAACGACCGCCTGGCGTGGGAGGAGGACATCACCCTGTCGCGCGCCGGCCGCGAGTGGCTCACGGTCGACGTGACCGAGGCGGCCAAGGCCTCGAAGTCGTTGGCGATCCGATTCCGCGTCGTCGACCGCCAGCGCGTGGGCAGCTACGGGAGCGTGACCTTCCTCGGTCCGCTCCGACTCCGCGCGGCCGAGTA
>JAAYCB010000027.1 GCA_012744395.1 Pirellulaceae bacterium
CCCTGGCATCGCTTGCAGTACCCGATCGAAGGCAGGATTTTCACCTGTTCGCGGCGGAGCGTCTCGGCCGCTTTCTGGTCGCCGAAGGCCTGGACCGTGGCAATCTGGGCGGTGGTCGGCAAGAGGCGAAACAGCACCAGCGGCGCGCGGCGCGCTTCCGGCACGACGCGGACGAGAATGTCGCTGAAATCGAGCCGCCGCTCGTCCGCGCTGTTGTCCAAGTAGCCCGCCACGCGCTTGGGGATATCGCTCAAGGGCGCCCAGGCTTCCAGCCGCATCGCGGTCAGCCAGGAGACATACCAGGGGCGAACCTCCTTGACCAGCGCGAAGCGGGCCGCGGCGACCACCGATTCAGCGATCAGAAAGGCCTCGATCTCCTCGGCCGCCATCTGCTGGGCACGGACCTGAGAAGTCGGCAGCAGCATCGAGTCCTTGACGGACCCCTTGTCCGACTCCAAGAGGCGGCGGAAGAGCGATTCGCGCAGCGCGGTCAATCCGCTCGCCAGCCGACCGGCGATCTCGAGCCCGTCGCGGCGATTCTCGTGTTGGTTGAAAGCCTCGGCCGCCTTGGCCACCGCAGGCAGGACACCAACCGTGCTCATCGCTCTTCTCCCCCAGGAGGCGTGGGTTTCGCCAAACCGCTTTCCGTCCGCCTCCTATTCTAGTCGATCCGCCCGGCGGTGAGCAGACTATTTCTTGCCCAGCCGGCGCTGCTGTTGGAAGAACCGGCTGAGAATCCGCCCGCATCGCTCGGCGAGCACGCCCGGAATCACCGCCGCGCGATGGTTCAGCCGCGAGTCGTCGAGCAGCGTGTAGAGGGAGCGAACGGCCCCGGCCTTGGGGTCCGCGGCGCCATAGACGACCGCTGGAATCCTCGCCTGGAGGATCGCCCCGGCACACATCGGACACGGTTCGAGGGTCACGTAGAGGGTGCAATCGTCGAGCCGCCACGACTGCCGTGCCTCGGCGGCCTGGGTGATGGCGATCATCTCGGCGTGGGCCGTGGGGTCGTGCAACAACTCGCGCTGGTTGTGAGCCGCGGCGATCACGCGATCCTGGTGGACGATCACGGCGCCCACCGGGACCTCGTCCTCGGCCAGCGCCTGCTCGGCCTCGTCGAGGGCCCGCTGCATGTAGATTTCGTGCGATCGCATCCAGCCGTCTTCCGCTCCGTTCAATCGTGGTCCTCCTTGTCTGGCGTTTCCTTGTCCGCGCCGTTTCCCCTCCGTTCAAGCCACCAGCGCTCGACAATCCGGCACGACTCCGCCGACGCGTAACGGTAGCCCGTCAGGCCGTATTGCCTGGCGAGCATCCCGGCACAGGCGATGAGCTGGAAATCTTCCAGCGCCGCGCCGCGCCGGCCGTGCCGGGCGAGCAGGATCGCGGCCGCGGTGGCGCCCAGTTCCGGCGCCTCGGCCTGGCCGACGACCAGATGCTCGCGCCGAGGGACGATTCGGGCCAGCCAGGCGTCGACCTCCGGCCAGGGATCGCGCCGCGCGATCGCCAATGCGGCGAGCCGATCGAAGCGGTAGGGCATCGCCGCGCTGGGCGGCAACGCCCGGTCGCGGTCGATCGCCTCCAACAGGCCGGGAATCGCCGCCCGCGTGCCCTTGGCGCCGAGCCAGGCGCAGAGCAGCCCGTGGATGCTCGGCCGCGTCCGCTCGACCTCGGGCGGAGCGCTCGGTTCGAGCCGCCCCGCCGCAACGGTGCAATCGGCCACCGTCGCCAGGTATCGGCCCGCAAACCGCGAGACGTCTTCGATCGGGAACTGGGCGAGCATCGTCAACTCCCGTTCCTCCAGCGGCCGCCCCCGGCCAAGCAGATCCTCCGTCGTCCGCTCGACGATCGCCTCCAGCCGCCGCGCTTCGCTGCCGCGGGCCGCGTACTCGTAGGCCATCCGCCGCCGCGGCGTCGGCAGGTTCACCAGGTGGAAGAAGGCGGAGGGGAGCGTCGGGTGGGGCAGGGCCACGCCGACCGGGTAGTCGCCTTCGACCAGGTTCACGCCGGTCACGCAGTGAGCCGTCCGGTCGTCGATGCGGTCGAAATGGCTCGTGCCGCCCTCGCTCACGCTGGGCACTCCCACGAGCAGCCGCTGGATGTTCAAGTTCGCGCCCCCCTGCCAGAATTCAGCCACCATCGCCGGCCGCGCCAGGTCGATCATCTCGCCGAGCCGGGCGTCGGCCTCGGGCGCAAGCGCCGCGCTCCGCCGCCGCGTTTCCAGGGCAGCCCGGACGCGAGCGGCGTATTCCGGCCGGGCGAGAAGATCGCGGAGCTCGACCGCCGCGAGCGGCTCGCCAGAGAGGGGAAAAACGGCCTGGCTCTTCGGGTTGGCCAGCGCGTCGACCCAGCGGTCGATCTCCGAGTCGGCGACGGGGGGGAGGTCTCCACCGCCGGCGTCGCTGGCCAGCCATGCGCCCCGCGCCGCCTCGTAGATGTCTCTCATCCCCTCCGCCGCGCCGAGTGCCAGCTGGGGCGCGGCCAGGCGCCGCTTGACCTCAAGATAGATCGGCACCCGTGCCTCGCGACTGCCGAGCAGCCAGCGGAGCCGGCTCTCGGCCCCCAGCCGACGGCCGTAGGAATCATGCTGGAGCTGGTCGATCAGCTCCCGGATCTGCCCGATGGAGATCTTCTCCGCCGGCGGCAGATCGGCCGGCGGGAGCAACCGCTGGAGCTGCTCCAACTGTTTTCTGACTTCAAACGACGTGCCTGGATCGACGAGTGCCTGCTGGACCGCCAGGGCGAGCGGTTTTCGGGCGTCGTCCGCGGCGGCCATCTCGCGGAGGCGTTGAAGAGCGCCTGCCCGCGTCGCAAACTCATCGGCATCCAAATCGGCCAAGACTTGGACGATCCTTGCCCGGAGGCCGTCCTCCAGACCCTGCTCCGTGTTCGCCTCGCCGCGGCCGGTTGCCGGCGAGTGGAACGGGAAAGTCCATAGAAGAATGAGGATCAGCCACAACGGGCGCTTCATGTTGGAGAGCTTCGTCGAGTGCAGGAAACGGGCGCGAGCTGCTCACCCGGTCGGCAATTGCCCAATATGCCGTCTGGCTCAATCGCGGGCCAGTCCCCCGGCTCGGCCGAGTCGACGGCGGCGGCCGGGCAAGCCTACCGCCCGCCTTCCCGCGGACGCAATCCCACCTGCCGGCCCGACCCGCGGATATTCAGGGGCGCTCAACCGAACAAGGCTCCGGCATAGCCGACCACCCGGCTCGCATCGCCGGAGGCGTCGGCGCTGGTCGCATAGCCGACGATTTCGACGCGATCCAGCGCGCCGAGGCGCTGAAGCGTCTCGAGGACAAACACCGCCGGGACAACGCCGCACATCGTGATCCGGTTGCGGCTGACGGTCTCGAACAGCCCGGCCGGGTCGAGCGACTCGATCGCATCGAGGGCAAGCCGGTCGAGCCGCCGCGTCGTCTGGTCGTCGGCATAATGGTTCATGTCGGTGGAGATGACCAGCAGCGGCCGCCTGGGCATCTCGGCCAGCAGTGCCGCCATCTGGGCGGCGGCGCGCTGGATGGCGTCGAGCTGGCCGCCGTGCATGGCGACCCCCACGACCCTCGCCCCGGGGGCGAGTCGGGCCAGGATCGGCAATTGGACCTCGATCGCGTGCTCCGGCTCGTGCGAGGCGGCGTCGAGCTCCATGCCGGTGACGACATCGGCCAGCTTGCCGGCCAACTCGGGATCGGACTTGACCTGGCCGGAGGGGAGCGACCAGGCCCGGTGCGGGGCCACCGCCCAGTCGGCGCCGAGGCGGTTGTGTTTGGGCGAGAAGACGATCACGCGATCGGGAATCGCGACGCGGTTGAGCACGCGCGCGGCCAACCGGCCGGAATAGACCCAGCCGGCGTGGGGCACCATCGCGGCGGCCCAGGGCCTCTTCTCGGCCGTTTCGTCCAGAAAGCCGTCGAGTGTCGCGCGGATCTCCCCGGCGGAACCGGGATAGAAGCGGCCGGCGACGGCAGGCGCTCTCAAGTCCGGTCCCTTTTGAGGCTGAGGGACATTGGAGACCGAGACCTGGGCTTCGGTGGAGACGGTTTCGAGGCTGAACACGGCCACCTGCTGCGGATTGAGGAAATGGCCGGCCGCGGCGGCATTCTGGAGCGAATCGCGGGGCGCCTGCTTCGCATGATAGACAAGCGACCACTTGCCCTGGTCGATCGCCAGCACCGCGCGGCGGCGCGGCTGGATATCCTCCAGCGCAGGTTCGGCGAGCGTGCCTTGCATGGCCGGGTCCCAGAGAACGGTCAACCCGACGGACAGCGTCTTGAGCACCTCGAGCGGGATGCGGCGGGATTGCAGCGCGCTGGCCGCCGTCTTGAGCAGGTCGAGGAGCGTCGACTGGAGCGGGATTGCAGGCCGCACATGGACCCGGCTGCAATGGATCGCTTCGTGGGTCTGGGGCAGCTTGACCGTGACCACCAACCCGTGAATGTTGCCGTCGAACCCGCCGGGCAGGTAATAGCTGGGCACGGCCCCCTGGCAGAGCGCGAGCAGGTTCTGGCGGGCGAAATCGGCCAGTTCGGCCACCTGGTCGGCGTCGGGGCCCCCGGCGGGCACGGGCGTCTCGCCCGCCTGATTGACATCGGCCAGGCGGCCCTCAATCGCATATCCCTCGAAGGTCATCAGCGTGGCGTCATCCTTCTTCCAAGCATCGCCGGGCAATCCGGCCTTGCGGCAGACCGCTTCGAGGAAGGCCACGGCGTCCATCTTGTGTTCGGTGGCCACGCCCGGAAGCAGCAGGCCCCGACGATTGCCCATGGCAATCTGGAGGCCGTGCCTGCCGATGGTCACCGCTCCGGCGCGTTCGCCGCCCTTGGCTTCCACCGGTTTGAGCCCCCAGAGGAGCCAGACTTCCATCTCCAGATGCGGCAGTTCCGTCGGCGAGATCGGGGGGAACCGCGGGTCCTCTTTGGCCGCCCGAAACGCGGCCTGGTCAATCGCTTCGCCAAGCGGAACGGACTGGCCGATGAACCCACAGCAGGAGCGGAGCTGGCCGGAGCGCTTGAGGCTGACAAAAGCGCCCAGGAGCGGCTGTGCGGCCACTGCGGCAAGGGCCTCGGTCGTGGATTCACCCGGGAGGTTGCTTACGGCGGCGGCCACGCGGCGACCGGCCGCCTCGAAAACCCGCCGCTCCTGCTGCCGGTCGAGTTCCGGCTTCTCGGGGTGCCTGTCGCCGTGGGCGGTTGATGCGGCGCCTGGTAATGCCACTGCGGACTCTCCTTGGAAACGTGTTCGATGGCCGGTGTCCGGAGACGGCGGACCCCCGCCCTCGTTGGGTATCGGCTGATTGGCGGGCTGGTGTTGCGGACTTCTCCTCTCCGCCCGCGGGCGGGCGAACGAGGCGATTCGCACCGGCTGCCGCCGCGAACCCCAGGTACCCGGCCTGGTCGAAAACCGGCCGGGAATCTCCGCCTGGCAATGGCCGCAGCGGTCGCCGCACATGGCGTAGTGCCCGATCCGGTAACCGGAACGCTCGATGAGCAACCCCTGGCAGGCGTGGCAATACGTGCTCTGGGTCGCCGGATCGGCGATATTGCCCGTGTAAACATAGTTTATTCCGGCACGCCGCGCCAGTTCGCGGGCCCGAAGCAGCGTTTCTGGCGGGGTCGGGGGGCGGTCCAGCATGCGGAAGTCGGGATGAAACGCCGAGAAGTGGACGGGCACGTTTGGACCAAGCTCTTCGACGATCCACTCGGACATCCGCTTCAACTCGTCGTCGGAGTCGTTTTCCCGGGGGATGATCAGCGTGGTGATTTCAGTCCACACGCCGGCATCGCGGACGAGCCAGCGGAGGGTGTCGCAGACGGGATCGAGGCGCCCGCCCGTCAGTTTCCGGTAAAACCTTTCGGAGAACGCCTTGAGGTCGACGTTCGCCGCGTCGATGACTTCGTAGAACGGTTGTCTCGCCTCGGGCGTCATGTAGCCGGAAGTCACGGCCACCGTCTTGATCCCGGCCGCGCGGCAGGCACGGGCGGTATCGATCGCATATTCGGCCCAGATGATCGGATCGTTGTAGGTGAATGCGACGCTGCCGCACCCGTGCCGCCGTGCCGCCTCGGCAATCGCCTCGGGCAGGGCGGCCTCGGAGAGCGATTCGACCTGACGCGACTTGGAGATCGACCAGTTCTGGCAGAACTTGCAGCCGAGGTTGCAGCCGGCCGTGCCGAAAGACAGGACCGGAGTGCCGGGATAGAAGTGGTTGAGCGGCTTTTTTTCGATCGGGTCGATGCAGAACCCGGTGCTCCGGCCATACGTGGTCAGCATCAGGCGGCCGCCGAGATTCTGCCTCACGAAGCAGAAGCCGCGCTGGCCTGGCGCCAGCGCGCAGGCCCGCGGGCAGAGATCGCAGACAATCCGCTTGCCATCCTCCGCATCGTGCCACCACCCACCCGGCTTCAACCCCTCGGCCGTGGCGATTCCCTCCGGTGGTCGAAGAACGATCCGTTCCATCGCATTCCACCTCTGCACAAGGAAAACTGCGAGGCTGGGCAAGACACGCGGTCTGGCCAACCAGGGATGTCTCTCCGCGCGGGGCAGGCTCTCCCTAAAGCATACCAGTTTTCCCTCCCGCGGCCTATCACGCCAACGGGTTGGAATCGGTCGGAAGACCGGACCGTAGACCGGACCGTCGGAGTCGCTCGCGGAGAGTGCTCCCACCGCCCGCCATCGGCGCGTCGCAAAGGGCTATCGCCAGACCGCGATCGAGGGCAACAGCAGAATCAGCAGCAGTCCGCCGACGATGGGGATCGAGAAGAAGGCCGCGATTTCGACGAACAGCCGGCGCCCGCCGAGAATTCCCACCAGGGCCGCCTTGAACACCAGGCTTGCCACTGCCGCCGCCAAGATCAGCTTCCAGCCGTGTTCCAGGATCTCGGGATCCCGATTGGCCAGCGCGGCCGTTGAGAGCGTGATCGCGTCCATGTCCGTCAAACCGGAAAGCGCGGAGACAAGGTACAGCGCCTCGTTGCCCGTATATTCCTTGGCCGCCGCCAGGGCGATCAAGACCACGGCATACATGCCGGCGAAAACCAAGGCCGATTTCATCTGCGTGGGGTTGGCCTGTTCGGGCATCTGGCTGGGCTGGTTGCGAACGCGGTACCAGAACAGCAGCGCCGGGGCCGCGGTCAGCAACATCAACGCCGTAATCGGCGCCACGGAGGTGGAGAGGAACTGGGGCGAAACAACGGCGATTTCGATCAGCACGCGCACGAAGACCACCGCCGAGGCGATCAGGATGACTATCGCCGACGCGTGGTTCGCCTGGGGATTGCCGCGGGCCTGGCGCGAGTAGCTCACGGTCGTGGCGGTGCTGGAAATAGCGCCGCCGAGGACGCCCCCCAGCAAGATCCCCGCGGTGCGGCCAGAAAACTTGTAGGCAATGTAGCCGCCCAGGCTCATGCCGACGATCAGGACGACCATCAGCCAGGTCTTCCAGGGATTGAAGACCTCGAAGGGGCCATAGGCCTGGTTGGGCAGTATCGGCAGGATGATGCAGGTGATCAGCACGAACTGCATGATCGCCTTGAGGTCGTCGTTGCCGAGCGTCTGGGCGAACCGGTGCATCTCCGGTTTGAACTGGAGCAGGATCGCCACGCCGCCGCCGATGGCAATCGGCACCGCCAGCGGCGCGACCGTGGCCAGGGCCCCGACGCCGAACATCAAGAGCACAGCCACCTCGGTGGTGATGCCGGGATCGGGATTCTCTTGGCGCAGCTGGATGAGCCTGGGGAAGGCGAGCACGGCGACGACCCCCAGCATGCCGCCGAAGAGGACCCAGCCGCCGAACTGGCCGGCGAGGATTGCCGCCACGGCGCCGAAGACCGTAATCAGGGGGAACGTCCGCACGCCGGGCCGCTCGTCGCCCGCGCGCTGCCGCTGCAAGCCGACGAGCAGGCCGAGCAGAAGCGAAATGCCCAATTCTTGAAACAGTTCGATTGCGTCCACCCGTGCGGCTCGCGTGGGGCCAGTGGAATCGGCAAGGAGCGCCGCGGCGCCGCGCCGCGGTCAAGAAAGACTAGCACGCCGAAGCGCCCCGGTCCAAAGAGGGGGCGCCCCCGGTCAGTCGCGGAGCCGGTTGCGCGCGTCGACCTTGACGACCACCGGCCGATGCGCCGCGACTTGTCCGTCGTCCACCGCGCAGTAGGTGATGATCACCACCGGGTCGCCGGGGGTGCCCAACCGAGCGGCCGGACCGTTGAGCAGAACCGTGCCCGAACCGGCCTCCGCTTCGATGATATAAGTAACCAGCCGCGAGCCGTTGTTCACATTCAGGACGTGGACCTGCTCGCCAGGGATCATGCCGGCCGCATCCAGCAGCGTTCGGTCGATGGCGATGCTCCCTTCATAGTCCAGCTCCGTGCCGGTGAGCGTGGCACGATGAATTTTGGACTTGAGCATGAAGCGTTGCACGTTCTCTGGTCCCTGATCTGCGGGTCACCGGACACGACCGAACACATAATTATCGCACGAAAGGGTCGTTTTTCAACGGGGCCCCCGGTTCAGTGGGATTTGCCCATCTCGATCCGAGGTCAGGAGCGCGCTTCGTACCCGCCAACGAGGGGGTAAAAAAAGGGGGGGTGCGGTAAGAGCCGAGATTCGCAGCCCCACTGCGGCAAGCCCCACCATCCCAGGTTCAAGACACAAGTTCCGCCAGTCTCATGCTTGACCCGCGGCCCATCGGGCGATTGGGAATTGGAGCTTGAACCTTGCCAGATTCGGACCCGGCCGGAAAAAAAGAGGAGCGCCGCCGAAGCAAGCTTCGGCGGCGCCCACAGTTTGGCGCTGAACCCCCCGCGAATCCACAACGAATCACCTCGGGGGGGGTGGTGCAAGTCGGGAATTCGCGTAACCCGGAGGTCCAGCCAGGGTTTTGGGCTCTAGTATCAACCCCGAGAATCGCGGAGGGTTTCGTACGAATTCTTGAGAATTTTCCTGCAAGAGTTCAGAACCGGGTGTCGGGGCCCCCTCGTTCCCAAGCTCCAGCTTGGGAACCTTTCCATCTCCCAGACCTATGGTTTTCATCATTCCAGGTACCGCTTAGCGGTAGCCGCAAGCGAGCGTTCCCAAGCCGGAGCTTGGGAACGAGGGGGGAAGGTGTGGCTTGGCAGGCATGAAAGACTGCACCAGCTCCCGAGCGGGAGGGAGGGGGTGGAGGTGGACGAATCGGCAATCGGACTTAAGATGGAGACGGCCGGAATGGGGCTTTTTATCAATGCTGACCACAACCGCCGTCTCGGCTTGCCCTGCTCGACCTCTTTGACCCCACCGAGGGGGGCCTGCCGTTTAGCGGGTTCTTGCCGCCAGCGCGATCAAGGGCGGAGCTCTCGTAAGCGGCCGTGCCGGCCGGCGCGCGGAGACCGATCGCGGCAGGGCTCTGCTCCCCCAGCGGAATCGGGCCGTTGGATGCCGCTCGTTCGTTCCACAGGCCCGCAAACGAGCCCCCGCGAACGAGGGGCCGGGCCATCGTCCCGTCCGCCCTCAGGCATCCGCTTCGGGCGGCTTGATGCGGTACTTCTTCATCCGGTGGCGGAGCGTGTTTCGGCTGATGCCCAGCATCCGCGCCGCGCGGACCTGGTTGAAGCCGCACTGGCGAAGCGTCTGGCCGATCAAGGCCTCTTCGACCAGTTCGATCAGGTTCGCGCGGGCCCGCTGGTCGGCCCGCTGGAGGATTTCGGAAACCAGGCCGGCCACCCGGTCCTGCAACCCGCCGGTCGGCTCGCCGCGGCGCCCCGGCACGGCGGCCTCCCCCTGATCGCTTTCGAACTCCACGTGTTCGGCTCGGAGCACGTCGCCCTTGCACATCAGGACCGCCCGCCGCAGGCTGTTCTCCAGCTCGCGGACATTGCCGGGCCAGTTGTGCGACGCGAGGCGTTCGACGGCCTCGTCGGCCAGATAGTGGACCGTCCTGCCGTACTCCTGGGCGAACCGGCCGACGAAGTAGTTGACCAGGTTCGGCACGTCGTCGAGTCGCTCGCGGAGCGGAGGCAACTCGATCGAGATGACTTTCAGCCGGTAGTAGAGGTCCTCGCGGAAGCGGCCGCCGTCGACTTCCGCTTCCAGGTTCTTATTGGTCGCCGCCAGGATGCGGACATCGACCTGGACGGTCTCCGTGCCGCCGAGCCGCTCGAACTCGCCGCCCTGGAGCACGCGCAGCAGCTTGGCCTGCGTGCCCAGCGACATGTCTCCGATCTCGTCGAACAGCAGGGTGCCCCCGTGGCACCGTTCGAATTTGCCGACGTGCGTCCGGTAGGCGCCGGTGAATGCCCCCCGCTCGTAGCCGAACAATTCGCTCTCGAACAGCGTGTCGGGGATCGCGGCGCAGTTGACCGCCATGAACGGCTTGTCGCGCCGACGGCTGTGGTGATAGATCGCCCGGGCGACGAGCTCCTTGCCCGTCCCGCTCTCGCCCGAGATCAACACGGTGACGTCCTGCTCGGCCACGCGGCCAATCAGCTTGAAGACCTCCTGCATGCGGCGGTTGTTGCCCACGATCCGCACGAGTTCCCGAGCGGCGGGCGTGATCTTGGTCATCGAGCTCGGCGCCCGCACGATCTGCTGCATCAGGCGGCTGACCTCCAGGGCGTCGGCCGCGATCCGCTGCAACCCGTCGGTCTCCAGCGGTTTGGGCAGGTAGTCGTAAGCGCCGCGCTTCATCGCTTCGATCGCCGTGTCGGTCGTTCCGCAGGCAGTCATCACGATCACCGGCGTCTTGATCTGGGCCCGCTTGATTTCGGAGAGCGTTTCCAGGCCGTCGAGCTCCGGCGGGCTGTGGTCCAGGAAGATCAGGTCGAACCGGTCCGCTTGCAGCCGGCCGAGGCCCGCGGCCCCGTCGCTGGCGGCGGCCAACTCGTGGCCCGCGCCGGCAAACAGCCGCGTCAGTTGGCGGACCAGTGGTTCGTCGTTGCCGACGATCAGGATCTTGCTCATCGTCTGCCGTCCTTCGCCCGGCCGCCTCCGTGTGCGCCGAGCGCATGGTCCCCGTGGAGCCTGCTCGACCGCTCAGCCCGCATCGCCGAGCACAAGCATCGCCTTGACCACGCCGTCGCCGTAGCCGGCCACCAGCTCGAAGGCCGATCCGATCTGGTCGACGGGGAAATGGTGGGTCAACATCGGGCGGGCATCGATCCGCCCCTCGGCCATCCAGCGGATGGGCGTTGCCATGCACCCCTCCTGCCGGCGGACGTTGCGGAAGGTCAACTCCTTGACGCGCATCGCATGGATGTCGAAGCAGACTTCCTCCGCGGCCGGAATGCCCACAAGCACGAGTGTCCCGCCCGGCGCGAGCATCCGCATCGCCTCGCCGATGCAGGCCGGATCGCCCGAGCATTCGAAGACCGCGTCCAATCCGCATCGTTCCCGCGCCAGAATCCGCTCGGCCGGCCCGTCGCGGCCGTCGCCCGTCCAATCCGCGCCGCACCTCTCGGCGACCGCGCGCCTGGCCGGCAACAGGTCGGCGGCGTAGACCGTGAGGCCTTCGACCTGGGCCTTGGCGCAGAGGAGAACACTCAGGCCGATCGGGCCGGTGCCCAGGATGCCGATCCGCTGGCCGGCCGCCAGGCGGCCGAGCCGCACCGCGTGCAGACCGACCGACAGCGGTTCGGCCAGGGCCGCGTCGTCGAGCGACAAGCCGTCCGGGATGGCAAGGCAGTTGCGCCCCGGCAATACCCGGTACTCGGCCACCGCGCCCGGCGCCTCGCCCGGCGAACCCATGAATGTCAACGCCCGGCAGGTGTTCGAACGCCCCCGGGCGCACTGGTCGCACCGCCCGCAGGTGAAGGCCGGATCGACGGCCACGCGCGTCCCCGCCGACAGGCCGCAATCGGCGCCGGCCTCGACCACCGTGCCCGAGCATTCGTGGCCCAATGTCGCTGGGTACTGCACGTGGCGGTCGGCAATCCGGCCGTGGGCGTAGTAGTGCACATCCGACCCGCAGACCCCCACGCGGTCGATCCGCACCTTGACTTCGTCGTCTCTGGCGATGGCCGGTTCGGGCACATCGGCAAACTCGATCGTTCGCAGGGCGGTGAACCGGGCCTCTCGCATCCAGGTCTCCTCTCTTGGGCGCAAATGCTCTTGGGAAAACGATCCGCCGAAGCGGCGGCTGACCTGCTCAGGATCGCGGTGCCGCGGGGCTTGTCGACCCGCCAAGCCGCCGCCTGCTTTCCTGTTCATTGTCACGGACGGGCGTTGACAAAAAAAGCCCCACCCAGACGGCAGAAGACGTGCAGGGGCGCCCAAGCGGCCTCTCCCTCGGCGGAACGCGCCGCCGCGATGTGCACCATCAGACAAAAACCCGGCAACACCCAGACGCCGCTCGCTGGCCTCGCCTACGCGTCGCGCTGGGATGGCCAGCAGCAAACCGCCGCGGTCCCGCCGATCGCATCCGATTGGGCCGCTCTGCACCACCCTGAGGCGTGCGGCGATCCATCGCCGCGCGGCGAAAGGGCGCCATCGGCGACTTGTTCGCGGGCTTTCCGCGATCCCTCCCCCTCAGGCCGCACGGGCCCTGCCGCGGACCGTCTCGGCCAACGGTCTTCGCGTCGCCGACTCAAGAATATCCACCCATTGCGGCCCCCAGCGCTCCACCGAGTAGCGCTGCTCGATCAACCGGCGTCCGGCGGCCCCCATCCGCCGGCGGAGTGCCGGGTCGGCGGCCAGTCGGGCGATCGCCTGGGCCCATTCGCCGGGCGAATCGGCCAGCAGCCCGGTCCGGCCGTCGATCACCATGCGGCGGTTCATTCCGACCGGGTTGGCCACGACCGGCAGGCCGGCCGCCATGTACTGGAGCACCTTCAGCCCACATTTGCCACGGCTCCAGGCGTCGTCGGGCAGGTAGCTGACCCCGATGTCGCCCGCCGCCACGTCTTCCGCTTCGGTGGCGGTCGACCAGTGCCGCGGGACGACGGCAACCGCCGGAAAATCGGCCGTCCGATCGCAGACCAGGTGCAGTTCCAGCCCGGCGGTCTTCTCGCCGGCCGCCTGAAGATGTCTGGCGGCCAACTCGAGCCCCTGGAGGGTGCTCGACGAGCCGATCCAGACCAGCCGCACTCCCGCCCCGGTGCGGACATGGTTGGCCGGGCGGTAGGCGGCGGTTTGGACGGTGGTCGGGACGACGCGGACGCGTCCGGCGTCCGCGATTCGTCTCGCCTGTCGGCCCAGGTAGGCGTTTCCGGCGATCACCGTGTCGGCCGCCCGAACCGTGGCCAGGAACCGCCGCTGTCTCCGGAGACTCTGGGGTCCCTTGGCTTGAAAGCTGTCGCGCTGGAAGACGGCGTCGTCGAAGTCGTAGACAAGGCACTTGGCCAGCCCGCGGACGAGCGACAACTGCCAGCTCGGCAGCAACCTCCGCTGGAGGATCACCAGGTCGGCGTCGGCGACCGCCCGGTAGAGGACAAAACGCAGCCGCCCCCCCTCGCGGAGCGAGATCGTCTGCAACCGGTGTCCGCGCTTGGCCAACTCCGGCAGATAGGCCTCGACCCGATAGCGATAACAGACGTTTCCGGGCTGTTCGACCAGGGCCAAGACGTTCATCCACCAACTCCACCTTGCCGACCACCGTGCCGCCAGCGGCGATTGGAGCCGCATCGTATCAGAATCCCGCCCCCCGGTCCACGCGAAAAGGCTCCGCTTTCGGCTTCCGGTCGACCGCTTTCGGTGAGCGGACCTTGTCAGCAGGAACGGGAAAAACTAGACTTGGGGAGACAGGCGAGGAGGGTACGCGAATTGGTTAGCAGCCTGACTCGAAATCAGGTGCCGGCTTGCCGGTTGAGGGTTCGAGTCCCTTGCCCTCCGCCTCAAAACTCGACACGCCGGCAGTCGCCACGACTCGCCGGCGTGACTTTTTTCTTGACAGCGGAAGGACTTGCGGCGTGAGGTCGTCCGCCGTGTCCGGCGACCCCACCTCCCCCTCTGTCTCGCCACGTCTCGCCACCCGCGGACACGACTGGCCGTTTGACTGCTCCCCCAGGTGCTCCCCAAAACTCTCCGCGGTGTCGGTTGTGCCGGTCGCTCGCAGGGGGTCGGGCAGGCGGCCCAGCATGTCCGGTAGCCGAGCGATCGTCTCGGCTTCCCGGCCCGGAAGCAGGGGTTCGTAGGTGTCCATCGTCAGCGTAGTAGTCGAGTGTCGCATGACTGCTTTCACGGCATTCGGATGTGCACCGATCATGGCCAGCAGCATGGCAACAAGGCGCCGTTTTGTCGGCAGGCCGAACACTCTTGCCCCCGGGGCTTTGGTGGCAACGAGCCGCCCCAGTCCCTCTCGGAAGGCAGCTTCTTGTTGGTGGCAAGCCATCGTGTAAAGCCCTTCACGGCGGTCAAATAGGCTTGAACCGTGCGGGCCGACAGCCGACGGGCTCACAGTTGTACTGCAAACGGCGTTGACAAGGTCTGCCGAGATATCCGCGGTGCGCTGGCAACCAGCGGTCACCGCTCGAATGTACCGCAGAGCGTCACGGATCTGCCGCTCGTCTCGGCCATCGGCCTGCATCTTCGCGCGAAAGTCGTCCAGGTGTTGTGATAAGGGACGACGACTTTCTTCCGCCAACTGCTCCGCCCGCGGATCAACCAGCCATCGCCGACGCTCCATCGCCTCGGTTTCCAGCCGGCGTGCGAGTGCCTCAGCGGCCGCTCGGTCCGGTCCGCCGCTGCACTTCTGCCGCGTGACAAAACGCTCCGAGGCGTCCTGCTTTCGCAGGATGAAGAGGTTGGCTATCGTGCTGACTGCCAGAATTGCTGTCTCTCGGGAATTGCCACGATCATCGCGCTACCGCTCAGCGACCTTCGTGACACGGGCAAGACGCTCTATCCAATGACTGCGGAGCTGTCGGGGGATTTGTCAGACGAAAACGAGATTCGGATCTTGCCTGTGACCCACGCGGCGGGCGATCAGGATTGGCCGCGGGGCGGGCCGGCGGGGCGGCCCCGGTAAGGCTCGGGAATGTAATCGACCGACGGCTGCCGCCGGACCGGCTGGGGATAGAGCTGGAGGAGTTGGAGAAATTCCGCCGGCACTTCGCAGGTCACCGGCAGGCCCAACTGCTGGGCCATGCCGCACGTGATCGGAAAGTCGTGCGTCCAAGCGCCCTCCGAGAGCAGGCCGGCCAACTGGTCGACCCGTTGGTCGGGATGCTTGCCGTCGAGGAGCTCTTTGACCGCTTCGCGCAGTTGAGCGACGGCCTTTTCGGCCTGGTCAGCCAGGATCAGGGTCTCGTCGTCGATTTCCTCGACGGGTTTCCGTTTCACGACGCTGATGACCGATGCCGCCGGCCAGCGGCCGAGCTGCGGATCGACCGGCCCGAGCACCGCATGGCGGCACATGGCGATCTCGTCGGCCGCCAGGGCGATCAGCGTGCCGCCGGACATTGCATAATGCGGGACAAACACCGTGACCTTCCCCCGGTGGTCGCGAATCGCCCGGGCGATCTGCAACGAGGCGAGCACCAGGCCGCCGGGCGTCTGGAGGACCAGGTCGAGCGGCATGTCGGGATCGGTCATGTGAATCGCGCGGATCACATCCTCCGAATCCTGGATGTCGATATAGCGGAAGACGGGGAAACCCAGCAGGCTCATCGTCTCCTGGCGATGCACCATGAGGATCACCCGAGACTGGCGCTTGCGTTCGATCTTGGCGATCATCCGCTGCCGGGCGGCGTCGAGCAGCTTCTGCCGGATCACCGGCTGCAGGGCCGCGAGCATCAGGAAGATCCAGAAGAAATCCATCACACCCATGATTGACGTCTCCGCTGATTTGTCTCGACTGAATATCCACCCCTCAAGCCGCAGGGCACGCCTCCTGAGCACCGAAGGCGGGCCGGAATCGGCGATCGTCTTGGTCCGGCCCTAGATCCACGAGTCCTCGAAAGCTCGTTCATCGGACTGGAGCCGCCGCGGCGGCCGCCGCGGCGCGATGAACATCGTGAAGGTCAGCAATCCACAAACAAAACCCCCGATATGCGCCCACCAGGCGATTCCGCCGACCTGCTGCGAGGATGCCAGGGCCATCGTCCCGCTGAAGAGCTGGATCAGGAACCAGATCAGCAGGTAGGAGACCGCCGGAATCTCCAAGAAGATCGGCCAGAAGAAGACCGGCACCATGACGATCAGCCGGGCAAAAGGAAACAGGACGAAATAGGCCCCCATCACCCCGGCGATCGCGCCCGAAGCGCCCACCGTGGGGACCGTGGAAGTCGGATTGGTCAGCAGGTGGACCACGCCGGCGGCGATCCCGCAAGTCAGATAGAACAGCAGGAAGCGTCCCGGCCCCATCCGGTCTTCCACGTTGTTTCCGAAGATCCAGAGCGTCCACATGTTGACCAGGATATGGAACCAGCCGCCGTGGAGAAACATGCTGGTCAGGAAGGGCCAATAGTTGTCGACGGGGAAGCCCACGTAGGCGGCCCACTCGGGGTGCGTGTAGCGCGCCGGGACGATGCCGAACAGGTAGAAGAGGCGCTCCAGGCCGTGTTCGGGGAGCGAGATTTCCAGGAGAAACATACCGCAATTCGCCAGCAGGATCGCCCAGGTGGCGATCGGAGGATTGCGGCCGGGAACCGTGTCGTAAATCGGGATCATCGGGTCCGTTCGGGTCTGCGGCAGGCCTCGTTAAGGGGGAAAAGGACGAGGGCGAGACGCCGTGCGGCGCGTCGCCCTCGCCGCCGGGTGAGCGGCGAACGTCCCCCCGAGATTCGCCGCCCTCCGGTGCAAGCCCCCCGGATGCAGTAATTTGGTCTGCAAGCGATCGCGCTGAGGAGACGCGGCCGCTCGCACGCCGTCGGCCCGGCGGGCCGACTAGGGCAGGAACGCCGCGAAGCCCACCACGGCGCCCGCCTGGGCCAATCCGGCCCGAATGCTCAGCGGCAACGGGTCGAGCAGGTACGGAGCGCAACTGCCGGGCCGGTAATACCCGAGTGTATAGACACACTCGCCCGGCGGATAGAGCCCCATCTTGTATGGTAAGATCGGCACATTCAGGAAGAAATGGGCGCCGGACATCACCGGTTGGAGGTAGGGGCCCCAGGAATGGCCGTAGCGTTCCAGGTGCATGTCCTCGAAATAAGCCGGCTTGTGGCAGAGGCCGGAGGCCTGCCACATGTAGGTCGTGGGGGCCCAGCTTCGCGGAACGAAATCGCCTCCTTCGAGCTCGCAGGTTGTCGGCTTGAGCGGCTGGCTGAGGCGAATCGCCGTCTCATGGTTCAGTTCGCCGATCGGGCGGAGGATGTCGTCGGGGGCGTACCGGCACTCCTGAAGGGCGCCGCCGGGCCGCTGCACGATCGGCCCGAGCTCCGATTCGTTGGCCTTGAAGGGCGGCAAACTCGGCAGGTCTTCGTCGTTCTCCGGCTGGTTGAGCGGCTTGGCGGCCGGCGGTTTCTGGTCGCCATCGTCCACCAGCAGTTGGTCGATCTTGGGGAGCGAGGGCTGGCCGGCTGGCTGTTCCTCGTCCGCGAAGGGATCGTCAAGGGGATGCAGGCCCTCCGCGGCAGCGCTTGGCGCGGTGTACTGCGCGGCGTTCGCTCGCAGCGGCTCGACCTTCTTGCGGTTGGTCGGGCGGTAGGGCGTCCACTTGAACTTGTGGCCCGACTCGCCGACGGTGTAGCTGACTTGAACGACGCTCGATGCGGACTGTCCAGACGTGTAAGCCGCCTGGACGACTGCCTCACCAGCGCGGGCCGGGGCGGCGATCTGGACGATCGCCAGGGCCAAGAGGGGGGCGGCAAGACAAACCAGGTTTGCCGCCAGCGCAAGGCTATTCGTCTGGCGCGTGTTCCGTACTGTAATTGGGGGCTTCCTGCGTGATCGCAATGTCATGGGGATGACTCTCCCTCACACTTGCCGGCGATACTTGGATGAACCGCGCTTCCGTGCGCAGCTCTTCAATTGTTTGCGTGCCGCAATATCCCATCCCAGCTCGAAGCCCCCCTGCGAGCTGATAGACGAACGGGCCCAACGAGCCCTTGAATGCGACGCGACCTTCGACTCCTTCCGGGACGAACTTTTCGGGAGTCGCGCTCGAGCCTTGGCGATAGCGTTCGCTCGAGCCCCTGACCATCGCCCCGAGCGATCCCATGCCGCGGTAGACCTTGTAGGTCCGACCTTGGTAGAGGATCGTCTCGCCCGGGCTCTCCTCGAGGCCGGCGAACAGGCCGCCGATCATCACCACGTGGGCGCCGGCGGCAATCGCCTTGGTCAAGTCTCCGGAATAGCGGACCCCTCCATCGGCGATGATTGGGGTCCCCGAATCGGCGGCAGCCCGGGCGGCTCGCATAATCGCGGTCACCTGCGGCGTGCCTACGCCCGAAACGACGCGTGTCGTGCAAATCGAACCTGGTCCGATGCCGACTTTCACGGCATCGGCGCCCGCGGCGATCAGGTCTCGGGCACCCTCCTCGGTCGCCACGTTTCCGGCGACAACATCGATCTCCCAGTCTCTCTTGATCTTCTTGACGGTCTCCAACACATTGGCCGAATGGCCGTGGGCACTATCGACGACCAGGACATCGACACCCTGCTCGATCAGGCGCTCAACCCGCTCGTAATCGTGGACACCAACGGCAGCCCCAACCCTCAGCCTCCCTTGCCTATCTTTACAGGCATTAGGGAAGCGGCGCATCATGTCGATGTCTTTTATCGTGATGAGCCCAGTCAGTCTGCAATTTTCGTCAACCAGCAGAAGTTTCTCCACCTTTTTTTCCATTAAAATCTTCTCAGCCTCTTCAAGCGTTACAGTCCCCGTGGCCGTCACCAGGTTCTCACGGGTCATCACGTCGGAGATTTGCTGGTCGAAGTCCTCCTGGAAACGGAGGTCGCGACGGGTGAGGATGCCGCAAAGCCGGCCGTCCGACTCGGTGATCGGAACTCCCGAGACGTTCGACTTCTCCATTAGCCTGCGTGCCTGGGCGAGCGTCGCCATGGGGGGCAAGGTGGCGGGATTGACGATGATCCCGTTGGCCGAGCGCTTGACCTTGGTCACCTCATCGGCCTGGAGCTCGATGGAGAGGTTCTTGTGAATGATGCCAAGTCCCCCCTCTTGAGCGAGAGCAATTGCCATCCGGCTCTCCGTCACGGTGTCCATCGGAGAGCTCAGAAGGGGGATGTTCAGCCGGATATTCCGCGTCAGCGCAGTGCTGACATCCACCTGAGAAGGGACGACCTCGCTCCGCCGGGGCTCGAGCAAGACGTCGTCGAAGGTCAGGCCACGGTCTACTATCTTCTCGATCATGCCGGATCGTCCTGGTCACGGGGGCCACATGGGTAGAATCGCGATATTATCGGCGATTCCGTGGGAATTGCAAATGACGCAAGCCGGAAGCCGGACGATTTTCGACAAGGCTCAAGGGATTATTTCAGCCCGGCCACGCCGAACTGGCGCGCCCTGAGTTGCGGATCGCTCGAGAGCGGCAGGCGGACCGCCTGGCCGGTCTCGGCCGCCTGGTAGATGCCGAGGATGATCTCCACGGAACGGCGGCCCTCGGGCCCGTCGATCAAGGGCTGCCGGCCGGCCCGGATCGCCTCGACCACGTCGTGGAACTGCCGGGCGTGGCCGTGGTGGCCGATCGCCGCCGGGTCGGCTGCCCCGCCCCCGCCGCTCATGCGGGCGGCCGACTGCTGCTTGATCGCCTCATCTTCGGGGATCGCCTCGGCGAAATCCCACTTGATGATGTCCTCTTCCTCCATCACCGCCGAACCGGCAAGGCCGTGGATCTCGATCCGTTTCAGATAGCCCGGGTAGATGGCCGTGCTGGCCTCGATGACACCGAGTGCGCCGCTATTGAACCGCAGCGCCGCCACGGCCACGTCTTCAACCTCGATGTTTTCGTGCCCCAAAAGGGCCGTATGGGCGGTGATCTCGGCGACCGGCCCCATCAGCCAGGCGAGCAGGTCGACGCTGTGGATCGCCTGGTTCATCAGCGCCCCGCCGCCGTCGAGCCCCCAGGTGCCGCGCCACGCGCCGCTGTCGTAGTATTGCTGCGTGCGGTACCACTTGACATACGCGTCGCCGACGGTCAGCTTGCCGAACCTGCCCGCATCGACCGCCTTGCGGATCGTCTGGCTCGAATCGTGGAACCGGGAAGGGAAAATCGTCGAGCAGACCACGCCCGCCTCGGTGCACGCGTCGATGATCCGATCGCACCGCTCGAGCGAGATCTCCAGCGGTTTTTCCACGATCACGTGCTTGCCGGCCCGGGCGGCGGCGACGGCCGGGTCCATGTGCGCGCCGCTGGGAGTCCCGATCGTCACGATCTCGACCTTCGGGTCGGCGAGCATCTCATCGAGACTGTAGTAGGCCTTGCAGCCGGTCTCTCGGGCGAGCCGATCGGCCGCCTCCTTGACCATGTCGAAACAGGCGACCAGTTCGGCCCCCTCGACGTCGGCGATCGCCTTTGCGTGAAAGTTCGAAATCATCCCACAGCCGACAATCCCAAAGCCCATCGCCATGATCGGGTCCTCCTGTTCGGTAAACGTACACGGGGGCTCTCCCCGCCAAGGCAATCAGCGCCGCCGGGCCGGCTCGCCGGGTCGAGGCGGCGCCGAAACCCGCATTATAGGCGGCTTAGAGGACCAGCAAAAGGGTTGCGCTGCCAGGTGCCGGAGGAGCCGCTCGCGCTGAGCCGCCGGCGGCACGCTCCAGAAACGGTCGTCCCGATTGCAGGCCTGGCGCGGAACCATAAATGAGCTGGACGGCAACGTCCGGATCATCGTCGGGCAACATACGCCGAATTGCCAATCCCGCGAAAGTCGGCTAACTTATGGGTGGCGCCTGTTTCAAGTTATGGGTGGCACCTGTTTGTGGCAGCGGGGCAGCGATCAGGAGGTTGACGCCATGAAGCGCTTCGCGCACGTGGCGATTCTCGTGCCCGAGCTCCTGCTTTGGCTCGTCGCGGCCGCCTTCGGCAGCGACGAGACGGCGGGCCCCGCCGAGAGATTTCTAGTCCAGACCGGTCATGCTGCGCCGATCCGGTCGTGGGACTTCTCCCCGGACACAAAGCACTTGCTGACACGCGCCACGGATGGCCAGTGCATCTTGTGGGATGCCCGGAGCGGCGAAATAGTCCGCATCGTTCAGGGCCCGGCGGGCCCCTGGCCGGCGAGCACGCTCTGCGAGATCAGCCCCGATGGAGCGGCCATTTTGCGCGGCCAGCACGGCCAGGTGGACCAAGCCCGCTTGATCCTTGAAGAGACCGCGACGGGCCGCCTGCTCCACATCTTGCCGCTGGAGGGTCATGCGGGGCCGGGAACCGCCCGATTCAGCGACGATGGCCGCTATGTCCTCTCCATGCGCTGGAGGCACCCCGGCGCCCACTTCCATCTCTGGGACGCCGTGACGGGCGAGTGCATCGTCAGGCCGAGCACCCAGCCGGCTTACGAGGCGTCCGACCAGGCCGGCCACGATTACTCGACGAAGGGAAATCTCAAGTACTTCCAGTTCTTCATGCACGCGCGCCCCGACGGCAGACTACTGGCGTTTCAGGGTTCCGCCACGATGTGCAACGCGACGACCGGCTTCTTCTGCCCCGACAAGCGGCATTTCGTCACCCGCGATTGGTCCGATACCGGCTCGGCGGTCGACGACACAGTGATCTGGAATCTGGAGACCGCCGAGCAGATCTGGCACGGCAACGAACCGTTCGACGAGCAGGATATCTTCGCCTTCAGCCCCGACGGGCGCTATTTCCTCCGCGGAATTGGCGGCAAGAACGCGGTTCTGATGGACGTGGAGACCTGCCGGACGGTGCGGACCTTCGCTGGGCATCAGGAGACGATCACCAAGCTGGCGTTCAGCCCCGACGGCGAAACGATCCTCAGCGGCGATGCGCAGGGGATAGCGATCGTCTGGCAGGTCGCGACGGGCCAGCAACGGGTGAGAATCAAGGGGTTCGGCGGACCGATCCGCTCGGTCGCCTATCGCCCTGACGGAAAACGCATCCTCGTCGGCGGCGGCAAGCAGCCATTTGCTGTGTCCGTCAGCGTCGCCGGCGACGGTTGGTTCCCGATCCGCGACGCCGGCCAGGCCGCTTTCAGCCCCGACGGGAGGCGGATCGTCACCGACGCGGCGATTTGCGATGCGGAAACCGGTGGGACGATCCGCCGGATTCTCTGGACCTCGCCCTACCGGATCGAACTCAGTCCGAACGGCAACTGGGCGATCGGCGCTCCGAGAACGCCTCCCCACAGGCATGCATCCGGTGGGGGGACGCCTGCGACAGCGATCCACGTGTGGAACACGCGGACCGCCCAGGTCGTGCACGATTTTCACGCGCCCGGCGATTACTATGACGCATCGCGCTACGGGGAGCCGGCGCAACCGCCCGCCACGCGGACCTCGGCGGGTGAGGGCGACGTGCGACCCTCGCCGTTTGGCCGCCGGCGGGCCCTGGTCGGGCGGCTGGCTCCCGCGACGCGCCCGCGTCTTCCGGAGATTGCCGGATTGGACGCCGAAGCGCGGGAGTGGCTCGACGGGCTGGTCGACGACGCGCCCGAGACACGGCCCCTTCGCGGCCCGTACCACACGGCGCCTGCCCGCAGCCTGAGCGGCCGCTACACCCTGCGCCGGCCGCCGTCGCAGCAGCGGGGCGGGTCGCCGACGCTCGAGATTCTCGCAGACGATGGCCGGCCGGTCGCCACGCTGGATGCCGAGCCGCTGCTGCCGACCGCTTGGATCTTCAGCGGCGACGAGACCCGGCTGCTGGCCGCCTACCGCGGCAAGCAGCCCGAGCGCACGCTGATCCTATGGGACCTGGCCAGCGGGGAGCGAATCCGCACCGTCGCCGCGCCTCACGAAGAGAACCCGGCCTGGGAGATTTGCGCACTGACGCTCAGCCCGAACGAGCGCTACGCGGCCGTCGGCGTTCAATCCGGATATCGGATCTTCCTCGTCGACCTGGAGACCGGGGAGAGTTTCTCGATGAAACACGAGAAGGGGCAGAACTACTCGATCGCGCCCGCCCTGTTCAGTCCCGACAGCAAGCGCGTCTATTGTTATGGTCATCGCCGCACGTTGTGGGATATCGAAACGCAGAAAATGCTGGCCGATTTCGGCGCGTACAACGGCGCCTATTCACCCCTTTTCAGTCCCAACGGCAAGATTCTGTTCGTCCAGAGCAATGTTCATGGCGATGCCCTCTGGGACACGCAAACCGGGCAAATCGAGCACTGCTTCGGCAACGACGGCGCGGCTGGGCTGTTGAAATTCAGCCCGGACGGCACGCGTCTGGTGCCGATCGGCTCCAACCGCCGGCCGTCGGCGCTTTGGAACTTCGAAACCGGCAAGCCGATTGGTACGCTCGCCCTCGAATCCGGCGGCCCGATGCGCGACGCCCTGTTCACGCCCGACGGCCGGAGACTGATCACAACCCACGAGCGTGCCCTGGCCGTTTGGGATGCCCAGTCCGGCCGGCGCTTGAGCGTGCACGAAGACGACGCGTTTCCGTTCGACTTCCGCGGCAACATCCAGCTCCCGTTTTTCGTCAGCCAGTCGCGGCTGGTGACCGTCCACGCCACCGGCGCTGTGCTTTGGGACGTCGACGCCGGCCGACCGGTGCACCGATTTCCCACGCCGTCCGGCAGGCGGACCGCGGCGATTCTCGAGGACGGCGGCAAACGGCTGCTCAGCGTTTCGCCGGGCGTCCATGCGATCCTCTGGGACATGGAAACCGGCAAGAAGCTGCAAACCTTCGAGGGCATGCCGGCCGACGTGGCCTCTCCGTCGGGCGAGGTGCGACTGAGCGGCGACGGCTCGCGGGTCTTCGCCCGATGCCGCGCCGGCCAGGCAGTGATCGCCTGGGACGTTGCCAGCGGCAGGATCGACGCGCGGTTCTACCTGGTCGACCGCGGCGAGGGCTGGCTGACCGTCTACCCCGAGACCGCGCGTTTCGTGGGCGCGACCGAATACGTGCGCACCGGGCTGTAGTGCCCCGCTGCTGGTACGCGTTCGTGGTAACCCGACGGACTCTGGGACGGGCCGCCTGATGCCGGTCAACCGAGCGACTGCAAGCGGCCGCTCAGCCGATGCTATCGCCACGCAAGTTCCACCGGGCGCGCGTGGGCGTCATGCGCCGGGTCCAGGCACTGGAGCGTCAGGCGGATGCCGTCGGGCTGCAACTGGGCGTCGACCCAACCACGCGGTTGCCGCGGATCGAAGAGCCACGCCAGCGCCGGCAGATTCACCAGGTGCAGGCCATCGATGCGGGCGAACTGCCAACGATGGCTGTGCCCGAACACGTAGGCTTTCACGCGTTTGCGCGGCAGGATCACGTCGTAGAGATCGGCCGTGTCGAGCAGCGCGCTAGCGAGCGACGCCGGTTTGTCTTCAGCCAGGGGATAATGGTGAGCGACGACGAGCGCCGGTTTGTCCGGCCGGGCGTCGAGCTGGCCGGCTAGCCACTCGAGTTGCGCCGCGCCGATCCGCCCCGGCGTCGCGTTGGTCTTGTCCAACGAGTCGAGAACAAACCAGTCGGCCAGCGGAGTCTCGATCAGCGTTACGTGCCGGTCGGCCGGCGGCGCGGACGCGGACCGCTGGCGTGGAAACACGTCCCAGAAGCGCTCGCGGTGATCGTGGTTGCCCATGGCGAAGGTAACGGGCATGGGAATCGGCGCGACCAGTTCCTCGAGCCGCCGATAGTCGCCCGACTCGCCGGTGAGAAAAGCACAGTCGCCGGCCACGATCAACCCAGCGGGACACGCGTCGACGGCCAGGTACTGCCCGCGCGCCACGCGGAAATTCTCGCTGGGATTGGTTTCGCGCACGACCTTCGCCGGGTCTTCGCAGACATGGGTGTCGGCCAAGAGCACAAACCGGTTGGCGTCGACCGGGGCGTCGGCCGACCAGAGCCGGCCGTGGAACAGCAGGGAAGCCGCGCCGGCCCCCAGGGAACCGGCGAGCAGCTGGCGGCGAGAAATCCGCTTCGTCCGTGTCATCGTGAATGCCTCCAGGGCGCAAAGGGTTTGATTTCAGGGTTCCGCCAGGCTACGCGCCGCTACGCGCCGCCCGCTCGGGGGTCCCGCGGAAGGTGGCGCAGACTCCCGGCCCTGCGCGGGGCGGCTTTCGCCAGGGGCCGGGCAGGGGGCCTGCCAGGCCGAGGGGGCTACCACGTCGCGCGATGCACGGCGCTGTCGCGGTAGCGCGTCCGCGGTTTGGGCGCCTCGGCCGGCCAGCCGATGGCAATTGCCGCCACGGGAATCACGTGTTCGGGAATCTTCAGAAGCCCGCGGATGTGCTGGACGCGCTCTTCCCGCGGATGCACGCCCAGCCAGCAGGCGCCCAGGCCGAGCGAGCTGACGGCCAGCAGCAGGTTTTCGATCGCCGCCGAGCAATCCTGCAAGAGGTACGACAACTGGCCGTCGTGGGCGCGCCGCAGATCTCCGCAGACGATGATCCCGACGGCCGCGCCGGCAAGCATCTTGCCGTTCGGCAGGGCGCCGGCGATCTCCGCCCGCATCTGGCGATCGCGAACGACGACAAACTCCCAGGGGTCCTTGGCGACGGCCGAAGGGGCGGCCATCGCGGCCTCCAGAATATCGCGCACCAGGTCGTCGCCAACGTCCTTGGCCTGGTAAACACGGACGCTGCGCCGGGCAAATACGAAATCGAGTTTGGGATTCATCGTCTTATTACCTCCCGGGTGCTTAAGAAACGGGCCACTCCCCCCCGCTGGCGCATTCGATTAACAGAACCTGCTTCCGTGATCCATCCGTGTTTCATCCGTGGCTGCCTTCCTTCCCATCATCTTTCCTTCTGCGTGATTCGCCACCGGCGGCCCCCCGCCGTTACTTCGGAGCGACCGTGGCGAAGAAGACCACCAGTGCGGCGGCGTTGAAGATCATGTGCAGCAGAACCGCCGGAACGATCCGGTGGGTGCGAAAATAGAGGTAACCGAGAGCCAGGGCAAAGAGAAACAGCGGCGCCGGATCGGTGACCGAGCCGGGCAGCAATTCGCTGAGGCCCCATTGAATCGCGTAGAGGGGCACGAACAGTGCCGCGAAGCTCGCCACGGCCAGGCCGGCGTCGTGCGGCAATTTGTCGAGCTTCAGGCCGAGGTCCTCGAGCGTGGCCCCGCGGACGCGCCGCAGGTAGACGACGCCGAAAACGAGCAGCAGCCCCTTGACGAGCGTGTCGATGAGGAGCATCCGCACGAGATAGTCGGCCTCGGGCGGGGCCTCGACATCGCGGGCATGGAGGACGGCGAAGAGCAGCGAGGAGAGGAAGACCGGCCCGGTTCCCAGCATGCGCCCGGAATAGCGGAACAGCCGCCGAAAGCGCAGCTCGATCCGTTCGAACCACCCCTGCAAGACCAGCCGAAAGAAGAACTCCTCGGCAATCGGCGTCATCACGACGACGGTCGCCAGGCAGAACAGAAACGTGCCGAGCCCGGGACGCCTGGCGAGCAGAACGACGATTGGATGGGCTCGATCCAGCTCGATCGATTCATAACCGGCGGCCGCCCGTTCGGGGCCCTCCCCGGGCGGCGTCTCCGCGGCGCCGACGCGGCTGGGGTTGAGGTCCCAGCCGAGCAGGCTTTCCGCCGAGACGAGGGCGAGCGAGACGAGCAGGACATAGGCCGCCAGCAGCACGAGCACGTCCCAGCCGGTCCAGGGCACCGGCCGGCGCGGCTCGAACGCCACGGCGGCGACTCCCCGCAATTTCCTCCGCAGCGCGAATCGCCAGACGGCGATCCCTCCGACGAAGGCCGCCAGCGCGGCCAGGCCGGCGAGCGGTCTGATGATTTCGGCCAACGACTCGTTCATCCGCTCATTGGGCCCCGGGGTCTTGGGTCATTCTCACCGCGGCGAGCACGTAGCCCACGCCGGACTGGACCGTGCTCAGCACGGCGGCCCAGAGCGAGATCAGGAAGACCGCGCGGATCCAGGCCGGAGCGCCGGGCCCGACGGCCAGAAGCACCAGGGCCGCCCCGCCCGCCACGCACTGAAGGACCATCTTCAGCTTGCCGGCCATCTTGGCCGAGAAATCGCCCCCGCTCTGCTCGATGAAGCTCCGCAGGACCGTCACGAGCATCTCCCGGCCGACGATGACCACGGCCATCCAGGCATGCAGACCGTACCACTCGGTCGACAAGGCGGGCTCCGCCACAAGGAAGATGAACGTGCCGCAGATCACGATCTTATCGGCGAAGGGGTCCAGAATCCGGCCCAGGACCGTGACCTGGTGATAGCGGCGGGCGTACCAGCCGTCGAGCCAGTCGGTTCCGGCAGCCAGCACGAACAGGACCAGCGCGGCCCAGTAGTACCCCAGTGGAATCAAGCAGAACAGCACCAACGACAGGATCAGCCGGAGGCTCGTCAACTGATTCGGCACGTTGAGAATCCGCGTCTGGCGAGGTTTTGCCGGGGGAGGATCCATGGTCTTGCCGGTCAGGGAATGCAGGGGGCGGGTCACCGATCACAGGTTACAGACGACAGGTTCTGGCGAGGTCCACAATCCACTGCCCAAGGTTCAAGTTCCCGGAGCCGATGCTCGCCATCAAGGGCCGAGCCTTGCCCGCGGTGGGCGATTGGCAAGTTGACCCTTGCACCCTGGCGGCATTATATGCCCGGGGCGCTCGGATTGCACTCGGCCTGGACGCCCGCGCGGCAGGCGGTCGTCGCCGGCCACCGGTCCCGTGTCGCCGCACGCTCATCAGGGGGCCAGTGCGGCCGCGATCAGGTCGTAGTCCTTGGCCGCCACGACCTCGCAGCGGACGAACTGGCCGGGTCTGAGGTCTTCTCCCGTTATATAAATCACTCCGTCGATCTCCGGGGCATCGGCGTAGCTCCTGCCCCGGAAGGCGTTTTCTTGCCCGGGAATATCACAGTCGATGAGCACGTCCATCTGCCGGCCGACCTGGCGCTGGTTCCAGGCGAAGGCAATCTCCTGCTGGACTTCGAGCAAGCGGTTGCGCCGCGCGCGGATCACCGCCGGGGGGAGCTGCCCGTCAAGCCGTTCCGCCGGCGTGCCAGGCTCCTTGCTGAACTCGAACGCGCCGAGCCGCTCGAAGCGCTGCCGGCGGACGAAGGCGACCAATTCCTCGAACTGTCTCTTCGTTTCGCCGGGGAAACCGGCGATCATCGTCGTCCGCAAGACGAGCCCCTCGATCCGCTCGCGGAGGCGGCCGAGCAGGGCCTCGGTCTCCGCGCGGCTGACGCGCCGGTTCATCCGCCGGAGCACCTGGTCGTTGATGTGCTGGAGGGGAAGATCCAGGTAGGGGAGGACCTTGCGGCTGGCGGCAATCCGCTCGATCAGTTCGTCGGTCACGTGCATCGGGTAGAGGTAGAGCAGGCGAATCCAGCCGAGGCCCTCGACCTCCTCCAATCGGCCGAGCAATTCGGCAAGCCGGGGCCGCCCGCCGTCGTCCAGCCCGTAGTAGGTCAGGTCCTGGGCGACGAGGTTCAATTCCCGCACGCCATCGGCGGCAAGCTGCTCCGCCTCGGCGACGATCCGGTCGATCGGCTTGCTCACATGCCTGCCCCGAATCGAGGGAATCGTGCAGAACGTGCACAGCCGGTCGCAGCCTTCGGCGATTTTCAAATACGCAAGATGTCTCGGCGTGATCCGCAGGCGGTCGGTGTCCGACAGGGGGACGCTGCTGGCCGGGCGAAAGACCGTCCGCTGCTCGCTCAGCCCACCGATCAGCCGATCGGCGGCGCGGGCGATCTCGTCGCGGCCGAACACCCCCACGAGCTGGTCGATTCCGGGACACTCCGCCAGCAGGCTCTCCTTCTGTCTCTCCACGAGGCAGCCGGCCACG
Source organism: Pirellulaceae bacterium (assembly GCA_012744395.1). Classification (GTDB taxonomy): domain Bacteria; phylum Planctomycetota; class Planctomycetia; order Pirellulales; family Thermoguttaceae; genus JAAYCB01. The sequence goes on from JAAYCB010000027.1 coordinate 28,734, forward strand.
ATGATTCCCCGCAGATCCCCCTGCTTCTTCAACTGCTCCATCTCGCGAATCACCGAGAGCGACTCGTCGCGCGCGGCCGCCAGAAAGCCGCAGGTGTTGACGATCACGAAGTCGGCCCCCTCGGGCCGGGGCACCATTCGATAGCCCTCCAGCCGGAGGAGCCCCAGCATCCGCTCGCTGTCGACGAGGTTCTTCGGGCAGCCCAACGTGATCAGTGCGTAGGAGCCCTTGTGGGATGAATCGATTGCGTCGCTCAAGACAGACCCCGCCGTAGGGGGAGCAGCAACATCCGCGCGGAATCCGTCCGCACACTACGGGGCCGAACCTGGGCACTCAGCAGTGCCACGAAGACTTCAGGGGTCGGCCGACCCAATCCATCCTATCCGACAGCGCCGAGGGGGGTAAGTGGCCGGCGATCGACTTGCAGAACGCGGCGCGGCGGGTATACTATACATTAGTACACAACCGGGCCTCTTTTTCGCGCCAGTGGCGATGCTGATCTACGTCCCTGCTGAGCAGTATGCAGCGGTCCTCGACGCGGTGGCCGGCGAGGCGCTTGCCGAGGCCAGGCTGGAGCGCCCGCCGGTTGACGCCTTCGCCGTCGCCCGGACGCTCGGAATCACGGTCGCTGAAGATGTTCACCAATCGAGCCGCGGCCGCTACGTTCGGCTCCGGGTGAAGGGGCGTCGGCCGCGGCCGACGATCCTCTTGCGTCCCGACCCCCGGCGCGAGCGGCGCCATTGGGCCTTGGCCCATGAGATCGGCGAACACCTGGCGCACCGCGTCTATCGCCTGCTGGATCTCGAGCCGGGGGAGACCCGCGCGGGATCGCGCGAGGCGGTGGCCAACCAACTGGCCGGCCGGCTGCTGGTGCCGACCGTCTGGTACCGCGAAGACGCGTTGGAGTTCGACTGGAACTTGACCCGCCTGAAGAAGCGGTATGCGACGGCCAGCCACGAGTTGCTCGCCCGGCGGATGCTCGATCTGCCGCCCCCGGTGATCGTCACGATCGTCGATGATGGGCAGCTCTACTTCCGGCGGAGCAACGTTCCTGGCCGCGTTCCACCGCTCACCGCGACGGAGAAGACGTGCCGCCGCGACGCGCATCGGCAGGGGCGCACGGTTGCCGCGCGGTGCGGGGCCGCGCGCGTGCAGGCCTGGCCGATTCACGAGCCCGGCTGGAAGCGGGAGATTCTCCGCACCGAGGTCGACCTGGTCCCCTGGTAGCCCGGGAAGCGTCGTTCGCGGAGGCTGCCCCAGCCGTCGCGGGTGTTCCAGAGCCGGCGGGCGCATGGGCGATCTATCTCGGCGGCGGCGGAACCGCTATCATCGAGGCAACGCCCGCAACCCGGCGAGGTTCAAGCCTCCATTCTCAATCGCTGAACGTCCAAGACCGGGCCGCTCGCCGGGAACACCGAACGGGCGGAGCACGGGTCTTGAGCCGTGGATGCTGAACCTTGCTCGCAATACCGCCCAGGAGCGCGCCGATGAAACGAAGAGTCTTCCTGGTTGTCTTCCTGGCGTTTGGCGCCGCCTGTGCCTGGGCGGCGGAAGACGGAATCCTCACCGCCGATTCCGCAACGCCCGAGCAGCTCCAGCGGACGATCGCCTTGGAGAAGAGCTTTCTCAACCTGCCGGTGAAGAACGGCGCCGCCAAACGCCGCGTGGAACTGGCGATCGGCGGCCGCGCGGTCCGCGCTTTCGACATCGAGCTGGCCCCCGACGATCCCGACTGGTGGGCCCACATCGACATCCGCCCCTTCCGCGGCAGCCAGGCCGTGCTCCGCGTCGACGCGATCCAGCCGGGCACCGCCGGGCTGGCGATCGTCGACCAGACCGATCGGATCAAGGGCCATGAAACGCTCTACGACGAACCGCTCCGGCCCCAGTTCCACTTCAGCCAGCAGCGGGGTTGGAACAACGACCCCAACGGCCTCGTCTACTACGACGGCGAATACCACCTGTTCTTCCAGCACAACCCCTACGGCTGGGGCTGGGCCAACATGCACTGGGGGCATGCCGTCAGCCGCGACCTGATCCACTGGGAGCAACTACCCGAGGCCCTTTACCCCTGGACGCAGGCCGCCGCCCACTGTTTTTCGGGCAGTGGAACCGTCGACGAGGCAAACACGGCCGGCTTTCAAACGGGCAAGGAGAAGGTGATCATCGCCGCCTTCACCGACACCGGCTGCGGCGAGGCGATCGCCTACAGCAACGATCGCGGCCGGACCTTCACCTACTGGGAGGGCAACCCGGTCGTCAAACACAAGGGGCGCGACCCCAAGGTTTTCTGGTACCCGCCCGGCGGCCATTGGGTGATGGCCGTCTACGACGAAGCCGGCTCCGGCGCGCGGCTCCAGCGGCGGATCGCCTTCTACACCTCGGCGGACCTCAAGCAGTGGGAGCGGCAGAGCACGCTCGACGGCTACTACGAGTGCCCCGAGATCTTCGAGCTCTCCGTCGATGGCGATCCGGCCAACCCCCGCTGGGTCGTATTCGCGGCCGACGCGAAGTATTCGATCGGCCGCTTCGACGGCAAGACATTCACGCCCGAGCATGAAGGCAAGCACCAGGTCCACTGGGGGCGCTACTATGCCTCGCAGACGTTCGACCGCGCGCCGGAGGGGCGGCGGATCCAGATCGGCTGGGGCCGCATCGACATGCAAGGCATGCCCTTCAACCAGATGATGACGTTTCCCTGCCAGCTGACGTTGCGGACCACGCCGTCCGGCGTGCGGATGTTCGCCGAGCCGATCAGGGAGATTGAACTTCTGCACGAGAAACGCCTGGCGGTCGAAAACGCTGCCGTCGCCCCCGACCGGCCGCTCTCGATTGCCACGTCGGGCCGCCTGTTCGACATCCGGGCCACGCTGGACCTCGGGCGGGCCGAGCGTCTCGGGCTGAAGATCGCCGGGCGCCAGGTCGTCTACGACTGCCGCGCCGGCGAGTTGGACGGCATGCCGCTTGCGCCGGTCGAAGGCAAGGTCCGCGTGCAGATTCTCGTCGACCGGCCTTCGATCGAAATCTGCGGCAACCGCGGCCGGGTCTACAAAACCGATTCGTTCCGCAGCCAGGACCCGATCGAGGCGATCGAGGTGTTTGCCGCGGGTGGGGCGGCGACGGTTGACTCGCTCGAGGTCTATCCGCTCCGGTCGGCGTGGAAGCGGTGATCGCATCCGCCTCGACAGGTTCCGGCGGTTCCAGAAACCGTCCGGATCCGCTCGGAATTCGCCACGGGAAGACCGTTCGGCACGACCTGGAGGGGTGTTTGCGGCGGGGGATTTGTGCGCCGAGCGTGATTCTTGCCGCCGCTGTTCGTCTCGTGCAACGCTTCGGAGGTTTTTTTACCTTGTTCCCCTTGTCCCGCCGAAAAAGCACAGTTAGGATCTAAGGGAGGGTGTTGTCGGCACGATGTCGGTTGCCCCCCTGCGACCCTCCACCTTGCCCCCCAGCGGTGCTGCAAATACTGACAATCCTGCGCGGTTCGACTGGATGTGGTCCCCAGGCACGCCCCCCTCCCACCGACGCCCAAACCTTGGTGAAGGGCACTTCCGACCAATTCGACGAAGCGAAGCCACACACTCCAGACCCCACTCAAGGCGACCGTGGAACCTGGCGGCGAGAACGAGTTCACGTTCGACATGCAGTAGGCCAGCCCAGAAAACGGGTCAGCAGCGCGAGAATGGCGTGGTGAAAGGACGGCACCACAACGGTTTTGCCGTTTGATTCCTCACGCAAAGACCTCGGCCTTTTTGGAGGATTTCAACGACCGCCGGAGATGGTCCCGCAGAGCAAAACGTGGACCTTTCACCATGCCAGTGGAGAGAAATCGCCTCGTCTCGACCGGACTGACTCGCAATGACGTGGAACGGAAGCTGCGCGGCATGGTGAAGGGACCACGTTTTGCTCTTCCGAGCTGTTCCCGGCGATCGTTGGAATTTCCCGAAAACGCCGGGATTCTTGCTTGACGAACAGAGCCGAAAAACGGTCGTGGCGCCGTCCTTTCGCCATGCCAGAGACTGCCTGAGCAGCCTGATCTCGACGGCTGTCCACCAGTCGCGCATCAGGCTGGCACGTTGACTGAGGCGCTGAGCAAGCCGAGCGCGAGGCGACGCGTGCAGTGCGCATGGGCCTGGATGGCAACCGTTCATCGGCCCCAGATCGGCAAAGTGGAAGTGCAATGGAGCAACAGAAATGAATCTCAATCGGCGACAATTCATCGTAGCCTCATCTGTGATGGCCGCAGCCGCGCGATCCGCCGGCGGTCTGGAGAAGAAGAAGTACAAGGCCTGTATCATTGGCGACAGCAAGATGGGTGGCTATGGCCATTGCATCCAATACGCATTTGCCTTGCGGGATGATGTGGCAACTGTGGCGTTGGCGGACCCCGACGAAGGTGGTCGCGCACAACACGCCAAACAGGTTGGTGTTCAGCGTACCTATGCAGACTATCGTGAAATGCTGGAGCGGGAGCGTCCCGATCTGGTGGCGGTGGCGCCGCGATGTACAGTGAATCACAAGGACTACATGCTGGCTTGTGCCGAGGCAGGCGCGCATGGGTTCATCGAGAAGCCGTTTTGCGACGACCTGTCAAGCGGCGATCAGATGGTCGCGGCCATCGAAGCGAAAAATCTGAAATGGGCCATCGCCTTTAATTTTCGCGGTATGCCGTTGGTCCAGCATGCAAAGAAACTGGTCGAGCAGGGACTCATCGGAACCGTGTTGGAGGCGCGTGGACGTGGCAAAGAGGACCGCCGTGCAGGTGGCGAAGACCTGATTGTGCTTGGCGCCCACGTGCTTGATCTGATGCGATTTTTCATGGGCGGGTCGCCAATCTGGTGTACTGCCGATGTCACCGACAAGGGTCATGCCTCTACGGCAGCCAATGTGCGCAGGGCCACCGAACCGCTCGGGCCGATTGTGGGAGATCGTGTTCATGCCATGTATGGATTTCCAAATGGTCTCGTCGGCTATTTCGATTCCATGCGGAATCCCGATGGCAATGGCGGGCGCTTCGGGATTGACATCTATGGTAGCCGGGCAGTCCTCTCGATCCGTATTCCCCACGGCGACGCAACCGTACGGGTACAATGGCTCAAGGATTCGACCTGGTCGGACGGCGGCTGGAAGCCTCTTCCTGATGCTCCAAGCGTTGAAATCAAGGACCCGCACCGTGAGCGGAACAGAATCATCACGGACGACCTGATCGCCGCCATCGAGGAAGACCGTCGCCCGGTGTTCAGTGTGCATGACGGCCTCGCGTCGTGGGAAATGACACAGGCCGTATTTGAGTCGTGCGTTCAGGGCGGGCGCGTGGATATACCCTTGACCAGTCGCAAGCATCCGCTGGATTCGCGTCCACAACCTGCTTTTTAGGGGTCTTCCTCAGACCACCGGTTCCGCCGGTGGTTGCTGATAGCGAAGCCCCACTAATTAGTCCCTGTTCCTCAGATCGAACAGCGCAGGTTGCGGCGGAAAAGCCGAGCCTCGTCCGCCAGAGAAAAGAACGCACCGTTATCCCGTTGGAGACGAGCCACCAAGGATCAAGGACCCCCTCATGCCCAACCTTTCACGACGCAGCTTCCTCAAGCGCGCCGCGGCCACTGCCGGCGCGGGCGCGGTCTTCACGATTGCCGGAACGAAATCCTCCGGCTCGATCCTCGGAGCCAACGACACCGTGCGGATCGGCATAGCGGGCATCCATGGCCGCGGCCAAGTGCACATGGGCCAGTTTGCCCGAATGCCGGGAGTGAAGGTCACTTACCTGATCGACCCCGACGCCTCGCTGCACGAGAGCCGGGCCCAGAAGGTCCGCCAGCTGGGGGGCAACGCGCCCGTCTGCGTTCAGGACATCCGCAAGGCCCTCGCAGACAAGAATCTCGACGCGATCTCGATTGCCACCTGCAACCACTGGCACGCGCTGATGACGATCTGGGCCTGCCAGGCCGGCAAGGACGTCTACGTCGAGAAGCCGATGAGCCACAACCTGTTCGAGGGGCGGAAGTGCGTCGAGGCGGCCGAAAAATACCGGCGGATCGTCCAGCACGGCACCCAAAGCCGCTCCGTGGCAAGTTGGAGGAGGACGGCCGCGGCGATCGCCAGCGAGGAGCACGGCAAGCTGCTCGTCGCCAAGGCCTATGCCTCGAAGGTCCGCTGGAGCATCGGTTTCA
>JAAYCB010000270.1 GCA_012744395.1 Pirellulaceae bacterium
CGCTCCCGCCGTGGCCGTGCCGGCGTTGTCTCTGGAACAACCCGTGTCGGCGATTCGGCGCTCAATGGGATGGGTCGCTCTGGACCACCCTACGGGCAATTGCTTGACAGCACCCGGCCGAAGGCTGAGAATCCGCGTAATCGTTCCCCATGAATGCCTCCCAAACGCCACCCAATCCCCTTGCTGTACGAAAGGGCCCGCCGATGTCCGCGAAGAAGCAGGACCGAATCTCAACCAAGTCGCGCCGCCGGTTTCTCCAGGCGAGCGGCGCGATGCTGGCCGCATCCGCCCTTCGCGCCTCCGCCCCGCGGGTCCATGCGGCGGAAAGCAACACGGTCAACATCGCGCTGGTCGGATGCGGCGGCCGGGGCGCCGGGGCGGCGGCCAATGCCCTGAACACGAGAAGCCAAGGTCCGGTCCAGCTGGTGGCCATGGCCGACGTTTTCGAGAACCGGCTCCAGGGGAGCCTGAAGGCGCTGGCAAAGCGGTACCCCGGCCAGGTCGACGTCCCCGCCGAGCGGCAGTTTCTCGGTTTCGATGGCTACCGCAAGGCGATCGACGCGCTCGGCCCTTCCGACCTGGTCCTGTTGTGCACGCCGCCGGCCTTCCGGCCGATCCACCTGGAATACGCCGTGGAACAGGGCCGCAACGTATTTATGGAGAAGTCGTTCGCCGTCGACGCGGCGGGAATTCGCCGCGTGCTCGCGGCGGGCAAGAAGGCGGCTGAGAAGAACCTCAAGATCGCCGGCGGCCTGATGAGCCGCCACAACATGCCGCTCGAGGAGGCGGTCCAGAAAATCCACGGCGGGGCGATCGGCAAGGTGATCACCTGCTGGGCCTATCGCGAGCACGGCCCGGTGGGCTTCACGCCCAAGTCGGAAGGGATGAGCGAACTGGCCAACCAGATCCGCAACTACAGCTGCTACACCTGGCTGAACGGCAGCTTCCTGCTCGACTGGCTGATCCACAACCTCGACGTCTGCTGCTGGGTGAAAGACGCCTGGCCCGTCTCGGCCCAGGGGCAGGGGGGCCGGCAGGTCCGCAAAGACGCCGATCAACTCTTCGACCACTACGCCGTCGAATACACGTTCGCCGACGGCACGCGGCTCTTCGCCCAGGGGCGGCACATGGCCAACTGCTGGGGCTTCTTCGGCGACGTGATCCACGGCCAAGACGCCGCCGCCGTCCTCGGCGAGGGGATCCCCCTGCCGCGGATCTACAAGAGCCACCACGAAGCGCCCGACAACCTGGCCTGGCAGTACCAGGGGCCGGACGCGAGTTCCTACGACCGGGAACATCAGTTGCTCTTCGATGCGATTCGCAACGACACGCCCTACAACGAGACGGAGCGGTGCGCCTTGGCAGCGATGACCGGCATCCTCGGCCGCATGGCCGCCGAGTCGGGCAAGCTGGTTGCATGGGACGAAGCGATCAACTCCGACCTCGTGCTGGCCCCGGGATTGGAGAAGATCGCCAGCCTCGACGATCCGGCGCCCGTCGCACCCGACGCCCAGGGCCAGTATCCGGTCGCCATGCCGGGGTTCACCAAGGCGCTTTGACGGGAAGCGGTCCGTGTCTCCAGGCCCGTCTCTGCCTGGTTCCCAAGCTCCAGCTTGGCGACCCTCCATGGCGTTCCCAAGCCGGAGCTTGGGAACGAGGTATGGTAAAGACTGAACCCTGAACCCTCCTCCCGAACCCTCCGATGTGCGGCATCACCGGCTTCCTATCTCCGGCAATCCACAACCCGGACGAGCTCCGCGCCCGCGTCCGGCAAATGACCGAGACGCTGGCGCACCGCGGACCCGACGACCGGGGCTCGTGGGTCGATGCGGCCTCGGGCGTCGCCTTGGGGCACCGCCGGCTCTCGATCCTTGATCTATCGGAACTCGGCCGCCAGCCGATGCTCTCGGCGAGCGGGCGTTTCGTCGTGATCCTCAACGGAGAAGTCTACAACCACGGGGCGCTCCGCCGGGAGTTGCAGGGCCTCGGCCACACGTTTCGCGGCCACAGCGACACGGAGGTGCTGCTGGCGGCCGTCGTCGAGTGGGGCCTCCAGCGGGCGGTGAAGCGGTTCGTCGGGATGTTCGCGTTCGCCCTCTGGGACCGCGACGGGCGCGAGCTGGCGCTGGTGCGCGACGCGATCGGCATCAAGCCGCTCTACTATGGCTGGATGCAGGGGTGTTTTCTTTTCGGTTCCGAACTGAAGGCCTTGCGGGCCCATCCGGCATTCCATGGGGAGATCGATCGGGGGGCCCTTTCGTCCTACCTGCATCACTGCTACGTGCCCGGGCCGAATTCGATTTACCGGGGGATTTTCAAGTTGCCGCCCGGCTCGATCCTCGTGGTGCGGCCCGGCACCGGGCCCGGCCAGGCCGAGCCGGTCGCCTGGTGGAGCATGGCCGAGCGGGTGGAGGAAGGGCTCCGGCATCCGTTTTCCGGCACGGACGAAGAGGCGGTCGACGAGCTGGACGCCCGCCTGCGCGACTCGGTGGCCCTGCAAATGCTGGCCGACGTGCCGGTCGGCGCGTTTCTCTCCGGCGGGATCGATTCCTCCACGGTGGTCGCGCTGATGCAGGCGCAAAGCACCCGGCCGGTGCGGACCTTTTCGATCGGTTTCGAGGAGCGCGGCTACGACGAGGCGGGCTATGCCAGGGCGGTCGCCGAGCACCTCGGCACCGACCACACCGAGTGTTACGTGACGCCGGCCGAGGCTCGCGAAGTGATTCCGCGGCTCCCGCAACTGTACGACGAGCCGTTTGCCGATTCGTCGCAGATTCCCACTTTCCTGGTCAGCCGGATCGCCCGCCGCGGCGTGACGGTGAGCCTCTCGGGCGACGGCGGCGACGAGCTGTTCTTCGGCTACGATCGCTACCGCCACCTCGAGCGGCTCTGGCAGCGCGTGGCCTGGTGCCCGCTGGGGCCGCGGCGCGCCGTTGCGCCGCTCGTCCGCTGGGCGGCGGCCGCGGTTCCACCCGGCGTGCGCGGCAAAGCGCGGTTGGCGATGATCGCCGATCTGTTGGCGGCCGGCAGTCCCAGCCAGGTCTATACGCGGTTTAATTCCCACTGGCGCGACGCCTCGGCGATCGTCGCTGGGGGGTGCGAGCCGCGCGCGGTCCGGCCGCCCCGCGGCGTGCTGGCGGCAGGCGCTTCGATCTGCGAACAGATGGCCTTTGTCGACGCCGTGACCTACCTGCCGGACGACATCCTCGTGAAGGTGGATCGGGCGAGCATGGCCCTCGGGCTCGAAGCCCGCGTGCCCCTCTTGGACCAGCGCGTCGTCGAATTCGCCTGGCGGCTCCCCCTTGGGCTGAAGGTCCGCCGGGGGTGGACGAAGTGGCTGCTCCGGCAGGTCCTCGAGCGTTACGTGCCTCGCCAGATGGTCGAGCGGCCCAAGATGGGGTTCGGAGTGCCGATCGATAGCTGGCTCCGCGGTCCCCTGCGCGATTGGGCCGAGAGTCTGCTCAGCCGGCGGCGGCTGGAGAGCGAAGGTTATTTCCAACCGGCGCCGATTCGGCGAAAATGGAGCGAGCACCTCTCCGGGCGGACCGACTGGCAATATCATCTCTGGGACGTGCTCATGTTCCAGGCCTGGCTCGACGGTGAACAAGACCGGACCGGCCGCCGCGCGACGGATCGGTAAGGAAGGCCATTTGTCCCCATGACCCCCGCCCCCTCGACTCGCCGGAGAAAGCTGACCCTGGTGATCCATTCGCTCGCCGGCGGCGGCGCCGAGCGGACCGCCGCGCGGATGGCCAATCACTGGGCGGAGGAGGGCCATCGGGTGACGCTCGTCACGCTCGACTCGGCCGCCGGCGACCGCTATCCGCTCTCGGCGGCCGTGCGGCGGCCGGCCCTCGATCTGATGGGCCGCTCGTCGAACCCGCTGGCCGCCGTGGCGAACAACCTGCGGCGGATCCGCCGGCTGCGCGCGGCGATTGCGGCCTCGGAGCCGGAAGCGGTCGTCTCGATGACCGACAAGACGAACGTCTTGACACTGGCCGCCTGTTGGAGAATGAACGTTCCGGTGATCGTCGCCGAACGGACCGATCCGCGCCACCACAAGATCGGGCGATTCTGGTCGTTTCTCCGCAAGCGGCTCTATCCGCGCGCCGCGGCCCTGGTGGTGCAGACCCGCGGGGTCCGCGAGGCGGTTCGCGGCATGGCGGCGGGCCGCCCCGTCTACGTGATCCCCAACGCCGTGGCCAGGCCCGGTGGGGCTCCGATCCGCGCGGCGGCCGCCGACGCCGGCGACCAGCCGGTCGGCCCGGGTTCCTTCGACCCGGATCGCAAGCGAATCCTCGCCGCCGGGCGCCTGGCGGCTGAAAAAGGTTTCGATCGGCTGCTGCGGGCGTTTGCCCAGGCCGCCTCGCGGCATCCCCAGTGGGACCTGGTGATCCTCGGCGAGGGGCCCCAGCGCCGGCCGCTCGAACGGCTCGCCGAGCAGCTCCAGCTCGCCGGGCGAGTGGCCATGCCGGGCTGGTCCGACGACGTCGCCGCCGCCATGGCCCGCTGCGACCTGTTCGTCCTCTCGTCGCTCTACGAAGGTTTTCCCAACGCGCTGGCCGAGGCGATGGCTGCCGGGATGCCCGTGGTGAGCTACGACTGCCAGAGCGGGCCGGCGGAGATCATCCGCGACGGCTACGACGGCCTCCTCGTCCGCAGTGGCAGCGTCGCGTGGCTAGCCGCGGCGATCGATCGGCTGATGGGCGACGAGGCGGGGCGGCGGCTTCTGGCCGGCCATGCCCGCGAGGTCGTCGAGCGGTTCAGCGAAGCCCGATTCTACCAGCGCTGGGAGGCGGTCCTCGACGGCGCCGGCGAAGACGATGTTGCCTTCTCCACCCCCGAGGGCGGCGCCCTCCGCGGTGCGTAGCACCGGGCCTGGGGGGGCTTCGGTTCGTCCGCCGCTGGTTTGTCCTCGTCGCGGGCGGCAGGCGAGGCTGGCTCTCCAATTGTCCACGCAACACGCCGGCGAACTGGCTGCTGAAGGACTCGCGGCCGCCGGCCGAAAGAAGGGGCGAGCGGATGCGGCATCTTGGCCTGAAAAAAAACCGGCCATGTCGCGTCACGCTGGTAGGCCTGCTATAATTGCCACGATAGGAGTTTGAGAATCAGGCATCCTTCCCGAAACATCCCTCGCCGCGCGGGGCGGAGGCGTGTCGAGGCGTGATGTCTTAAGGAACCAGTCTCCGGCCCCTGTTGCCCGCCTGCGGCCGCAAGGTCGTTCCGCAAGGTCGCCAGCAGGTCTCGCCGTGTAGACGGCCAGCGCGCCGGGTGGCGGACCAGCCGGGCGTTCCCTACATAGGTTACCTCGGCGTTTTCGAGGGTGGACGCGGTAACGGTTCGTTTCGATGTCGAGCACGTTTGATTCTCAGATCCAGAATTCGGACCCTCTGGGCTCGCTGGGAAACGAGTCGGGCGGCGCCGCGGCGCGGATTGGCGACCGCGTGGATTCCGAGGGGAGGGATGCCGTCTCAGAGCTGCCTGGGGCGGGCCTTGCAGGCCGCCCCGGTAGCGTTCCAGCCTTGGAGCCCTGGCAGGTCGTTGCCCGCCTGAAGCGCGTGTTCTCCTCGCTGGAGAGCGAGCTTGTCGGCTTCGAGCAACTGCTGGTGCAATCGATTTATGCACTCCTGACGCGCGAGAATCTCCTCGTCTTCAGCCCGGCGGGGACCGCGAAAACGCTCTGTGCAAGCCTGATCTTCAGCCGGATTCGCGGCGCCCGCGTCTTCGACACCCAGATGTCGAAGGGCACGCTGGCCGACGAGCTGTTCGGCTCGGTCGACACGGAACAGCTGAAGAAGGGCCGCATCGTCCACAACACGGCGGAGACGCTGGTCGACGCCGATTTCGCCTTCATCGACGAGCTGTTCGACGCCAACGACATGGTGTTGCGGGCTCTGTTGGGCATTTTCAACGAGCGCGTCTTCAAGAAAGGCACGCAACGCGAGCATGCCCGCCTGCACACCGGAATCGCGGCCGCGAACTACCTTCGCGCGACGGACGTCACCGAGGCCGTGCTCGACCGGTTCCTCTTCCGCGCCTACATCGCGCCGGATTTCAGCCCCTTCACGCTGCTGGCCATCGACCAGGCGTTCACGCGGCACCACGGCCGCGCCCGGCCCGCGGCGCCCGACGAGCAGATCCCGCTCGAACACATCGGTTTTCTGGCCGACATCGTCCGCGGCCAATCGCCCGACTATTCGATCGGCGCGCCGCCCCACGTGATGTTCCTGAAGAACTTGATTCTCAACCGCTACCGGGAATTGTTGGACCAGGCGGAAGACGGCGCCAAACGCCGCGCGCCCTACATCAGCCCGCGGACCTATGCCAAGTCGCGGATCGTGCTCAACGCGTCGGCCCTGCTTAGGGGCCGCCTCGAGGTGACGGCCGAGGACCTCTCGCAGCTCCGCTACGTGGCGACGACGGTCGGCGGCCGGCCGGAGCAGGCCCAGTGTTTCGACAAGGCCCTCAAGGAGACCCTGCTGAAGGTCCGCGGCGAAGACCTGGAGCATATCGATCAATTGGCCGAGGCCCACCAGCTCGCCGAGCAGCTCCTGGCCCGCGTCCGCAACGGCGGGACGGTTCCCTGCACCCGGCTGGTGCAGCGCCTGCTGAAACGGTTCGGATTGATCGGCGAAGGCCAGATCACCTTCGACCACGTCCGCCGGTTCGTCGATCGGCTCAAGCCGCAGGACGAGCGGGTGAAAGCCCTCAAACTCGGCCTGGAGCAGCGGATCCAGGCGCTCACGCACCGGATTGACCACGGCAGGACCGAAGTCCTGATTTGAGCGGACATGCTCCCTCTCTCCTCCGATCCCTGTCGTTCGTCGCACGCCTCCTCCGACCTGGTGCAATACCTCGCCCTGTTCGGGCTCGATCTGGGCGCGATCCAGCCGGAACAGGTGGCGATGTTC
>JAAYCB010000271.1 GCA_012744395.1 Pirellulaceae bacterium
CCTTCCGAAGGGATCGCAAGTGGCCCGGATGGCCAGGCCCCGCTGGCAGGTCTTCTCGGCGCGACCTGCTTGAGCGATCGCACCTTCCGTGTGCCGCGAACGATCGTCCAGCCAGAAGCCCCTCGGTCCGAGCCGCTTTCGAGCCTTGCCGCGGTGCAACGCTCGCCCGAGACCCGCGCCACCGAGACCGCGGCCGATCCCGCGCCGGCCAGTTCGAACGCATCGTGGCCGGCCGACTTCTTCAGTGGGATGTTTTCTCACTGGCCCCGCCGGTTCGATCCGTGGCGGTTCGCCGTTGCGTCCAGTCTTCCGCCAGGCCCCGCCACAACGGGCGACACCTCGCCCGCGCCCGCGGCCGGCGTTTCCGGGACTCTCGCGTCGGGCGTCGCGCCCGAGAGCCAACCGGCGGCGCCGACTCAACCGGCTCCTCGCGAGCACGGCGCGATCCGCCCCCTGCATCTGGCGCCCCCGCCAAGAGCCCTCCGCAGCCCGGACCTCGGCGGCTTCGTCGCCATGTCCGGCGGCAGCGGCGGCTCGGGAGGCTCTGGTGGCGAGAACCATGAGCCCTGGTTTTCCGGGGGCGAGACGCGGGAAGACCTCCGGTGGAACCGCGAAACGGCCTGGTTGGATGTCTGGGTCTACGACATCGACGCGGACTACGTCGCCGTGGACGTAACCGCTTATGACGACGCGGTCGTGAGCGGCGTCTCGCTCGACCGCCTGGATCAATGGCCTGGCGTGACCGCTTGCCTGTTCTCGTTCACGTTCTCTTCGGGCGCCAGCGGCGACACCGCGATCGTCGTGACCGCGGATGACGGCAACGGCGGCACGGCCCTTCTGACCTTTACCGTGTCGTTGTACGATATTACCGGTTGGACGGTCGAGGAACGCGCGTGGGGCGAGGCCGGCTATTGTAGCGAGCACCAACCGGACGGGCCCGGGCCCTCCGGCGGATGCGACGATTGCGAGGCGATCGGCTGGCACGCCCCTGAGGACGCGAACGAAAACGGAACGGTCCTGTGGCACGTCAATGAGTACCGTTGGCGAGTGACGACGGATCCGCCCGAGATCATCTACACCGATCAGCGGCTGGAATCCGTCAAATCCGGGATCGACTGGCACCGCATGAGTTGGGAGGATTACGAAGACCCCGCGATCGACAAATCGAATCGCCAGAACTGGTCGGACGGTTGGGCGGACGTCGTCGGTGGCGATTACGCCGTGAGGCCGAGGATCGTTTACAGCGAGCCAAACCCGCCCGAAGTGCCGGGCCTGATTTGGGACGACGCTTTGGCCTGCCGCTACTTCATGGCGGACATCGAGAACTGGCGCGATAGCGAGAACGTCGAGCACGCCGGCATCGAGTGGGAGCCGGCGGTCTACTCTCGCAGCGTCGAGAACGCGGGGGGCCAAGATATCCACGTGGCCGAGTTGCGCAAGCCGGCAAGCCCGCCCGGCGCCAGCGACTTCTACAACGACCGGTGGCGCGTGTACCCGACGTTCAGCACGGATCCCGAGTTGAACGAAGCGAGAGTCATGGTCAGGACGACGGAGATCCCCAGCGGCCTGAAGGGGACGGTCTACCTGAACTGGTACGATCCAAAGGACCTGACGGCAGACGACGGCGTGAGCATCGTCGATGATCCGACCGAGTCGTGGTCGGCCGAGAACGCCG
>JAAYCB010000272.1 GCA_012744395.1 Pirellulaceae bacterium
CCGGCGCGGCTGAGGTTCCCAAGCCGGAGCTTGGGAACCAGGAAGAGGCCGCAGCGGCCTGGGGAGCGGCGAGCTGTCCGGCAGGCGGCCCTACTGGAAAGGGACCTTCACAAAGACTCCGGTGCCGGGGTCCCGCTCGTAGGCGGTGCCGGGCGGGGCGTGCAGGAAGGGGATGATCGACCGGTCGTAGTTGCAGATTGTGTTGACGTCGTAAATCCCGTGATTGTCGGGATTGTCGAGGTAATCGTGCGACTCCTGGCCAGTCAAGAACCGCCAGCCGCTGTCTTCGGCGTTTTCCGGCTCGACGCGGCACATCCAACCGACGTCCTTGCCCTCGACGGTGATCATGTCGGAGGCCGAACAGGCGCCCATCTCCGGCACCAGTCGGCGGATCTTCTCCGCGGGCAGCTTGAGTTTCTTCCCCATTTACTATCTCTCCCGAAACGGTGCAGCCCCCGGGGACTTCCAAGGGAAACAAGTCCGGCCTCTGCGGCAACGACGCGGGCGTCTTGCCGGTCCGGTGTCTCTTCGTCCAGCGGCGGGCCAAGCAGTCAGACAAGTTCCTCGCCGCGCCGCGTGCCGCGCGGATTCAGCGCTGCGCTTTTTTGCCATCCGCGCCAATCAGGACAACGGTTGAAATCCCGCACAGACGGTTGTCAAAGAGCCCGGTGGAGCGTCCTCTTCCACCGGGCTCTCCATCCTATACGCAGGGCCATTTGCCGGCAATCGGGCTATGCCTTTTTGGTCTGCTCCTGTTTGTCGAAGGCGGCGTCGAAGGCGAGCCGGCTGGGCGCGAAGTCGACCTTGTGGACGAACTCGCAGGCCTCCTTGGCGCCGTGCTCGCGGTCCATGCCCGAGTCTTCCCACTCGACGGACAGCGGGCCCTGGTAGCCGCAGACGTTCAAGGCGCGGATGATCTCGCCGAAATCGACGCCCCCGTGGCCGGGCGAACGGAAATCCCAACCGCGGCGGGGATCGCCGAAGTTGAGGTGGCTCGCCAGAATGCCTGTCCGCCCGTCGAGGGTCACCTTGGCGTCTTTGACGTGCACGTGGTAGATGCGGTCGGGGAACGCCCGGATGAAGTCCACCGGATCGACCCCCTGCCAGATCAAGTGGCTGGGGTCGAAATTGAACCCGAACTCCTCGCGGTGGCCGAGGGCCTCCAGCGCCTGCTGGGCCGAGTAGAGATCGAAGGCGATTTCGGTCGGGTGGACTTCCAGGGCGAACTTCACGCCGCACTCGCCGAACACGTCGAGGATCGGGTTGAACCGCTCGGCCAGCAGCTTGAAGCCGTCGTCGATCATGCTGGGCGGAACGGGTGGGAAGCTGTAGAGCAGGTGCCAGATGCTCGAACCGGTGAAACCGTTGACGATGCCCACGCCCAGTTTCTGCGCCGCTCGGGCGGCGTTCTTGAGTTCCTCGGCCGCGCGCTGATTGACGCCGGCCGGGTCCCCATCGCCCCACACGTAGGGTGGAACGATCGCCTTGTGGCGCGCGTCGATGTTGTCGAGGACGGCCTGGCCGACGAGGTGGGCGCTGATTGCAAACACCTGCAGGTTGTACTTCTCGAGCAGGGCGCGCTTCTTCTCGCAATAGTCGTCTTCGGCCAGCGCCTTGTCGATTTCAAAGTGGTCCCCCCAGCAAGCCAGTTCCATCCCATCGTAGCCGAATCCCTGGACCTTCTGGGCCAGCGTCTCCAGCGGCAGGTCGGCCCACTGGCCGGTGAACATCGTAACGGGTCGTCCCATGGTGTGCTCCTTTTGCAGATCCGGAGGTTCAAGCGTTGAGAGACAGGCGAGCGGCCGGCGCGCGGGCCCGCACTCCCGGCCGCAATGCCTGGCTACCGATCCGCCCCGCGTACAAGCCGC
>JAAYCB010000273.1 GCA_012744395.1 Pirellulaceae bacterium
CGCGGCGAGCGGTTGGAGTGAGGCGGCCGAGCAGCCGAGAAGAGCAAGAGACCAGTCCCACTAGTCGCCAGCGACGTGCAACAACCAAGCCCGAGGTAAGCGACGCTCACGCTCACCCTGGGCACGTGGACTCGAAAGTCTCACTCGCTCTGACCACCAACCACCAACCACCAACCGCTGACTGCTGACTGCTGACTGCTGACTGCTGACCGCTGCCCCCTGCCCCCTGCTCAATCAAGCTGCTTGCGGAAGCGGAAGATGCTCAGAAAGAGAATCACGACGCAGCAGATGCCCAGCCCCGCGACCGAGGGGATCAGGTCCAGAAAATCGCTGCCGCGGAGGACCACGCCGCGGAGGATCTCGATGAAATAGGTCGCGGGGATCGCAAACGTGAGGAAGTAGATCACCTGGGGCATTTCCGAGCGCGGAAACACGAAGCCGGAGAGCAACACCGAGGGGAGCATGATCATGAAGGCGAACATCAGCGCCGCGACCTGCGTCTTGGCCAGCGTTGAAACGAGCAGCCCGAGTCCGAGCGAACAGACGACGAACAGCGACGCCAGGGCCAAGAGCAGCAGGATCGAGCCGTGGACCGGGACTCCGAAGATGTAGACCATCACCGACAGGACGATCAGCGTCGCCACCAGGCCAAGCACGGCGTAGGGCGTCAATTTGCCGAACATCAGCCCCGCCCGGCCGACCGGCGTCACGAACAGTTGCTCCAGCGTGCCCCGCTCCCGCTCGCCGACGATCGCAAACGAGGTCAGGAAGAGCGTGACCAGCTGGAGGATGATTCCCACCAGGCCGGGCACGAAGAAGCGGGAGCTTTCCAGGTCGGGGTTGTAGAGCAACCGCGGCCGCATCTCGATCGGCAGGGCGGGCCGGCCGGTCGGATCGCGCGAGGGTCCGCCGTGCGCCGTTTCGGCCGCCGTCTTGGCGATCCTCACCGACATGCTCACACCCAGCAGGTTCGCCGCGTTCAGGGCCGTGGTGGCCACCTGGGAATCGCTGCCGTCGATCAGCACCTGCACTTGAACCTGCTTGCCGCGGACGATCCGATCGCTGTAGTCCGGTGGAATCTTCACCCCCACCTTGGCCCGGCCCGAAGTCATCGCCCGCCGGAACGACTCTTCGTCCTGGACGGAGGCGCAGACCTCGAACTTCCGCGTGTTCACCATCGCGTCGACCAGGTACCGCGAATAGCGCCGGCCATCGAGGTTGTAAACGACCGTGGGGATGTGCTCGATCTGGGTGTCGATCGCGTAGCCGAAGATCAGCGTCTGGATCACCGGCACCACGAGCAGGAAGAACAGCGTCACCGGCTGCCGGCGGATGTGCGAGAACTCCTTGAGGCAGATCGCCGTGAAGCCGTCGGTGGACCTGCCGGTGAGCGTCGTCTGGCGGCCCTCCCGTGTGGCCTCCGCCTGCCGCAAGGGCGCGGGGGCATCGTCTGTTGTGCGCGGCTCGGCGTCCCGCACCGCGGGGTCCGCCGCGCGGCCTGGCTGATCCAAACGCAGGGTCGGCACGGTCGGCTCTCCGGCCAGCCGCCGCCGATCGGCCGCGCCGGTGAGCGTCACGAACACGTCTTCCAAGGTCGGTGCGATCGGGCGCGTCTCCGCTTCGTGCGGATCGACTCCCAACTGCTCGACGAGCGAAGCTTCGCTGACCTCTTCGGCGACCAGGACGTGGATCGTGTCGCCGAACAGCGTGGCGTCGAGCACGCCGTCGAGCGCCCGCAGACGCCGCAGCCCTTCCGCCGGCCGGCGGACCAGCAGCTCCAGCCGCCGGGCGCCCGGCGGGGTCACCTCGGGCAGGTGCTTCAATTCGTCGGTGTCTCCCAGCACGAGCAGCCTGGCGAGATAGATGTAGCCCACGCTGCTACAGCGTTCGGCCTCGTCCATGTAGTGCGTGGTGACGAACAGGGTCACGCCCCGGCCGGAAAGCTCAAACAGCAGGTCCCAAAGCTGCCGCCGTGCCACCGGGTCGATGCCCGCGGTCGGTTCGTCGAGAAACACGACCTTCGGCTCGTGGATCAGGGCGCAGCCCAGGGCGAGCCGCTGCTTCCAGCCGCCGGAGAGCGTGCCGGCGGGCTGATCGACGCGGTTGCCGATCGCCGTCAGTTCGAGAACGTCGGCGATCCGCGCTTCCAGCCGCGACTCCACAAGCCCGTAGACCCGCCCGTAGAACTCCAGATTCTCGCGCACGGAGAGATCGGGGTAGAGGCTGAATTTCTGCGACATGTAGCCGATCCGCCGCTTGATCTGCTCGGCCTCGGTTCGCACGTCGAAGCCGAGCACCGAGGCCTCGCCCCCGGAGGGGGGCAGCACACCGCAGAGCATGCGGATGATCGTCGACTTGCCGCTGCCGTTGGGCCCGAGGAGGCCGAAAATCGCCGCCCGCTCGACCTCGAAGGAGACATCCTGGACGGCCGTCAGATTGTCGAAATGCCTCGTCAGCTGCCGCGCTTCGATGACTTGCCGGCTCACGGGTTCGCACCTCGCGGCTGGAGCCAGACGTCGGCGGACATCCCCGGCCGCAGCCGGTCGAGCCCTTCCCGCAGCGTGACCTTGACGCGAAACACCTGCTTGGAACGCTCCTCGGGGGTCTGCACGTTGCTCGGCGTGAATTCCGCCTGCCGGGCGATGAACGTGACTTCCCCCTCGAACCGGCCGGGCGACGCGTCGAGTGTCAGCGGCACGCGCTCTCCGAGCGTCGGCAGCAGCCGTTCGGGCACGTACGCCCGCACCCACAGCTCACCGGCCTGGATCATCGACATCACGGGCCCGCCGGGCGCGGTCAGGTCGCCCGGCTGTAGTTCCAGCGACTCGATCACGCCATTGAGCGGGGCGACAATCCGCAGCTCTTTCTTCTGCTCGAGGATCACCTCCAGCGCGGCCGTGGCCGCGTCGGCGGCGGCCTTCGCCTGGGCGATCTCCTCCTCGCGGAACCCCTTGTTCATCATCTCCAGGGCCGCGCCGGCCTCGTCGAGTTTCGCCTTGGCGGCGGCGATCTCCTCGGACCGCGTGCCTTCCTCCAGAAGCTGCAATTGCTTCGCGGCCGCCACGTTCGCCCCCCGCGCCGCTTCGAGCTCCTCGACCGCCCGGTCCATCTCGTCGGCGGAGATGGTCTTGGTTTGAAACAGCTCGCTCGTCCGCTGGTGAACCCGCTGGGCCAGCAGCAGCCTCGCCTGGGCGACGTCGAGCTGGGCGCGGGCGGCGTCGATCTCCGCCTGCCGCGGGCCCTTGACCAGCCGCTGGTAGTCGGCGGAGAGCTGCCCGACACGGGCCTTGGCCTGGGCGATTTCCTCCGCGCGATAGCCGTTGGCGAGCCGGGCATGTTCGGCCTGGCGGGCTGCCAGGTTCGCCCGGGCCTCCGCCTCGCGGCCGAGCAAGTCGAATGGCTCCAGTTCCACGAGCGCTTGCCCGGCCTTGACCTCGTCGCCCTCGGCGACGAGCACGGCCGACACCCGCCCGCCGATCCGCGAACCGAGCCGGATCTCGTGGGCCTCGATGAACCCCGAGACCTTCAGCGGCTCAACCCGCCACTTGCTGATCATCAGCAGCGCGCCGATCGCCAAAGCGCCGATCAGAATGGGAACGATTCGCTTGAACATGGTCCGACTCGCCGCGTTGCCCGCTCGCCCGGCAAGCGTACCACGCGCCGGCTGGGATGAATAGCTCTCTGCGATCAGCCGTCAGCGATCAGATTACAGTCCGGGGCTTTCACCGGAAGGGGGGCCGCCCGCGGATCACCGCCCGCGGATCACCGCCCGC
>JAAYCB010000274.1 GCA_012744395.1 Pirellulaceae bacterium
ATGTCGCAGCGGCAGCCCTTCGCGGAAAGCCGGTTCGTCGATCTGAATGACGCGCACGCCTGCGGCCTCCAAGTCCTGCACCTCGTCGCGAATCGCCAGGGCAATCTGCCGGCAAGTCTCACATCTTGGCTGATCGTCGCGCACGAAGGACCAGCAGAGAATTGTGACCGGACCGGTCAACATGCCTTTGACGGGTTTGGAGGTGCAGTTCATTGCCATCCGCGCCCAACCGACTGTCATTGGTCGCTTGCGAGACACGTCACCGTAGAGGATCGGCGGTTTGACGCAGCGTGAACCGTAACTCTGTACCCAGCCGTTGGCGGTGACCGCAAACCCGGCCAACTCCTCTCCAAAATACTCCACCATGTCGTTCCGCTCCGCCTCGCCATGGACGAGGACATCCAGGCCGATCTCCTCCTGAAAGCGAATCGTCTTGGCCATCGTCTCTCGCAGGCGGCGATGGTATTGTTTCTCGCTGAGTTCTCCGCGCTTGTAGCCAGCCCTATCGCGGCGAATCTCGTCCGTCTGCGGGAAGGAGCCAATGGTCGTGGTGGGAAACAGCGGCAGGGGCAGCGACTCGCGCTGTACAAGCCGCCGCTGGGAGTACGGACTCTTGCGGCGAACCATCGTCGGCTGCACTGCCTCCGCACGCCTCCGCACGCCGGCATTGTGGGTCAACGGGGAATTCCGACGGTCGTGCAGGGCCGATGCGTTCTGCGCTCGTTCGGTCTCGCCCTGCGCGTCGGCGCCCAGTCTCAACCGCGCCAACGTGACGATCTCCGTCAGTTTCTGGCGCGCAAAGGCGAGCCAGGGGCGAATCCGTGGATCCAGGGCCGTCTCCAATTCCAAATCGACCGGCACGTGCATCAGGGAACACGACGGCCCGACGATGACCCGCTCGCCTCCGATCGCGTCGATCACGTGTTCAAGGAGTGTGGACGCCTGCTGAAGATCGGTTCTCCAGACGTTGCGGCCATCGACAAGGCCAACAGAAAGACGCATGTCCCCGCGCAAGGCAGCAAGTACATCGTCGAGCTCGTCCCTGCCCCGCACAAGATCGACGTGCAAGGCGCGGACCGGCAACCGAATCGCCGTCTCCAGATTGTCTCGCAACGGACCAAAATAGCTCGCCACCAGGATCGAAAGGCTCGACGACACGGCGCTCAATTGGCCGTAGGCGCGCAACAATGCAGCCTGGACCGCCCGGTCAAGATCAGTCGCTAGGCAGGGTTCGTCGATCTGAACCCAGTCTGCGCCGGACTGCGACAATCGATCGAGAACTTGCTCGTAGACTGCCAGCAGCCCTGGCAAGAGGGCTGGCCTGGCGCAGTCGGCTTTCTGCGGCTTTCCGAGCAGAAGAAAACTCACCGGCCCGAGCAGCACGGGCCGCGTATGGATCCCCAAACCGCGGGCTTCCAGAAATTCGTCGACGGGCTTCGTCGAACAAAGCCTGAAGTTCTGACCAGGCATGAACTCCGGCACGAGATAGTGGTAGTTCGTGTCGAACCACTTGGTCATCTCCAAGGCGGAAAGACTGTCCGGCGGAGACTCGCCGCCAGTGCCCCGCGACGACCTTCCGCCTCTGGCCATTGAATAGTAGCAGTCCAGTGACACCGAATTGCCGTCCCAGTCGAAGCGCGGCGGCACAGCCCCGACCATCGTCGCCGTGTCGAGAACCTGGTCGTACATCGAGAAGTCGTTGGACGGGATGTGCTGAATCCCCACTTCGTGTTGCCACTGCCAGGACTGCCGGCGGAGGGATCGGCAGACTTCGTGCAGAGCCGGCGCATCGATTTGGCCCCGCCAATAGTCTTCCAGCGCCTTCTTCAGTTCGCGGCGCGGCCCAATGCGTGGGAAACCCAGATTGCTTGAGATGGTCATGGAATTCTTCCCTTCCTTCCGTAGGTTGAGACAGGTCAGGTTGCTATGTGCAGGATGCGCCACTCAGTCATCGCGATCCCTTTCGGGCCGATGCCGGCCCCGGCAAGTCTCCACACGGCACCGGACAGGCTCCAGCCCCACGGGCCCGCGAACCGCGCCGGCTGATAGCGGCGCCGGCGGGCCAGAGGGCCAGAATAGCGAACCGGCGGGCTGCCCGGTTGGCGGCTTCTTCGCCGAAAGGCTGCGGTCGTTCCTCAACGCGTTTGGTCATCTGCGGCTCCTCGACAAGAAGTCCACCCGACTTGCCTCCAAATCGCCGGCACACCGGAGGCGAAGTGCCGGTGGAGCGGTGCAACCAGTCAGGATCAGTGCGACGTGCCTCGGGCGGGCATCCACCAATTGGAGAACATCGGCCGCTGTCAGCAGGCCTTCGTCAACCGCGGTCAGGAACTGGCTGAGCAGTACCCGATCGAACCTGCCGCCGCACAGCGCCGTCTCGGCTTCCTCCAGGCCGATCTCAGCTCGCCGGGCATCGGCCAATGCTGGAGGGGCATTCACATAGAGACTGCATCCATACTGCCGCAGGACCACCTTCGACGTGGCCCACCGCGAACGCACCCCATCGGGCAGTGGCAAGTCGCTCAGGAAACGCCCTACGAACAGGGACGCCTGCGACTGGATGCTCTGTGTCACGATGGCCCGAAGTTGCGACTTTTCCTGCTCAAAATCGCCAAGTACGATTTCCACGGCTCCCGTTGCCATTGCACGGTGCTCCCTGGTTCAGCGCTGACTTCCAACCAAACCATCCAGCATCGGCGCAGACGGCGACCCGAGTCGGCCCAATTCCGGACAGCGCCGGGAAATCGCGCTACGCTTGCGTGGCAGCCAGATGGCACTTGGAGGATGCGAAGACTCTTGACCGCCCCCGTCCCTCGCCGGGCCTTGCGGTACGATCCGCGACTGGTAGGTCTTCTGACTTGCGAACCAACGGGGTTGCCCAACCTTCTCGCCGCGTGGATCCGCACGCAGCAATGGCCATCAGAACCGGCAACCCCCACCGACGTTCGCTCACAGCGGCGGGGCCGTCCCGGATTTGCACCGGAGTTCCCTGTTCGCCGGAATAGCCCAGATGGCTTTCCGGCCACCAGTCACACTACCCACAATCTAAGAGATTTCCGCTGCCCGTCAATGAGGGGCAGAGTGTGCGGAAGAGAAAAAACCTCCGTCAAACCCGAGTTCATCCCTACATCTAGTGGTATTGACAAGCAAAGACAACAGGATATAGTAGCCGGATGCTGGTTCGCTCTGTCACAGGAGCGTCGCAAGAGGGAACACGGTGCAAGACCGTGGCTGCCCCGCAGCGGTGAGCAGGAACGACCGCCGTCATGAGGCACTGGCCCAACGGGCTGGGAAGCGACGGCCATTAGGATGGGTGGTTCCATGATGGCCCCC
>JAAYCB010000275.1 GCA_012744395.1 Pirellulaceae bacterium
CGGAGCCAATCCTCGGCCGCCAGTTCGGCCAGAACCTTGCCCGGCGGCGGCTGATCCCAATCGGCAAACAGCGCGTCGATATCTTCTTTCGTGGCCGGTTTGTAGGGCATGAGATCGTCCGGCTGCTGGCCGAGCAGCCGCTTCAGCCGGCCGTCCATCGCCGCGCGGCGATCGTTCGCCAGCTTCGTCCACGCCTTGAATTCGGGGAGCTGTTTCTCCCAGTGTGCTTGATACCCATCAATTCCCTTCAGGCCCTGAAGCTCCTCGCCGATCCGCCGCAATTCCGTTTGCAGGCGGTCGCGGGCGGCCGCCAGGGCCTCTTCCGCCGCCGCCGCGTTGCCCTCGTCGAGCCAAGTGTACATCCGGTCCTGAAACTCGTCGGCCCAATCCTCGGGGTAATCGAGCAGCGCCATTTTGCGGGCGTAGACGAGGGTCGTTCGCATCGGCTCCAGATAGACTTGTTCGAGCCTCGCCCGGTCGATCGCCGACTCAAGCGGCGCTGCGGACGAGAGCCGGCCGCTGAGCGTCTCCAGGTCGTCGATCAACGCCAGCGCCCGCGGCCGATCGCCGGGCTGCTTCAGCCGGCAGGGCCATCCCTTGTTCGGTTCGAATCGCCAGCGGGGAAGGTGGAACAGGCCTTTCAACTCCGCCAGCTTGTCGTCGAACGCCCAGGCCGTGTCCACCTGCCCGGGACCATACACGTAGCGGTAGATCGCCCGCCGCGTCTGGTCCCAGTCGTGGGCTGCGGGGTTCCATGCCCAGATGCCGAGCACCGACATCAGGTATTCTTCCGGCCAGCCGCCGACCACGCCCCAGAGCAGAACGTGGTCCGTGTACTTGTCGGCCTCGCGGATCGCGTCGTACGCGGGGGCGTGCCAGCCGCGCGCGAGGGGCTGCGGCTCGATGTAGCCCGGCCGGTCGTCGGACCGCAGGCTGACGAGGATGTCCCCGTTGTGAAGAAAGCCGCCGTCGACGCCGAAATCGACGAGGTTGTGCCACCAGCCGGGCAGCCGCCGCAAGCCGATTTTGCCGGCCTGCTCCGCGTCGGCCTGGCAAGGCACGCGGGTGAAGAACCACTGGGCTTCCGCCATCCCGGCCAGTTCCGCCGTGCGGCGATTGAATTCCGTGTCGATGTTCTGGTAGTCGCCGCTCGGCGGAGTCGTGGCGATCCGCCGGCCCGTCATCCCGAGCGTCTCGCCGAACTGGAGCACCCGGCCGATCAGCTCCGAGGCGTCCTCGCCGCCACCGACGTCGTCGAAGGAGATCCACAGGCCGTCGACGCCCAGCTCGCTCAACTGGCGAAACGTGTCGAGCACGTCGTCATGCTTCGCCCGCGGCACGCCGCACGAGACCGTGCCGTAGACGAACAGCCCGCGGCGGTGCGACTCGCGAACCATCCGCTCGACGGTTTCGCTGTCGATCGGCACGCCGGCGGGGAACCCCATCGATGCCTTCCGCGCGGGGTAGACGTTGGAGGCCTTGGCGTGCGGGTTGTCGCGGACGTCGGTGAAATTGAGCCGGGCGCGGATGTAGGCGTCTAGCGCCCCCGGCACGAGGTGCTGGCGGAGCACCGAATGGGGCCGCCCGCGCCAGGGGATGCTCGGCCAATCGCGGACCGAGACCACCGGCCAGACCGTCCGCCCCGCCTCGGCGCGCATCAGGTCGAACACGGCATCCGCCCCGTACACCACGCCGCGCGGGTTGCCGCCGGCGACGAGCACGACCTGGCGGCCGCCGTCTTCCACGCACTCGATCAGGAAGCCGTCCGCGACGGGCTCGGCATCGCCCAGCCCGATCTTCTGCTCGCGGCAGAGCTTGTCCACCCAGGGGTTGCTGCTCCGCTGGCCAAGCAGAAAGACCTGGCGGACGGATTCCGCAACGGCCGATTCCACAACGATCGGAATCCGCTGCTTGAATCGCCGTTCGACGTGCGCCTGCAACCGCTCCGCGGCGTAACGCTCCGTTTCGGACGCCTCGGCGCCGAGTGCAATCGCCGCCTGCTGCGGCTCGGACAATTCCCACGCGCGGCCGTGGTCGTGGTACGACTTCGGCACCGGCACGAGCGGGCAGTCCGCTTCCGCCGCGCCGCGCGCCGGCACTGCGGCGGCGGTCCAGAGGAAAGCAAGCACGGCGGCGAGCCGCACAAGGTCGGGTCTCATCGGTCACCTCGGCGTCAGGAATCAAGGAAGCGGTGGCATGAGGCAGGGCACCGCCGCGTTTCCTCGTCGCCGTGGCCCGAGCGCTGCCAATTTCCGGGGTATGCGACTTCGGATCGCCGCTTCGCGGTGCTTGTGTAGACCCCCCAGGGTACACGCGGCAAGTGGCCGTCGTCAACCTTTCGCTTGAGCAGCCCTCCTCCAGCCGGCAGGCCCCAGGCGCGTTCTCGCCATCGGTTGGCCGCCATCTCTTCAGCGAGAGGCCCCCCTCCACCAGACCGCCCCGTGCCGGCCATTCTGCCATCCGGTCCAGAGATTCTCCGCTGGATCATTCTCAGACCCGGCCAACCCAGAAAGCGGACGTGCACCCCCGCGGGTCTGGAAATCGGCCTTTGCACTTTCCCGCCGGGCGGGTAGAACATGTAAAAGTTACAAAGTCGGCGTTGGCACGAGCCCCTGGCCGAACAGCCGGAAGGCTCGAACAGATGCCGGAATTTGCGGTCTGGCGGAGACGATCGCGAGGGGCAAGCGGTCTTTTCTGCGTTTTGGCCCGTTTTTTGCACGCTGGACAGCCCGGCGGCATGCGATGCCGGTCGTAAGGATACGGCCGATCCGCCGGACAACTCATGTAGGGAGCAAGCGAGAGCATGGACGCTCGCCTTTCGCGCACGCTGCTGGTTGCAGCCCTGCTGGCCGCCTCGCTCGGCGCCAGCTACCCGACGCCCAATTTTCTCATCGAAACCCGCGATCCCGGTCGCGCCGCGGTCTACGGTCAAACGGCGGAGCGACTGCGGCGCGAACTGGCCATCGCCTGGGTCGGCGAGGAGATGCCCCGCTGGGCCGACCGCTGCCGGATCACCGTTGAGGTCGGGGAGCGACTCGGGGCGGGCGGCGCGACGACGTTTCTGTTCGACCGGGGCGAGGTCTTCGGTTGGCGGATGACGATTCAAGGCTCCCACGCGCGGATCATCGACTCGGTCCTGCCCCACGAGATCACGCACATGGTGTTGGCGAGCTACTTCCGCTGCCCGCTGCCCCGCTGGGCCGACGAAGGGGCCGCCACCTCGGCAGAGCACCCCAGCGAGCGGCTACGGCACCGGAAGATGCTCGTCGAGTTCCTCCAAGACAATCGCGGGATTCCCTTCAACCACATGTTCGCCATGAAGGAATATCCGCGAGACATCATGCCGCTTTACGCCCAGGGATTCTCGCTCGCCGAATACCTGATTCAGGCCGGCGGAAGGCGCAGGTTCCTGGCGTTCCTGAGCGATGGCCTGGAAAACGACCGGTGGGCCGCGGCGATCAACCGCCACTACGGGCATGCCAGCCTCGCCACGCTCCAGAACTCCTGGCTCAACTGGGTGGCACGGGGCTTTCCGCCGATCGACGCGTCGAGGGCCCTGGCCGCCGATCCCCACACACCGCCGCCGGCAGCCGTGGCCAGCCAGTCTCGGCCGCGGCCCAACTTGATCTACCGCGGCGGCGGGGGGGC
This sequence comes from Pirellulaceae bacterium, assembly GCA_012744395.1. Taxonomy (GTDB): domain Bacteria; phylum Planctomycetota; class Planctomycetia; order Pirellulales; family Thermoguttaceae; genus JAAYCB01. The sequence continues at coordinate 3,649 of JAAYCB010000275.1, forward strand.
ACAGCCTGCCGCCGACTTCGTCTCCCTCTCCTCCCAATCGCCCCCGGCCTCGAATCCTCCGGCCAACGCCACAGCCATGGATCAAGGGTCCGGCGGATGGCGGGCCTCGGGGACGACGCCCGAGCCGCTCGCTGCCGAGCCCGCGGGTGTCCTGCCGGAATCCGCCCCGCAGCGGGCCCACCTGAGCCATCCCATGCCCCCCGAGCGGCCACGCCAGATCATCCTCCAATGGGAGCGGCCGTAGACCTTTGCTCTTGTCCCAAGGCCGTCGCGAAGCTAGACTAAGAGGGCTTCATCGGGTGGCCCAGCTTGGTGGGAGCCATCCGACCAAAAGGGGTCTGCCGGCCGTGGCGTCGCGCAAGAGACAGTCTTGGCGGGCAAGCCATGGAGAGTTTTTGCGAGCGTTGAGCTCCGACTTGAGCCTCCGCCTGTTCGGCGCGGAGGACCATCCGCTAATTCTGCTGTCGTGTTTTTCCGGTTGCAGGTTTCGGTTGTCTGGTCGGTTTTGCGATAGGTTCGGGCGTCGGCCCGGCCAGAGATAGTTTTTTGGCAGCGGATTGGCAGTCGCGTTGCATGCCGTCGCTGTGCGCCACGTGAGGGTTTTCCGACCAGTGTATTGCGACGGCAGCTTCCGGGCAATCACCCGCCTGGTGAATCTCTGCGCCCCCGCGGGTCGCGCATCTTTCCCTGTTGGCCGGCAGGCGTCGCCGTTCCCTGCCTTTGCCCTAACCCCCGATTCTCCCAGACAAGAGAGCCTCCTATGTGCATGTCCCGAGTGTTTGCCTTCGCCGTGATCGCATCGATCGCGGCGTCCGCGCCGGTCGTCTCCCAGGAACCGGTTCCCCAGTTGTCGCGGCCGCTTGTCGTCCCGGACAAAATTGTCGCCACGGTCGGCGACGACAAGATCACCGAGGCGGAACTCAGCGACGCCCTGCGCTCCCGGTTGCAGGGGCAGCAGGTGCCGCCCGAGGCGATGAAGGAGATCCGCGGCATGATTCTCGATTCGATCATCGACGGGCGGCTGGTCAAGCAGTTTCTGGCGGCCAAGAAAATCACCGCCGACGCCAAGGATATCGACGGGGCGCTTGCGGCAATCAAGAAGCAGGTGGCGGAGGCGGGCGTGGACTTTGCCCAGGCCTTGAAGGCCGAGGGCCTCACGGAGGAA
>JAAYCB010000028.1 GCA_012744395.1 Pirellulaceae bacterium
ACGCCCTCGAAATGGCCCTCCGCCTTGCCGCCGAACTCCTCGCCGGCCCCCGCAACGACGGCCTCGGCAACCGTCTCCCCATCAGCCTCGACTGACCGCCCCGCTGCGATTCGCTCTTTGACAATTCACCCCATCTGGTTCTTCTCACCCCATCTGGTTCCCAAGCTCCAGCTTGGGAACCTCCACCCGCGCTCTGCACCGCTCCCGCCCATCGCCACGCGCGTCGCGGGCCCCGGCCGGTCTGCCCTTACGCCCGCAAGCGGAGGATGGCGGCGGCGGCATCGCCGTCGATGTCTCCGTGCTCGCCGAACTTGACCGGCCGCTCCGTGAAGCGGCGCCCGACGGCCTCGGCCGCCTGGTCGGCGTCGATCTCGTACGCGCTCAAGCGGGTGGGCATGCCAAGCGACTGGAAGAACTCCTCCGTCTTGCCGATCGCGGCCTCGGCCGTCGCCACGCCCCACACCCGCTGGCCGTACTGGCGAAGCTTGGCCTCCTTCTTGGCCAGCTGGTGGGCCCACACGCCCGGCAGCACCACCGCCAGGGTCTCGGCGTGGGCCGGACCGTAGAGCGCGGTCAGCTCGTGGCCGATCATGTGCGTGCTCCAGTCCTGGGGAACGCCGCAACCGATCAGCGTGTTCAGCGCCAGCGTCGCGCTCCACATGAAGCTGGCCCGCGACGCGTAGTCCTGCGGCTCGGCCAGCGTCCGCGGCCCGACTTCGATCAACGTCGCGAGGATCGATTCGGCCAGCCGATCCTGGAGCGGGGCATCGCACGGATAGGTCATGTACTGCTCCATCACGTGGATGAAGGCGTCCACGATGCCGTTGCGGACCTGTTCTGCGGGGAGCGTGTAGGTCGTCTCCGGATCGAGCACGGAGAACACCGGGAACAGGCAATCGGCGTGGAAAGGCAATTTCTCCGAGGTCGCCCTCCGCGAGATCACGGCGTTGCCGTTCGATTCACTGCCCGTGGCCGGCAGCGTCAGAACGGTCCCCAGCGGAATCGCCGTCTTGACGTCTCGCCCGCCGGTCCGCAGGATGTCCCAGGGGTCCGGCCCCTCGTAACATGCCGCGGCGGCGATGAACTTCGTGGCGTCGATCACCGAGCCGCCCCCCACCGCCAGCAGGAACCGCACCTGGCGGCTCCTGGCCAACTCGACGGCCTTCAAGCAGACTTCCACCTTCGGGTTGGGCTCGATCCCGCCGAACTCCACCACCTCGCGACCCTCCAGGGCCGACGTCACCTGCTGGTAGACGCCATTGCCCTTGATCGAGCCGCCGCCATAGGTCAGCAGGATCGGCACGTCCCGCGGAATCCGGGCGTCGATCTGGGCGATCGTGCCTTTGCCGAAAATGATCTCCGTCGGGTTCTTGAAGACAAAGTTCAACATCCTACCTCTCCAGGTTCTTTCTGCTCAGCCAATCAGACTACGTGCATCGGAAACCGCGCTTCGAACCTCTGGCCCCGCAGGGGCCGCAACATATCAGCGTGAGGACAACGCCCTGGGTACCGTATCGATCACACACCGGCAGCCCTGAAAGGGCGGTACAACAACGCCGCACCCCCAAGTCCGCGATCGCTCGGCCCGATCGCCGCGCGCTTCCCGTTTTTCGAGACGCGCTGCATGCCGCCGCACGGGTCGGATCGATCCGCCGTTCCGAGCCCACCCGGGCGGCATCGTTGACCTCCAGCCAGACACCCTTTGTAGCCGACGCCGAGCGGAACGTCCAGGCGGGCCGGCGCCCGGGATGCACGTCCGCTTTTGCGCGCGTTGGTTGGGTTTGAAAAAGGCCAATACGAGAATCTGTGAACCTTCGTGCTAGCACTCTGGCCCCGAAGGCGCGCACGCCGGGCCGTAGGGTGGTGCAGAGCGGACCAACCTTGGTCGGTTGGCGGGGCCTCGCCGATTTACGTGGACCGAACACGTTTCATGGCCGGAACGCGAGCGCCGCCCCACCAAGCGCCATCGTAAGCGCCGCGCTCCGAAAGGCTCATGGTGGGCCGGCGCTGGCATTTTTTTGTGCCGCAACAAACCAGCGTAAGGGCAACGCCCTGGGCACGGTATCTCAAAAGCGCAGGAGTTTTCAAATCGTGATCGGCGCCACTACAATCGGGGTCGATGCATCAGGCGACGATCAGGCGGCGCGCCGCCGGCCCCCCGCCCCGCAAACAGAGACAACCCGATGAACACGACGATCCGACGGACTCTCCTGGCCCTTGCCATCCACCTCCTGCTCCCCGTGCCGGCTCCGCTCTCGGCGGCCGAGCCGCCGATCGCTCTCTGGCCGCAGGGCGCTCCGGGTGCGATCGGCACGCAGGCCAAGGACATCCCCACGATCACGCCGTATCTGCCCGCCAGGCCGAATCGCGCGGCGATCGTGCTGATTCCCGGAGGCTGCTATAGCGGCATCTTCGAGCCCCAGGGCGAGCCGTTTGCCCGCTGGCTCAACGAGCATGGCATCACCGTCTTCCTGCTCCGCTATCGGCTGGGTACCGCCGGCTATCGGTATCCGGCGCAGTTGCAGGATGCCGTGCAGGCGATCCGCCACGTGCGAACAAACGCCGAGCAGTGGAAGATCGCGGCGGACCGGATCGGCGTGATGGGGTTCTCGGCCGGCGGGCACCTGGTCGCGACGTTGATCACCCGGCCGGAAGACGGCCAGATCGCGCCCGCCGACAACGCCACAAGCGTCAGTCCGCGGCCCGACCTGGCGATCCTCTGCTACCCGGTGATCAGCATGGTCACCAAGCCGCACGCCGCATCGCGCCAGAACCTGATTGGCACATCGCCCGGCGATCCGCTTGCCCGCAAGACATCCAGCGAGCTCCAGGTCCGCTCCGGCCTGCCGCCGTGTTTCGTCTGGCACACGAGCGAGGACAAGGGGGTGGCCGTCGATCACAGCCTGCTGTTTGCCGCCGCGCTCCGCGAGCACGGCGTGCCGCACGAGCTTCACATCTACCAGCATGGCGACCACGGCACGGGATTGATCGGCGTCGAGCATCCCTGGCTGGACGATCTGCTGTTCTGGCTCGACGCGCAGGGGTTCATCGATCCGGTTCCCCGCGCCCGCTGACCGGAGTGCGGCCGACCGATAGAGACCCTGGCGTTCTTGGCAGGCGCGCCCGGCCGTGCCGGCGGCCCTCACCGACCCCCGCCCGCACCGCTACCAGGCGGCTCGCCGAGCAGCGCCGGCCGCGCCGCAAACGCCAGCCGCTCCTCGCACCATGCGGCGATTCTCAGCAGCCGCTCGTCGTCGTGGTGCCTGCCGACCAGTTGCAGGGCCACCGGCATGCCGTCTTCAGCCAGGCCGCAGGGCAGCGACACGACCGGCAGCCCCGCACAACTCCAGGGCGCCTGGAACCGCTTCGGGCCGGTGGTCGCCATCGTCTCGGGCGCGGTCGTGTCGGTCGCCGGCATGACCAGCGCGTCGCAGCCTTCCAGCATCCGCGGCAGGCGCCGCCGAAAGTCCCGCAATCGCGCCAGGTTGTCGGCCAGCTCGACTCCAGAGACGGCCAGCCCCGCGGCCAGCAGTTCGGCGATCAGCGGGCCGTACGATTGGCGATGGGCCGCGAACTGGCCGCGGTGGTAGGCGGCCGCCTCGACGGCCATCACGATCGTGTGGACTTCCTGGATCGCCTCGAAATCGGCGGTCGGCTTGACCTGGACCACGTCCGCCTCGCCGGCCAGCTGGTTGACCGCTCGCTCGACCACGGTCCGCACCGCCCGATCCGCGCCGCTGAGGAAGAAATCGGCGACCAGGCCAAGCCGCGGCCGGACTGGCGGGTCCGCACCTGGCGGCAGGGCGGCAGGGCGCGGAGGGCCGAAGTCTTCCGCCGCCGGCAGCACAGCGAGCAGGATCGCCAGGTCGCCGACCTTGCGGGCCATCGGACCGACGTGGTCGAACTGGTAACTGACCGGCACGACGCCCGTGCGATCGACGCGGCCGTAGGTCGGCTTGCAGGCGGCGATGCCGCAATAGCTGGCCGGGCGGACCAGCGAACCGCCCGTCTGCGTTCCCAAAGCGCCCAGGCACATCTCCATCGCCAGGGCCGCGGCCGATCCGCTGCTCGATCCGCCGGGCGAACGCCGCAGCGCCGGGTCCCACGGGTTGCGGGTCGGCGAGGGGTCGAAACAGGCGAACTCGACGGTCACGGTCTTGCCGACGAGGATCGCGCCGGCCTTGCGGAGAGCAGCCACCGCCACTGCATCGCACGCGGCCCTGTGCCCCTTGCGGAGCGGCGAGCCGGCCTCGGTGGGCAACCCGGCCACGTCGATGATGTCCTTGATTCCCAGCGGGATGCCGTGCAGCGGCCCGCGGAACCGGCCCGCGGCCGCCTCCACATCCATCCGCTCCGCCTCGCGGCGCGCCGCCTCCTCGTCGACCAGCACCCAGGCGCGGATCGCGCCGTCGTGGCGGCGAATCCGCGCCAGGCAGGAGTCGAGCAATTCCGTTGGGCGACGGCGGCCAAGGCGGATCGCCTCGGCGGCTTCGGCGAGAGAAGTCGGGAACAGCATGAGACACATCGCCTTGGGCGGGCGCGTTGAGAACGCACCGAATATATCCCCCGCGGCGGGAACCGGCAACCACAGTCTCCGCCGAGCATCGGAAAACGGATCGCGAAAACGCGAAAACGCGAAAAATAGACAAGTAGCCGAAGTGAGTGCGTTTGGTCGATGGCCCCTCTCGATCCTCTCCAATTTCGCGATTTCGCCTTTTCGCCCTTTCGTGATTATCCGACAATTGTGCTGAGAGTCCCTGATTTGTTCGTGAGGGAGTGCAGGTGATGGTACCAAGTGGCAGCCAAGACCGGGAAGCGGACGGCGGGCAGTTGAATCGCTGGCAGACGCTGGCCGAGCAAGCGCTGGCTGGCCGGCGGCTGGCGGTCGAGGAGGGGCTGGCGGTGCTCAGGTCCGACGACGCCGAGATTCTCGACCTCCTCGGCGCGGTCTACCGCGTGCGGCGCGCCGTCCACGGCAACCGCGTTCATTTGAACTTTCTGATTAACGCCAAGAGCGGCCGCTGCGGCGAGGACTGCGGGTATTGCAGCCAGTCGCGGCGGTCGACGGCCGAGATTCAAAAGTACGCGATGCTGGAGGAGGAGGAGATTCTGGCCGGCGCCCGGGCTGCCGCCGAGCGCAGCGCGGGAACGTATTGCATTGTGGCCTCGGGGCGCGGGCCGATCGAAGCGGAACTCGCCCGGCTTGAAGCGACCGTCCGCCACATCAAGGCCCAGTGGCGGCTCTCGATCTGCGTTTCGCCAGGTTTGCTGACGCTGGAACAGGCGCGGCGCTTGAAGGCGGCCGGCGTCGGCCGCGTGAACCACAATTTGAACACAAGCCAGCGCTACTACCCCAGGATTTGCACGACGCACACGTACGAGGACCGGCTGGACACGCTGCGGGCGGTTCGCGCCGCGGGGATGGAGATCTGCTCGGGCGGAATCATCGGCATGGGCGAGTCCGACGAGGACGTGGTCGACTTGGCCCTGCGGCTGGGGGAACTGGAGGTCGAGGCCCTCCCGATCAACTTCTGGCTTCCCATCGAGGGGACGCCGCTGGCCGCGGCGGATCGACCGCGGTCGCTCGATCCGCGATACTGCCTCAAGGTGCTGGCCCTGTTTCGCCTGGCCAATCCCAAGGGCGTGCTGCGGATGGCGGCCGGACGCGACGTGCACCTCGGGTGTTTGCAGCCGCTGGGCCTGTTCGCCGCCGATTCGATGTTCGTCGGCGACTACCTGACGACCAAGAACCAGCCGCCCCCGGCCGATTACCGGATGATCGAGCAGTTGGGGTTCGAGATCGTCGAGGAGAGGTAGCGGCAGGCTTGCCCGGCGCGGCGGCCAGAATTAGACTGGAAACGAGATCGGCAGAGCGTGCGGCGGGCGCTGCGGCGTTGTTCGGGGGCATGGCGCGGTTGTTGTTGGATCGTGATTCCGATCGGGAGCGATTGGGGGGATCGTCCCCGCCAACGACGACTCGGAATGTAGGGGAGCCTCCAGAGAATGGCCGAACCGCCGATGGTCAGCAACCTGATTCGCCGCGCCCGGCAGGGCGACGCCGAGTGCCGCGATCGGCTGTTCGAGCTCTGCCGCAGTTACCTGGGGTTCGCGGCCCGGGCGCAGGTCGAGAGCTGGCTGCGAGTCAAGGTCGACGCCTCCGACCTGGTTCAGCAGACCCTGCTCGAAGCGCATCGCGATTTCGATCGGTTCGACGGCGCGTCGGAGCAGGAGTGGCTCGCCTGGCTGCGGAAGATTCTCGCCCACAATCTGTCGGACTTCATCCGGCGCTACCGGGGGACGGCCAAGCGCCAGGTCCGTCGCGAGGTGCCGTTTCGCGATCCGGGCGCTTCGGGACCGGCCGCCGGCGCGCCGGAGCCGGCCGCCCCCGACCGCACGCCCAGCCAGCAACTCGCCCTGATCGACGAGCAGTTGCGGGTCACCGCCGCGCTGGCCGAACTGGCGCCCGACTACCAGGAGGTGATCGTGCTGCGGAATCTCGAGCGGCTGCCGTTCGCCGAGGTCGCCGAGCGGATGGGCCGCTCGCGGCCGGCCGTGCAGATGCTCTGGATGCGGGCGATCCGCCGCTTGCAGGAGATGCTCGGCGAGCAGGGCGCGGAGCGGCCGGAAACCGGCCAGTAGCCGAATCAGCCGCCGGTCAGTCCCTTGCCGTGGTGGGCCAGGTCGCCTCGAACCACTTCAAAAACTCTTCCTGCTGGTCGGCCTGGAAGCGGCTGTAATCGTCCGGGGCTCGGTAGGCGAGGTTGCCCGCCGCGCCGCGATCGGCCCAGGCGGACCGAACCGATTCGATGCAGCGAGCGACGTCGGCCGGGTCGGCGTCGCGATCATGCTCGGGCGCGACGACCAGGCACGGACGCGGGGCGACCAGGCGGAACAAGTCGTCGAAATCGTAAGGCAGTTCCGACTCGCGGCCGTGGAACAGGCCCAGTTGCGGTTGCAGGGCGTGCCATTGCCAGAATCGCCGCAGGCCGCCGGTGGGCTTGGCGTCCGTGTCGCTCCGCATTGGAGTGAAGCCGGCGAAACAGGCGACGCCGGCGATCCGCGAATCGAGGGCCGCCGCGTGCAGGGCCACCGTGCCGCCCAGCGAATAGCCCACCAGGCAAATCCGCTGGGCGTCGATCGGCGGGAGGTTTTTGAGCCGATCCTCCGGCGGCCGGTCGGCGTCGGGCTGGCCGGCCAGGGTCAACAGGTCCACGGCCGCGCGGACGTCGCGGACCATCTTGCCGAGCCGCGACCAGCGCGGATAGCGCTGATAGAAGCGGGCGCCCTCCAGGAGCCGCGAGCCGAAGCCGACCTGGTCGAAGGTCAGCACGGCGACGCCGTTGCGCGGCAGGAATTGCTGGATCCGCGGCCCCACCATGTACGCGCCGTTGTAACCCAGGTTGTAACTGTAGGGGTGCAGCCAGATGACCACCGGCAGCGGCGCCTTGGCGCCCTTGGGGTAATACAGGTCGCCGGCCACGTAGTCGCCGAAGTTGACGGCGACCCGACCCACGACGCCATCCTCCTGCCCCCGGTCGAGCATCTGCGCCAGGTGGGCCGCCGAGCTGCCGTACGTGCCGCCGGGCGTGGCCTGCCGCGGCGGCTCCTCGCCCAGCCCCCAGGCGATCCGCTGACGCACGTCGGCGTCGCCGGCGGGCGGGGCGGGCTGCGACCGGCGGCTCCAGGCCTCCCAGTCGAACTGGTGGATCAGCACTTCGGGCGGACCCGAAGGCGACCGGCCAAAGGCAAAATCGCACCAGTCGAGATAGCCCTCGATCACCTCGGCGCAGGTCTCGTGCCCGCCGGGCCGCCAGGCGATCCGCAGCGCTTCGGGATGGCCCGCGAACCGATACGCCTCGCGCGCCGCCAGGTAGGACTGCTCGGCGGAGAAGGTCTGGTCGCAGCCGTCGTTGTAGGCCGTGGAGATCAGGCAATGCCGCGGCGCGATCAGGCCCACCAGCGCGTGGTTGTCCGTCGGCAGCTTGTTCTCCCGGCCGGTGAACCACCGCAGGCGTTGGCTGAACCAGGAGCCGGTGGTGCGGTTGCGGGTCATGAATTCGACGCTCTCGTCGAACGCCCGCTCGCTGCCGAAGCGGTAGGGAACGGCCCCGCCGACGCCCGAACTGCTGGAGATCACTGCGGTGAACCGCTCGTCCATGGCCGCCGCGATCAGCGACTGCTTGCCGTTCCGCGAGTGGCCCATGATCGCCACGTGCCGCCCGTCGGCCTCGGGCAGGGTCAGCACGTAATCCAGCGCGCGACTGCCGGTCCACGCGCGGCGGAGCAGGCGGGCCCAATCGCACTCGGGGTAAACCGGCAGGAACTTGTCCGATTGGTCGTCGATGTCCGCGCCCGGATAGACGCAGACCAGGTAGCCCCGGGCAAGCGCCAGCAATCCCCAGCGGCGGTGATTGGTCTGCGTGAAGACCACGGGAAACGGCCCGCGGCCCTCGGGCGCGAGGACCTCGATCGTGATCGAGACCTCGGGCGTGGTATCGAACACCAGCTCGACGAGCCGCGAGATCGACGCCCCCTCGCGGTTCTCGGCGAGGACCTTGGCCTGCTTCCGCTGGGGGATTGCCTGGGGGGGTGAGCCCAGGAAGTACTCGCAGAGCAACCGCCGCAGCTCGGCTCTCCGCTGCTGCCACTGGTCGGCCGTTTGCACGGGGCGGCCGTCATAGAACTCCAGCAGGGGCGGCAGACCGGCGCAGGTCCGCAACGCGTCGAAGTCGGGCGGAGCAGCGCCGAAACGCGCCTGCCACTCGGTGAACATCGGCGTGGGCGCGGCCAGCATGCGACCGGAGTCAGCGCCGGCGGCCAGGCCGCCGGAAGACAGGAACCCCAAGAGCGAAGCCGCGGCGATCAGCAGCGAACGTTTCATCGAATCCTCCTTACCGTCGCAAAGCGATGACTTGCCCTGCCATCCTAACGCACGCGCACGTGTGCCGCCAGCTTGCCCTTCCAGGACGCGGCCCGCGGCCCCCGGAGGGATCGCGCGCAAGCCGGAAGGGTCGGTGCCTGACTGGCATACGCGATTTCGGGTAGAATTTCGACTGGCATCCGTGCGGCTGCGGAGGGCACCACAAACGGGCAAGCGAGACAGGATGACGATGGCCGATGCGCCTGAAGAGGCGGGCGAACTGGCCGCCTTGGAGGAATATCTCGAGCGGTTGCAGGCGGGAGGCAGTCCCCAGCGCGAACAGGTTCTCGCGGCGCATCCGGGGCTGCGTTCGGCGCTGCGCTGCCTGGAAGTTCTGGAGGGCATCGCGTCGGATGGTCTTGACGAACCGTTCGGCGGCGAGGGTTGCGGCGCGACCGTTGCCGGCCTGCCCCGCGAGTTCGGCAACTACGAGCTCCTCCAGGAACTCGGCCGCGGAGGCATGGGGGTCGTCTACAAGGCGCGGCAGAAGGACCTGGATCGGATCGTCGCGGTGAAGATGATCCTCGACAGCAACCTGGCCTCCGAAGAGCACGTTCGCCGCTTCCACGAAGAGGCCCGCGCGGCCGCCCGGGTGGAGCATCCCGGCGTGATCCGCATCCACGAGGTGGGCCGATTCGACGAGCAGCACTACTTTGCCATGGAGTACATCGAGGGCGCCAGTCTCTCGGCGCACGCGGCCCAGGTCGAAATCAGCTTTACCGAGGCGGCGCGGCTCGTGCAGCGCGTTGCCCGAGCCGTCGACCATCTCCACCGGCAAGGCATCGTGCATCGCGACCTCAAGCCGTCGAACATCCTCATCGACCGGGATCGCGAGCCGCACGTGACCGACTTCGGGCTGGCCAAGGTGTTCCGGACCGGCAGCCAGTCGACCGCCACGGGGGTGATCGTGGGCACGCCGAGCTACATGGCGCCGGAGCAGGCAACGGGCGACAGCGGCCAGGTGGGCCCGGCGAGCGACGTCTACAGCCTGGGGGCGATCCTCTATGAGCTGCTCACCGGCCGGCCGCCGTTCCGCGAAGAGACGCCCTTGGACACCGTGATGAAAGTCTTGTCGGCCGAGCCGCCCTTGCCCCGCACGGTGAACCGCAGGGTGCCGCGGGAGTTGGAGCTGGTGTGCTTGAAGTGCCTGGCGCGGGCCCCCGGCGACCGCTATCGGTCGGCCGCCGCCCTGGCCGAAGAGCTCGACCGGTTTCTCAAGGGCGCCCCCCTCGATGTCCGCCCGCCAAGCGTCTTCGATCGCCTCAAGCGGTGGGGGCGGCGCGAGCCGGCGCTGGCCGCGCGGCTGGGCGTCTTGGGCGTCTTCTTCTGCGTTGAGTGGAGCAATTACTTCGCCGCCGCCGGTGCCCCGGAGTTTGCGGCGTTCCACTGGAAGGTGATGGCGTTGATGGGCGTCTGGACGCTGACCGCCGTTGTCTTCCAGCAGTCGATCAGGCGCAACAGCGACAGGTGGTCGCTTCCCGCCCGATTCCTCTGGGGCAGCCTCGACGCCGTGCTCCTGTTTGCCCTGCTGCTGATCGCCGACGGCGTGGCAAGCCCGCTGGTCGTCTGCTACCCGCTGTTGATCGTGGCCTCCGGGCTCTGGCTGCGGGTGCGGTTCGTCTGGTTCATGGCACTGGTTTCGCTGGTCTCTTACGGCATCCATGTCGCCCATTTCTACATTGGGCGGAAGGCGCAGCTCCCCCAGTTTGACACGGCCTTCGACCGCCACGTGATTTTTGTGGTGATGCTTCTCGGCATCGCCTGGGGCGTCGGCCACCTGGTTCACCGGATTCGGGTGATGAGCTCCTATTGCGACCGGAACGAGAGCGCCTGAATCCTCAAGGATTCCCGAGCCGGCACATCTTGCGCACTGCCGCCATTCGCTACCAGCTGCAGCGAAGGAACAAGTTCGCGAATCGACCAACTTGGTTAAACCGCGAAATTCCTTTTTACCGATAGGCATCTGGGAGGCTGTACGCAGGGAGCATGGTCTGTCGCCCGCTCTCTTGTTCCAGCCAGGGGTTTGCCGCGATTGGAGGACGGGGATTTCCAGACTGTGCAGGAGAGGCTTTTGCGGGGAGCGAAGGCCATCCTCTGCGACGCGGCACGTCGAGATCCGGCAAGGGAGTGGACTTCCGCTGCGGGGTGTTGAGACAAGCCTGTTCGCAACGACGGGGTAGTGACATGCGTGGCAACTTTTTCCATGGGTCGATTCTAGGTCTGATCGCGATCGGATTGGCCTCAGTGGCCCTGGCTGAGCAGCAACCGGGATCGGCAGACCGTTCGCCGGAAAACCAGACCTTGTTTGATCTTCTTCAATCGCGGTTGCAGGCCAGCGGACTGATGCCGGTGGACGCGCCGGAGACGGTCCCGATCGATGAACCATCGTATCCGTCCCTGGGGCCGAGGGCCTCGACGGCGCTGGCGGCAAACCCGCGTCAGCCGGTCGCGGCCAGTTCGGTGCCGGTCGGGATGTCGACCGCGGATGCCGCCCGCCCGCTGAGCACGGCGGCAACGGACCCGATCGTTACCGGGACGGGCGGCGGGCCGTCGCCCGCCAACGTTTCGCCGCCTGCGATGGCCGAGACGCCGGCGATGTCCAGCCGCATGCATCAGCGGCTCTCCGCGTTCCGCGACTCGCAGTTTTCGCCGAGCCAGCCGCCCAGCGCACTCCAACAAGATGCACCCGCGGCTTCGCCCCCGGTCGCGGTTGTGACGCGACCTCGGCGAGCCTCCGGGCCGGTGGTCGATCCGGCAGCCAAGGCGCAGCAGCCAACCCTTGCCCCGCCGCGGGAGGCTTCCCAAGAGGTCGCCAGGCAACCGCAGGGGGGCGGGTCACCGATTGCCGAGCGGATCAGCCGTCCGCCGACCGAGCCGCTCCCGGCGCGGGGGCTCGATCCGCCGGACTTAACCAGTCCGGCGAAGCCCGCCGGCATCGCCTCCCGGTCCGGCAGCGATCGGGCCCTTGATCCGGGCGTTGGCAACGCGGCACTTGCGCCCGGCACGGAAGTCTCGCCTTCGCCTCAGGTTCTGTTCGTTCGCCAAAGCCCGATTCTGAACGTCAAGACGATCGGTCCGGAGCGGATCGACGTCGGTCGCGAATCGGTCTTCAACGTCACGATTGAAAACCTCGGCGCCGTGGCGGCGGAGGACCTGAAGGTGGCCATCGACCTGCCCGAATGGGCCGATCTGGTTGCGGCCGAGGCCAGCGCCGGAACGACTGCTTCCGAGGCGGCTCCCGGCGGGAAAGGCGTTTTTCGCTGGAACGTCGGGCGATTGGCGGCCAAGGAAGACCAGACCGTGGTTCTCCACCTCGTGGCGCGCCAGAGCCAGCCGTTCGACCTGGCCGTCAACCTGCATTACGCGCCGGTGGCCAGCGGCGCGAAGATCACCGTCCTCGAGCCGAATTTGACGCTCAAGCTCGAAGGGCCGGAAAACGTCCTGTTCGGCAAGAAGCAGGTTTACCGCCTCAAGGTAGCGAACACCGGTACGGGCGACGCGCGGGGAGTGGAGATTTCCCTGCTGCCAAGGGGCACCGGTCAGACGAAGCCGGCCGTCCAGGCGATCGGCATCCTGCCCGCCGGAAGGGAACGAACCGTTGAGGTTGATTTGACGCCCCGTGACGAAGGCGACCTGGTGATCGAGGTCGACGCCACCGCCGAAGGCGGCGCCCGAGCGCATCTGGCCGAGAAGATCGCGGTGCTCAAACCGGCGCTGGCCGTTGAGATTGCGGCTCCCGGATTCCAGTTCGTCGGCAAGGAGATCACCTGCCAGATTGTCGTCACGAATCCGGGGACGGCCGCCGCCGAGGAGGTCACACTTGAGGCGATCCTGCCCGAGCTGGTCGGCTATCTGTCGGGCACGCAGGAGGGGCTTGTGGCTGCCGAGGCCGGCCGAGTCCGCTGGCAACTTGGGCAGCTCGCGCCCCAGCAGAGCCGCACGCTGGAAGTGAAATGCAGCACGCTGGCGGCCGGGATCGGCCGGATCAAGGCGGAATCCCGAGGGGGGGACGGTCTTCAGGCCGCTGGCGAGGCGGCGGTCGAGATCGACGCGATTGCCGACCTGACGCTCAAAGTGGCCGATCCATCGGGGCCGATCCCCGTCGGCACGGAGACCGAGTACACACTGACGGTCGAGAATCGCGGCAGCAGGGACGCTGAAACGGTCGAGGTCGTGGCCTATTTCTCCAACGGGATCGAACCGATCTCCGCGACCGGAGCGAGCCACAAGATCGGACCGGGGCAAGTCGTGTTCGACGCGATCGACGCGATCGGACCGGGAGAGACGAAGACATTGACCGTGAAGGCCCGAGCCGAAACGACGGGAAATCACATCGTCCGCGCCGAAATCTTCTGCAAACCGCTTGGCACCCGCCTGGTGGCCGAGGAAAGCACTTACTACTACGACCGGCGCACCAACCTGCCCGAGCCGGTTCCGGCTCGTGCGCCGACCGGCCAGGAATCGCTCACGGCAAAGCCGGGGAACGCCTCCCGCGCCCGATAGCCAGTCGGCGGGGCCGTCGCATGCAGCCCTTCCGGGGGCTTGCCGCCCGAACCGGCGGAGTGTAACCTGCGCCGCTGTGGAGTACGGCCCGCGGACTGGAAGGGCGCGGAACGGGGAGGCTCTCGCCATGCGGCGACTGCTGATGTGCTTGGCGATCTTGGGCCTTGGCGGGGATGCGCCGGCGGAGCCGGCGACCGGCGCGGTGACCAAGGAGCGGCCCAATATCCTGCTGATTGTGGCCGACGACCTCGGGTATTCGGACCTCGGCTGTTACGGGGCCGAGGTGATTATGACCCCGAATCTGAACCGTTTGGCCACCGAGGGGCTGCGGTTCACCCAGTTCTATAGCGCCGGACGCGGCTGCCCGACCCGCGCGGCGCTGCTGACCGGCCTCTACGCCCACCAGACCGGCGTCGGGCATACGACGATCGACTTCGGGCTGGCGGGCTACCGGGGCAACTTGAACCGCCAGTGCGCCACGATCGCCCAGTTGCTCGGCGCGGCCGGCTACCAGACGGCGATGGTCGGCAAGTGGCACTTGACGCGCCACGTCGGCCGGCAGGGTCCGGACCACACCTGGCCGCGGCAGCGCGGCTTCGATGACTTCTACGGCACGCTCCTCGGCGCGGGGAGTTACTTCGACCCGGTGACCCTGATGCGGGAGAATGAGTTCGTCGGCCAGATAGAAAATGCGGATTTCTACTACACCGAGGCGATCGGCGAGCAGGCCGCCGCGATGCTCGACCGGGCGAAGGATATCGCCGCGCCGTTCTTTCTCTATGTGGCCTTCACGGCCCCGCATTGGCCGCTGCACGCCCGCAAGAACATCCTCGATTCCTACGCGGGCCGCTTCTACATGGGCTGGGACGAGCTCCGCGCGAAGCGGCACCAGCGGATGATCGACATGGGCATCGTCCACCGCTACTGGAAGCTCGCGCCGCGGGATCGGCGGGTGCTCCCCTGGACCGAGGCGCCGTTGCGTGCCTGGCACCAGCGGCGGATGGAAGCCTATGCCGCCCAGGTCGATTCGATGGACCGGGCGGTCGGCGCAATCCTGGAGAAGGTCAACCAGATCGGGCGGGCGGAGAGTACGCTGGTGATGTTCCTGTCCGACAACGGCGCCGGCGCCGAGGAGATCCTGGCCGATTGGCGGGGGCTCCATATCCCGAAGAAGACCACCCGGGGGCTGGCGGTCTCTGCCGGCAACGATCCGCAGACGATGCCCGGAGGCGAAGAGACCTACCAGAGCTACGGAGTGCCCTGGGCGAACGTGAGCAACACGCCGTTCCGGCTCTACAAGAGCTATTGCCATGAAGGCGGCATCGCCGTCCCGCTGATCGTCCGCTGGCCGGAAGTCATCCAACCGAGTCTGGCGACCGGCGACCTGACGCGCGAAATCGGCCATGCGATCGACATCATGGCCACCTGCTGCGACGTGGCGGGCGTCGCCTATCCTTCGATCCACGCGGGCTACCGGATCAAGCCGCTGGAGGGCGTCTCGCTGCTGCCGGCGTTTTTGGGCAAGGAGTTGCCCATGCGGCCGATCTTCTTCGAGCACGAAGGCAATCGGGCGATCCGCTATGGGAGGTGGAAGCTTGTCGCGACCGCCGGTGGCTCCTGGGAGCTTTACGACATGAACGCCGATCGGACGGAGAATTTCAACCGGGCGGAACGAGAACCGGGCGTGGTTGGCAAGATGGCTTCCCTGTATGACGAGTGGGCCGCGCGGGTCGGCGTCGCGCCCTGGCAGTAGAGCGGAGTGCATTCCGCTTGCCAGGGATTTTTCGATGTGTCGCGCGCGCCGTTGTAACCCGACGCGTGAGCCAAACCAACTCGGATTAGCCACCCTCGCTTACGCATCGGGTTACGATCGGCTCGTGAATAATCCAGGTTAGGGAATTCACTGCGTCCTACGGCTGGATGGGAAACAATTTCAGGATTTCTTCCTTCGACGGTCTCCGCCCATATTCGCAGATTTCGAAGGCCTCGGCATATTGCACGTTGCTGCCGGCGTCTTGGCCGTAGAGTTCGACCAGTTTTTCGCGCCATTGGTTGGCCGTTGCGGCGAATCGCCGTTTGAAGCTCTCGCGGACCTGGGCCTTCTTGGCATCCCTTTCGTCGACCGTTTTGGGCGAGGTTTCCGCCGAGCCGTTGGCGCCCCCCTCGATGAACTGCGACTCGATCAACACCAAGGCGTCGAGCTTCTTCTCGATCACGCTGTCGATCGACACGACGATGTCGGCCTGGAACGGATTCGGCCGCTGGAATCCGTCGGCGCTGTAGAGGAAGACAGGATTCTTCTTCAGCGGCGGAATGTCGGGGCAGAAGAAGGGCACGGTCACCATGTAGGCCGAGTCCTGCATCAAGATGCCGGTGTAGCGGTGGTCGGGATGGTAATCATTGGGGCGGTGCCCGATCACGATGTCGGCCTCCCACTCGCGAATCAGCCGGGTGAACATCTTGCGATTCTCGAGTGTCGGCAGGATTTCGCCGTCGTGGATGTCGAGCACTTCGGTGGTGATGCCGAGCACCGCGGCGGCGGCCTGCACCTCGTTGGTCCGCCGGACAGCCAGCGGGCCGCCGGCCATGCCCCAGTGGCCGATATCGCCATTGGTCGTGGAGACGAACTTCACCAGGTCGCCGCGGGCGGACCAGAGAACCGCCACACCCCCGCAGCGGATCTCGCAGTCGTCTGGATGGGCGCCGAAGACGAGAATCCGCAGCGTGCCGCCTTGCTGGCCCTCAGCCGCCTGGCACGCCAGTCCACAAACGCCGACCAGCACGGCCAAGCATCCGACGATGAATGTCCATCGTTTCATGTCTTGTGTCTCCCGATTGTTCCAGAGTGCTTGTTGGCAGAGAACGGCCGAGTCCCCAGGCCCAGCGGCAACCTCCGCAAAGGGCCGCAGGAACGATCGTAACATCGGCCAGCGGGCGAATCCAGGCTTGGAGTCAAACCAACAGCATCCCCCACAGCGAGGGCCCCAGGTCGTGCCCTTGGGGAGCGTCTTGCCAGCGTGGCAGTCAGAGCACGATCCGCTGGTACTCGAGTTTTGCATGGTGAGCGGAATTCACCAGGATTTCAAGGCGGTATCGGGCGGCGTGGAGGTCGTTGTGAACCCGGGCTCGCGCCTCGTTGCAGAGCTGCTTGACGGCATTGATCTCCAAGATGATTTGGCCAAAGCAAACGAAGTCGGGTGTCGAGCGTTTGTTCAGCGGCCGACCCATGGAATGAAGCCCCAAGGGCGCCGGCGGCACGAACGGAATCCCACGCTCCTGAACTCGATCTCCAGGCACTCCTGGTAGACCGATTCCAGAAAACCGCTTCCCATGTGGTTCTGCACCCCGAAGCACGCACCCATGATCCGGCAGCTCTCGTCCGGAACGATGAAACCATCCATCTTGCCACTCCGATGGCCGAGAGAAACAACCACGAATCACACGACTTATATTTCACTAACCACAGGCCCCGTGCCCACCCCCTGATTCAATTCTTTCCCCCTCGTTTTCTCTTCTTCCGGCCCATTCGTATGATTCGTGGTTGAGTCTCTGTAACCCGTAGCCTGCAAACTGATTTTGAGGACGGACGGCTGGTTGCTTTTCTGCGTCGTGGACGCGACACTGGTGGCAGCGTTGACACACCACAGAGGAGCTGCCATGCGATTGATCTTTCAAGGTTTGCTGATTGCCGCGCTGGTCGCGGCGGCGTGCGGCGCTGAGGCCGGCGGGCAGCCGCCCGCGGTGGCTCTGGCTACCGGCGGGCGAGCGCTGCTGCCGATCGTCGTCGGCGAGAATGCCTCGGAGCGAACCAGGGCGGCGGCCGCGACCCTGGGCGCGTACCTCGGGCGGATCACCGGGGCCGCATTTGACGTGAAGACCGCGGCAGACGGCCGCGGCATCGCCGTCGGGCTTGCGCGGGATTTTCCCGAGTCTCCGCTGGCCGGGCGATGGAGCGAGCTCAAGTCGACCGAGCGGGAAGACTACCTGCTGCGGACCGCTGCGGACGGCGTCTACCTCCTCGGCGCCACCGAGCTTGCCGTGGAACACGCCGTCTGGGATTTCTTGTATCGCCTGGGGCACCGCCAGTTCATGCCGGGTGAGCCTTGGCAGATCGTGCCGCGGATCTCGGAATTGTCGGTGGCCCTCGATGCCGAAGAATCGCCCGACTACATCGCCCGGCGAATCTGGTACGGCTTCGGAGTCTGGGACTACAACGCCGAACCGTATGCCGATTGGTGCGCACGGAACCGGGCCACATCGGGCATCGCGCTGAGGACGGGCCACGCCTACGGCGGCTTGATCCGCGGCCTCAAGGCCCAGTTCGACCAGCATCCCGAGTTTTACGCCCTGGTCGACGGAAAGCGCGACATCCGCGGCGAGGCGAAGCTCTGCATCGGCAATCCGGAACTGCGGCGGCTGGTGGTCGAATATGCCGTCGGCCAGTTCGACCGCGACGGGACAGCCGACAGCATTTCGACCGACCCGAGCGACGGCGGCGGCTGGTGCGAGTGCGAGCGGTGTGCAGAGCTGGGGAGCATTACCGACCGGGCCCTGCTCCTGGCCAACGAGGTGGCCGCCGGGGTGAACCGGAAATATCCCGGCAAGCTCGTTGGCCTGTATGCCTACAATTTCCACAGCCCGCCGCCCGGCATCCGCGCCCACGAGCAGGTCGTGGTCAGCGTGGCCACGGCGTTTCTTAAAGGCGGCCTTTCGCTCGACGAGATCCTCGACGGCTGGTCGCGGCAGGCTTCGATCCTGGGAATTCGCGAGTACTACAGTGTGAACACGTGGGACCGCGATATGCCGGGGCAGGCCCGCGGGTCGAATCTGGAGTATTTGAAGCGAACGATCCCCGCGTTCCACCGCCGGGGCGCGCGGTTCATGTCGGCCGAGTCGAGCGACAACTGGGGTCCCAACGGACTGGGCTATTACCTTGCCGCGCGAATGCTCTGGGACATAGACGAAGCCGAGCGGATGGATGAACTCATCGACGACTTTCTCGCCCGTTCGTTCGGGCCGGCGAGAGAGCCGATGGCCGAGTTCTATCGGCAGCTCGACGGGTCGAAGCCCCACCTGGTGTTCAGCGACCAGCTTGGGCGGATGTTCCGCTCGCTCGCGGAGGCCCGCCGCCTGGCCGGCGACGCGGACATGCGGGCGAGGATCGACGACCTGCTGCTCTACGCCCGCTACGTCGATCTCTACCAGCGTTATGCGAAGTCCGAGGGACCGGCGCGGCAGGCCGCATTTGAGCAGTTGATCCGCCACGCCTACCGGATGCGGACGACGATGCTCGTCCACACCAAGGCGCTTTACCGCGACCTGGCCAATCGCGACAAGAGCGTCAGCATCCCGCCGGGGGCGGAGTTCCATGCCCCCGAGGGCAAGAACCCCTGGAAGTCGAGCGCGCCGTTCGGCGCAGACGAGTTGGCCGCGTTTCTGCGGGACGGCATCGCGCGGTATCCACTGGCGACACTCGATTTTCAGCCCGTCGAATTCAGCAGCGATCTCGTGCCCGCCGCGCCGCTGGGCCTTGCCGCGGTCGAGCCGGGCAAGGCGGGGCCGGGCCGCCACGAGCAGACGTTTTTCACTTTTTTCGACAAGGCCCCGGCGACGCTCCAACTGCGGATCACCGGCGGGCTGATCGCCCACTACCGCGATCGGGGCAACGTCCGCGTTGAACTCTGGAAGATCGGCGGCGAGACTGCCAGCGGCGAGCGCGAGACGCTCGCGGGGCGCGACCGCAGCGTCGCGCCCGACGGGGTGGAGCGGACGGTCAAGCTGCCGGTCGCCCTGCCGGGCTTGTACAAGCTGGTCGTGCGCGATGGGGGCGATCGCACACAGGTCGCGTGGCCCACCGGGCAGCGGATGACGATCGTCTCGACGGCCGATGCGCCGATGAACACGAACTACGCAAGCTGGATGCTGTATTTCTATGTGCCCAAGGGGACGAAGGTCGTCGGGCTGCACGGCGGCGGGCATGGCGAGGTCCACGACTCCGCCGGCCGGCCCCTGTTCTGGCTCAACGGCAGGGAGCCCGGCTACTACAGCGTGGAGGTCCCGCAGGGGCAGGACGGCCGCCTCTGGCGAATCCGCTACGGCCGCGGGCCGCTGCGGCTGTTGACCGTGCCGCCGTGTCTGGCGCGGAGCGCGGAAGAACTGTTGTTGCCGAAAGAGGTCGTGGAGGCGGATGGAAAGAGATGAGCAGAGCGTTCAGCGGTCAACAGTTGACAGTCAGCGGTCAGCCAACGGATTTCGTCCCGGATGCTCTGGCGCACGCGTCTGTCTGTGATCGCTGACGCCGAATTACTGACGGCTTCTTGTTTGAAGGACAAGCTGCAATGATCAGGAGAATGTTTGCCTGGCTGGCTTTCTTGGACCTGGTGCTTGTGTCTGTTCCGATCGCGGTCGGCGAAGAGACGCCCGGCGGCAAGGGGATGACCGAGGCCAACAAGGAGCGGCTGGTTTTGGACGACATGGAGGACGTGGCCGATTGGGGCAACGGATCGCCTGACGAAACGACGCTTTCGGCCAGCGCTCGGCATGTCAAGGAGGGCCGCAAGGCGCTCCTGTTCGCCAATCTCGTCGACCACACCAAGGGCGAGAAGAATTACCCGATCGGCTGGCCGCGAACCGGAAAGGATCTCGGTTCGGGCGACGCGACCGACTGGTCCGGCTACGATTTCTTCGAGTGCTGGATCTACGCGGAAACCAGCCGGCAAGCGCTTCCCAAGGAGCCGATCGGCGTCGGGTTCTACCATTCGGGGCCAAAGCGGAGCAGCCACTTCCCCCTGCCGGATGTGGCAAAAGACCAGTGGGCCAAGGTGGTCATCCCGGTCGATCGGATCATGGCGCCCAAGGATGTCCGGCGAGTGCAGTTCAACATCTCCGAATCGAACTACAAGCACGGCGACCGCGTCGATTTCTACATCGACGAGGTGGCGCTCACGCGGTTTGTCGACCCGGCGATCGTCGAGGTCGCCCTGGAGCGGAAGATTCTCTACCCGCAGGATCGCGTGCTGCGGGCGCGCTACAAGCTCGTCGGCTACAAGGATCTGGAGACGACCGCGGTCGAGCTGGCGCTCGGCAGGGACGGCGGCCCGGCGGCGGCGCGCGTCCGCGGCAAGGCCGCGCGGACGGGCGAGATCGTCTTGCCGTTGGATCAGCCGCTCGCGGCGGGCACGTATCAGGCGACACTGGGCGTGCGCGACGCCCGGGGTGGACTGATCGACAGGAAGACCGTGGAGCTCCGGGTGATCCCCGGGCCGTTTTGCGGGACGAAGGCGGCCACGGACGGAACACGGAAAAGAGGAAGCGATGGAGTTGGAGCACAACGAGATCACGGGGCAGATCATCGCCGCGGCGCTGGAGGTCTACCGTGTGCTCGGATATATGACATCTCACGGCATGTGTTCCGAGAAGTCCTTCAGGTGCTCCTCATCGTCGGCGACAATCGTAATCATCCCCTTGCACCATCCCGGCTGCGGGCGATGCTGCATGGCCGGCGCTTCACTTGCCAGCCTGGCCACCGGCTGGTCGTTTTCTGTGATCACGACTACATCTCCCGGCTTGAGCCGCTGGATCAACTCCGTCAGTCTCGCTTGCGCCTCTTGAACGGAAACGGTTGTGAGGGATTGTTCTCTTCCCTCTTGCCTTCCTCCGATTCTTGCCTACTCCGAGTCTTTGCGATGTTCGCTTTCTTCCGCCGCCCTCAGGCTGGCCGATTGCTCGTACTGGTCAACGGAGATTTCCTTGATGCGATCATTTTCCCAGACAACGATTGGAGTGCCGGTCTGTTTCGCAACTTGAATCACTGTGCCCGCTGATTTGCGGAAGGCCGCGTCAACCAGTTCTGACAGATTGCCTTGTGCCTGACTCATGATTCACCTTTTGTACTTCGCACAATCTGGTCACACAAATCCGATTGTACGCGATGCAGTTGCTTGTCTTCTGTTCTGGCAATCATTGCGGGGGGCAGGCGGGAGGCATCGTACAACCACCATGCATCGGCGAGTGGGCAGTAGAGGTCGAACAAGTTCCGAAGGCCAGAATCAAATCGCCGCCGAATGTCTACTTCAGGGACGTTGTGCCCCCCCTGACGAACCCGGTTAACAACACGTGCCACGGAAAGGTCAGCACTGGGCAGCCACAGGAAGAACAGGTACACCCGATATCCGTCCGCCTTCATGGTTGAGAGAAGACGAACGTAGATGCGACCGGACAGTGTGGTTTCGAAACCGAAGTCCCTTTTCGCCGCAGACAGTTCCTTGATTCGCTCTAGCACCAGTCTCCCAGCTTTGAGGTTTTGTGTCTCCGGAGCGAAGGGGGCAAGCCCGGCCGCAATCAGGTCAGCGTTCAGGAACTCACGACAGACAATGAAATCCGGTAAGAACTTCGAGGCAAACGTCGTTTTCCCCGCTCCATTGGGACCAGCGATCACGTAGACACCGGGTGACTCGAAACTGCGTGGGTCCATCTCGCTGCCAACGTCCGTAACGCCACCTACAGATTCTGGACTTTCGGTCTGGTAGCTGTAGTATACCCGAACTGCTATCATCGTCAAAGAATGGAGGACTTCCACTTTCGGCGAGGAGGAATCGAACGATGAAGACGGCCCAAATTACGGCGGTTTGCCTGACGCTGCTCGCCATGCCGGGATCGGCGGCGGCGGAAGTGTTCCGCTTCGACATGGGAACGGAGCAGTCGGAGCTGCGGCCGGGATTCACCCGGGTGACGGCCCGGGCGGTCTATGACAAACAGGCCGGCTATGGCTGGCAAAACGGCGAAGGGCTCCGGGAACACCACAAATACTACGACCGCAAGTGGGAGTATCATGCGGGCCGCGGCCGCGAGCAGCCGCCGCCGATTTACACCAACCAGATCACATGCGACTCGGTCTGGAGCCGGCAGCCCAACACGCTCTTGATCGACGCGGCTCCGGGCGAGTACATCGTCTGGCTCCTGTCGGGCTTTTCGGCCGGGTCGCCGCGGGACTACCATCAATTCGACGTGGCGGTCCGCGGAGGGAAGCAGACGGCCGCTGAGACGGTGAAGATTCCCGGCCCGTATATTTTCGAGCGGCGGCGGCTGCGCCTGAAGGTCGACGGCCCGCGGATATCGATCGATCTTCAGCCGCGGACCGACTGGGTATTGGCAGCGGTCGTCGTATTCCCGGCGAACGAGGAGGCCGCGGTCCGCGCTGAATTTCTCGACGCCTTGGAGAAGGAAATCACGTTCCTGCCGCCCGACGTGGCGGAGAAATGGCAGGAAACCAAGATTGTCGACGACCGGCCGATGCCGGAGTTGAGCCAGGCGGACCGCCAGCGGGGATACGCGATCTTCGCCAGGCACTGGTCGGAGGTGGTCTACCCCCAAACGGTTCCCCGCCAGGAGGAATTGAATCCCAGACTGGCGGCGTTCGCCTCGCTGGGCGAATACGAGCCGGTGACGTTCACCGTGCTGCCCCTGGCGGACTTGTCTTCCGCCCGGGTCGTGGCGAGCGATTTGCGCCGCGGCGCGGCGGTGATTCCGGCGGCGAACATCGAGGTCCGCTCGGTCCGCAACATGCTCGTGCGGCCGAACTACTCAACGTTTTTCAGCTACCACGAAGCGCCCGACGTGCTCGAGGCCGGCGAGTCGCTGGACCTTGCTCGCGGGCGGAACCAGCGGTTCTGGATCACGGTCAAGACGCCGGACGAGGCAGCGTCGGGGGTCTACCAGGGCACGCTGAGATTTCAATCGGCCGGCACGCCGCCGGCCGACGTGAGCCTCCAGGTCCGCGTGCTGCCGATCAGGCTGAAAAAGAACCCGCAACACATCTACGGGATGTATTACCGCGATCCGCTGCGCAACGTCGCTTCGGGCAACTCTCCGGAGGCCAACGCCTATTTCGCCCGCAAGGCGGAATTGGAGCGGCAGGACATGGTCGCCCACGGCATGAACGCGCACATCTCCCAGCTGAGCGGCCTGGCGCGCGACGCCGAGGGCAATTGGACGATGGACGGCGCGGAGACGGAGCGGCGGATCGCGCTGGACCGCAAGTACGGGCTGGCCGACAAACCGCTCGTGGTCAGCTTTCCCGTCGGCTGGTGGTACGAGCGCCTGGTGGATAAACAGGGGCTGGGCAGCCACCTGCGGCTGGTCCGCGACGACGTGCCCCAGTCGTTCTACGACGAAGTCACGAAGATGGTCGAGGCCATCGAGGGCGAGAAGGAGAACTACGCGTGGCCGGAATTCCTCTATTACCCGATCGATGAACCGAGCACCGCGGAGAAATCGGTCCGGTTCATGGTCGGCGTGCTCAAGGCGATCAAGCGGGTGCCGGGCGCGCGGACTTATGTAACGGCCGACCCGAGCCACGAGCAGTTCGAGCCGCTGTGGCCCTATGTCGACGTCTGGTGTTGCCAGCCGTTCGTCTTCGGCCATGAGAAGATTCGCCGACTCAGCCGGGAGAAGAACATCGAGTTCTGGTGCTATCCCAACCACATCAGCGGAGAGAACGACCACACGCCGATCCGCGGCGCCCGGATGACCTGGGGCTTCGGCTTCTGGAAGTCGGGATTCCGCACCTTGATCCCGTGGATCTACCAGTCGTCGAACGGCGATCCGTGGAACTATCTCGACGGCACGTCGATGGATTTCTTCAACCGCTCGACGCCCGACGGAGAGCCGATTCCCGTGGCGATGTGGGAGGCTTATCGCGAGGGGATCGACGACGGACGGTATCTCTACACGCTGGAGCGGTTGCTCGCCGAGAATGCCAATCGTGGCGGCCGCGCGGCGGAAATCGCAGCCACGGCGAAAGAGGAACTCGAGTTCGTCTGGAACGCGATCGAAGTCCAGGAAAAGTATAAATATGACGGTCTCTGGAGCGGACCGGATTTCGACGCGTACCGCTGGCTCTTGGCGTCGAAGATTCTCGAATTGGAGGAGGTGGAGTAGGGTTCGGGGTTCAGTCTTTCCTGCCGCCTGATCCTCCTGCTGCCTGGTTCCCAAGCTGGAGCTTGGGAACCAGGAGAGGGCGCGGGGCAGTGGACCGGAGTGCCCCGGGCGGTTATCTTTGGCGCGAAGCTGGTTAGTCGTTCCCAGTCCGCCACAATCGGAGGATCAAGTCATGGTTTTGTACCGATGGATGTGTTCGTGCTTGGTCTGTGTCTTGGCTGCCGCGGGGCTGGCCGCCGTGTCCCATGGGGGGGAGTCTTCCCCACCGACCGCCGTCCCGATCGGCCTGGCCAAAGTGGACATTACCCCCGAGACGCCCGTGCGGATGTATGGCTACGCGGCGCGCAAGACCGAGTCGGAGGGGGTGGCCGGGCGTTTGAAGGCGACGGCGATGGCGATCGGCGACGACGCGGGGGAAGGGCCGGCCGTCTTGCTGACCGTCGATTGCGGCTCCGTGCCCAGCGACCTTCGCGAGACGGTTTTCCAGCGCGTCGCCGAGACCGCGCGGATCGCGCCCGAGCGGTTCGTGCTCTGCAATGCCCACAATCACTCCGGCCCGAATCTGAAGGGCATGGGTTCGATCGAAGGGGCGGAGCGCGATCGGCTCGCCCGCTACGCCGAGTTGTTGACCGACCGGCTGACGGGCGTGGTCAAGGAAGCGCTCGGCAACCGGCAGCCGGCGCGGTTGGAGTTGGCGCGCGGCGCGGTCGGGTTCGCGGGCAACCGGCGCGTGCTCACCGACGGGAAATGGTCGGGTTTCGGCTGCGTGCCCGACGCACCGGTCGATCACGAGCTGGCCGTGCTCAAAGTCTCGCGCGATGGCAGAGTGGTCGCCCTGGTGGCGAACTACGCCTGCCACAACACGACGCTGCGGGGCAATTTCACGCAGATTCATGGCGATTGGGCGGGCTGCGCGCAGGAGTGCATCGAGTCGGATCAGCCGGGCGTGTTGGCGATGATCACGATCGGCTGCGGGGCCGACGCCGACCCCTGCCCGCACGGAACGGTCGCCCTCTGCGAGCAGCACGGCCGGGCCCTGGCCGATGAAGTCAGCCGCCTCCTGGCCGGACCTTGGATACCGATCCGACCCGTGCTGGCAGCCCGGAGCACGGTGCTGGCGATTCCGTATGCCAAGGCGCCCGACCCGGAGGCCGCGCGGGGGGCGGCCGGCGCGTCGAGCGCCCCGAGGGCCCCGCGCGACAAGCTGGAGAAGGAGGGCCGCGCGCCAAGGTCCAGGGCCTATCCAATCGTGGTTTGGACATTCGGCGACGATCTGGCGATGGTATTTCTCTCCAACGAGGTGGTCGTCGACTACGCCTTGCGGCTGAAGCGCGAGTTGGACGCGAGCCGCCTCTGGGTCACGGCCTATGCCAACGAGGTGTCGGGCTACGTGGTTTCCAAGCGGCTGATTGCCGAGGGGGGCTACGAGCCGCGCAACAGTCTCAGCAGCCAGGTCACGTTCGGGCGGCCCGAGACGCTTGAGCCGGCCATGGAGGACCGGATCATCGAGCGCGTCAAGGGCCTGCTCCCGCAAGGGTTCCACGCCGAACGCGAGGCTGGGGAGATGGCCGCTGCAAGGTGAGTGGGCCGCCCCGCGGCGGGCCTTCGACAATCACCCGGAAGCCGACGTCATAGACTTGCTGCCACGGTTGGTAAGCGCGGCGGACGGAAGCGCCGGCGTCCGCCGGGCGGTCGGCCCAGGAGCCGCCGCGGGCGACTTTGCGGTCGCAGCCGGCCTGGTCATTCCGGCCGTCCTCGTCGACGTAAGGGTACGGCCGGTAGCTGCTGCGCGTCCACTCGTTCACGTTGCCGACCATGTCTTGCAGCCCCCAAGCGTTGGCCGTGGTGCGACCCGTATAGTCCACAACGAACCAGTTGTCGCGAAATCGTTCGTCGTGCAGGGGGAAATTCATTTCGGCCGGGTAGGGGTAACGCCGCTGCAACGTGCTCGGGCCATCGTATCCCATCCGATACCAGCGGAGGCCCTGATCGGCCAGGTTGGCGAACTGCCCAAAGTCAGTCTCCGCCGTGCCGTAGAAGAACTGGGTCTCCGTGCCCGCTCGGGCCGCCCATTCCCATTGGGCCTCGGTGGGCAGGGTCGCGGATCTGCCCGTTCTCTCGCTCAGCCAACGGCAGAACCGCAGGGCTTCCGACCAGGAAACGCGCGCCACGGGTTGATCGGGGTGGTTGGCGATGTGCCCGGGAACGACTCGATCCAGCGAATGCATGTCGATGTAGCGCGTGTCGTGCAGCGGATCGAATCGCGCGTACTGGCGGTTGCTCACCTCCGTAACGGCCATCCAGAAGGCCTCGCTCACCCGAACCACCGAGCGGGGCCGTTCATCGGCGGCGCCCTGGAGGCTGCCGATCACGAACTCGCCGGGCGGAATCCGGGCCAACGTCATCGTGACTCCATCGCCCAAGTCGAGAACCAGCGGCGCTTTCGCACCGTTGGCCCGCTGCATCCGGCGCGCCTCGGAAGCCGGAAAGGGGAAGCCGGCGGCTGCCAGTCCGTCGGGCTGGACCGGCTCTTCCGGCGGGGCGCGGAAAGGGGCTGGCGTCCGGTTGCGGAAGGCCTCGGCCGCCGCGGCGAACTCGCCTTCCGGATCATCGCCGTTGCCGGCCAGCGCTTCGGCCAGTTCGCAGCGCCGCTTGCGCTGATCGCGCTCGTGGAAGGGGGGTGGATTCCAACTGCCGGCGCGGGGCACGTTCAGGTCGATCCACCCGTAGAGCCGCTCCCGCGACTGGCGGCTCAGCTCGGCCAGCTTCACCCCGTGATGCCCCTTCTCCAGCATCTGGATCAGCGGGCTGGTCGACGCGTGGTACTCCATCGGGTTGAGCAGCGCCATGTCGGATTCCACGCCCGGCCGATGAACGTACGGATGGAGCGTGTCGTAGGCG
>JAAYCB010000276.1 GCA_012744395.1 Pirellulaceae bacterium
GGGAATAGTGGGAAGCCGAACGATCCGCCGGGCGAGCCGGGTGGGAATAGTGGGAAGCCGAACGATCCGCCGGGCGAGCCGGCGGGATTTGCAGGGGAAGGATCCGCCGGGCGGGCCGGCCGGATTCTGGGGAGGGGGGCGCTTCAGCGGATTCTCAGGTGCCTTGCTGAGAATCGCCCGGACGCGCGCACCCTCGCCGCTTGGCCTCCTCCTTCTCACCGATGCGCTCGTCCGCGGGAACGGCGAACACCGAGTTCTTTGCGAGCACGCAACCAGGGCGGCCGGGCACGCAGTCGGTGCGCAACCGCATACAGTAGTCTCGCTCCATCTCGAAATTCGGGCAGGAAAATGAACTCACCGCGAGCGCCTCGCATTCCATCTGCCGGATCGGATTCCGCGACGAGCAGGATGCGTTCCGATTCCACGCCCCGGCCCGCCGGACCGAGGAATCGTAGCGCTCGATAGCCGCGCGTCAAGCCGTCCCGTTCAGACAGGCAGCCTGGCCGAAGTCGCGATCCTCCTCGCGATTGGAGACATCTGGTAATCTTCGCCGGCGTCACGATAATTGCAGGTTGCCAGCGGGGGAGCTGCCTGCCGCGTGCTCGAGCAGGTGCCCGAGACCACCCTGGGCCCGCCCTTTCCATCCCTGAGAGAGAATCTCCCATGAAACCTGTCTGCAAGCGATCGCGCGCACTACTGTCTGGCCTGGCCGCGGCGGCCGCCTGTCTCTGGCCGCCCGCCGGCGGCGCACACGCCGCGGAGCAGTCCGCCGCGCCGGCCGAGCAGGAGTCGGTCAAGCCGCTCGAATGGCTCCAGGCCCAGACGCCCCCCGACTTCGCTCCCGACTCCACGCTGCCGCCGCTCGCCCGCTGGGGCTGGGCGATGTCCTTCGAAGTCGCCAAGGAGCTTGCCGATCGGTGGGGCTATGCCGTGGAGTTCTCCGGCTATGTCAGCGAGAAGGTTGCCGATGAGGCGCTGGCCAACCCCGGCGGCCGCAACGGGCGCTGCCTGGCGCTGGTCGCCGCCGACCCGCGGAAATACAGGCTCGGCGTTCTGCTCGACCGCCAGTTCCCCAAGGACATGCCGCCGGAGGCGTATCTCCGCGACGCGCGGGGCGAATTCCTTGCCGACAAGTGGAACAAGAAGAGCCTCAGTCCGGAGATGCCGGACGACTGTCTGCAACAGGCCGGACAGCTCAGCGCCGCCGGGCTGGCCAGGCTCCGCACGCGCTGCCCGATCGCCATCATCCAAAACGGCGGCGAGTACGGGCTGAACGTCCTGGGCTGGGCCCAGAAGTACTGGCAGCAGGATCCGCGGGTCGTCGCGGCCAAGGGCGAGATCGACTGGTACCGCTACATTTCACGCCAGAAGGCCCGCGAGCAGAAGGCCGTCGCGGACGCCGTCCGGGCCGCGACCCCCGATCGCCTGCTCTATGTCTTCTACACCTGCGGCGGCGGCACGCACCGGCGCGGCGCCCGCGAGACCTACCACGACGACTGGTCGTGGGACTACTCCGAGATGCGCGTCTGCGCGGACATTGCAACGAACGAGTACTATTATCACGACTACAACTCCGGCTGGATCGGCAAGGACGACATGCTCACCCAGGCGCTCGGCGCCAAGGGGTATGAGTTGAGCTTCGGCATGAAGAACAGCTACGACTACGTCTGCTCCGGCTACAAGCAGGACGCCAACGATCCGGCCTTGCCGGTCTGGGACGCCGCCGGGCCGATCGACGGCAACGCCAAGGCCTTCGGTGATCTGCGCCTCTACGAGGGTTTCCTCAAGTGCTTGTACACGGAGGGCATGATCGGCGCGGTGGCCGGCTATTTCTCCTACCCCAAGGGAGGTTTCGACGCCGCCTTCTCGCCGGACAAGCCGCCGCAATACCTCGCGCAGATGGTCATCCTGGGCCGTGTCCATGCGCTGTTTTCGCACCAGGAAGCCTTCCTCCGCCGGGGCGACCTGCTGCCCGGCCCGAAGATGCACGCCAAGGTCACGGACCAGCCGGCCTACGAGTTCCCCACCGGCCAGGCGAACCGGCGCGTGCTCGCCCGCAAGATGCCCGGCGAGCGGAAGTGGCTGATCACCGCCTGGGCCGCGGACGGAGTCGAGGGGCCGGCGGCCGTGGAGATTCCCGAACTCGGGCCGGTAACCCTCCAGGCGCGGGCCGCCGGCAGCGTCTATACGGCGGCGCTGCAAGATGGCAAACCGGTTCTGCGGCAGGTGGATGCCGGCTGAGTGTATCGATCAACACCCTGAGTGACCGCGCCGGCCGAGAACGGCCGATGCGACAAGAATCGGAGAGCAGGCGATGAGAGCGACGAACTTGATTTACCGGCTGGCGATTGTCCTGGTCGTGCTAGCGCTTTACGGCCAGGCCGGCGCGCGTGGCGCCGCCGGCGCGGATGCTCAAGACCGAGCGGCGGACGGGCTGGCGATTCCCACGTTCCATTGCCTGGGTCTTTACTGGTCGCCCGCGGGCGGGGCCGCCGGCAAGGAGGTCGCGGTTCGCTATCGGCGCCAGGGCGCGGCCGATTGGAGCGGGGGGCTGCCGATCCGCTACAACCCGATCCCGGATACCGAGGAAGACCTGGCCGACTATCGCGGCAGCATCGTCCACCTTGCACCGGCCACGACGTATGAAATCGAACTGGCGCTGGCCGGCACGCAGACAACCGCCAGGCTGGCCGCGACCACCTGGAGCGAGGAGTTTCCCCTTGGCCAGACGGTCCGCGCCTCCTCGAGCGGCGAGCCGCTGGCAATCACCGAGTCGGGCGCGCCGGACGCCTGGCGCGTCTACGACGGCCGCGGTGCGACGATCGACGTCCGCCACCAGCACGACGCGTGCATCGTGATCGACGCCGCGTACGTGATCGTGCGCGGCTTCACACTCAAGGGCGCCGGAGCGGCCGGTAATATCGCGAGATCGCCGATCGGCGCGATTCGCATCGACGGCGGGCACGATATCGTCATTGAAGACTGCGATGTCTCGGACTGGGGCCGGCTGAATCCCAAGACGGGATTCGGCTTCGACTACGATTCGGCGATTTATTCGCGCGTCGCCGAGGTGAAGCGCCTGGTCATCCAGCGCTGTAAACTGCACCACCCGACTTACGACGGCAGCACGTGGTATGAACCGAAATATCCGACGCACACGATGGGACCGCAGTGCATCTCGCTGTTCAACACGGGAGGAAACCACGTCATCCGCTACAATGAGTGCACCTCGGACATGGAGCACATGTACAACGACATCATCGGCGGCGGCAGCAACGGGAGCTACCGGGGGTCGCCGGGCGCGGATTCGGACATCTACGGCAACCTCGTCAGCCACTGCTGGGACGACGGGCTGGAGGTCGAGGGGGGCAGCCGCAACGTCCGCGTCTGGGACAATTACATCACGCAATCGATGATGATGATCGGCAATGCGGCGGCCTCGATCGGGCCGCTCTACATCTGGCGCAACGTCGTCGCGCGGAGCCAGTGGCAGCCCGGCGCGAGCGGCGGGTATTTCCTCAAGATGGGCTACGCCGGCGGCGAGCACTGGATGACCGGCCACATGTACATCTTCCACAATACGATTTTCCGGTCCGACGAGTGGCTGCCGACCGGCGCGCTGGGGGGCAACCGGATCGTCAAGCACGCCGTCTCCCGCAACAACATCCTCCACGTGCGGTCGCCGGACGGCCGCAGCGCCAGCGAGGCGAAGGAGAATACGGACAACGATTTCGACTACGATCTCTACAATGGCCGCGTCCCCCAGGGGCACGAAGCGCACGGCGTGCGGGGCGAACCGGTCTATGAACCCGCCGCCGGCTTCGACCCGGCGACCGGGACCGGGCGATTCCAACTCGCTCCGACCAGCCCCGGCGCGGCCGCCGGCCAGCCGCTCCCCAACTTCAGCAGCGGTTACACGGGGAGCGCTCCCGACGTTGGCGCCCACCAGCGGGGCGCGCCCCCAATGCGTTTTGGCACGCGCGCCGGCCAGCCGTGACCGCGCCCGGGGAGCTTGCGCCGTGGGGTGGTGCGGAGCGGACCAGCCCGGGACGGCCGCGCTTTGTTGACCGCGCCGTTTGTCCGCGGGTAGACTGGCTCGCGGGGTGCCGCGTCCGATGCACCTCGCGCCTGGAACGATCGCCGAGCGGGCGGCGCTGGGGTGATTCGCCTTGATGGCCGACCGCCAGACTCGATCAACCTCAATTGCCCGGGAGAAACGAAAATGTCCCTGACACGTCGGCAGTTCTTCCGCCGCTCGGCGGCGGCCGCAGCGCTGGTCAGCCTTCCCCGCGTCGCCGCGTCGAGCGTGCTCGGCGCCAACGAGGCGATCCGCGTCGGCATCGTCGGCCTCGGCAACCGCGGAGGCTACCACGTCGATCGGTTCGCCTCGCAGGAAGGGGTTGCCGTGGCGGCCGTCTGCGATCCGGACTGCCAGCGGTTGGCCGCCGCCGCCGCCAAGATCAACAACAAGTACAACAACGATCCGGCCCAATACATCGACGTTCGCAAAATGATTGCGGAGGCCGAGCTCGACGTCGTCTCGGTGGCGACGATGCAGTACTGGCACGCCCTGCCGACGATCTGGGCCTGCCAGGCGGGCAGAGACGTCTACGTCGAGAAGCCGCTGAGCCACTACATCCGCGAGGGCCAATTGATGGTCGCCGCGGCCAGGAAATACAAGCGGCTGGTCGAGATCGGCACCCAGATCCGCGCGACTCAAGCGGCGATCGATACGATCCGCTATATTCAAAGCGGCCAGCTCGGGAAGATCCAATACGTGACGGCCTACGCCAACAAGCCGCGGACCTCGATCGGCAAGCGCGACACCCCGCTGCCGATTCCGGACACGCTCGACTACGACCTCTGGTGCGGCCCGGCCGAAAACGGCCCGATCTATCGCGACCGGATTCAGTACGACTGTAGCTTCACCTGGGACAAGGGGGACGGCGAGTCGTGCAACCAGGGCGTCCACGAGATCGACATCGCCCGCTGGCTGCTCAACGAGCCGGAGATGCCGCGGCGGACGATCAGCGTCGGCGGGCGGTTCGTCTTCAACGACGCCGGCGACGTGCCCAATACGCAGATCATCTACTACGACTTCCCCACCGCGCCCGTCCTTTACGAGGTCCACAACCTGCGCGCGGCCAAGGGGTCGAACGAAGTCCCCACGTTCCGCGGCTCCCGCACCGACGTCTGCGCCCATTGCGAAGGGGGCTACGCGTTGATCCGCGGCGGCCAGGTGTTTGACCACGGCGGCAAGAAGATCAAGAGTTTCGGGGGCGGCGAGGAGATCTTCCAGAACTTCATCGCCGCCGTCCGCAGCCGCCGCCAGGAGGACCTCGACGCCGACATCTACGAGGGCCATCGCTCGACGACGGTGACCCACCTGGGCAACATTTCCCACCGTGTGGGCAAACTCGCCTCGCAGGCGGAGGTCCGCGAGCGGATTGCCGCAGCGCCGCTCCTGGTGGAGATGTTCGACCGCCTCGTCGAGCATTTGAAGGCCCACGAGATCGACGTCGATTCCCCCACGATCACCCTCGGCGAGTGGCTCGATGTCGACACGGAGAACGAGCGATTCAAGAACCACGACAAGGCCAACGCGATTGTTGAAGGTTTCTACCGCGCGCCCTACCTGCTGCCCAAGAAGGTGTAGCCGGCGGGCAACCGGTCCTGGTTTCCACGTTTCTTACGCGGAGAAACCCCATGCCCTGGACACGACGGCGGTTTGTCGCGCAGGCCGCGGCCGCAACATTCCTCGGGCTCCCGGCGGGATTCCGCCGGCGGAGTGCTTATGCCGCCGGGCCGGCAGGCCCGAGGAGCCCGCTGCGGAAGATCCATCTCGACGACGCCCGAGCGTTCGGCGAGGTCAAGCATCTCTTCGCAAACGACTATCCCGGCATGAAGCTCAGCCTGATCGAGGTCGACGGCCAGCGCGCCCTCGGCGCCGATCACGGCGGGATGAAGGTGTTCTGGGTTTACGGGGGCGCGGGCGTGGTATTCTTGCCCGAGGGATACCGCACCCAGGAAGGCGGCAGCCAGCCGCTGCCCGCGGAGTACAAGACGGAGAGCATCGATCCGGCGTTCGCCGGGCTGCTGCGCCGGTTGAAGGCGGGGATTTCCTCCGTGTCGGCCAGGGCGGCGGGCCACGTCGAGGCGATCCTCAATCGTTGGCAGGGAGGCGTGTTTCACGGGGACTTCGCCGTCGAACTCTGGAACCTGGAGCATATCGAGCGGCCGTGGGCCGACGACGAGCGCGTCGAAGCCGACCTGGTCGCTTTGTTCGGGTTCTACCGAAACGTGGGCCATTCGACGAAACTGGCCGGCGGCCATGAGCCGATCAGGCCGGGCGACCAGTTGATCGCCTGCGGCGGGGAGGAAATTGCGGTCCGCGGGCGGTTTCGCTGCCTGGCGGTGGAGAAGATCGACCGGAAAACCAGCCATATCTCCACGGCCCGGCGGCTCCGCTACCTGGTCGACACCGCCGGCGGCTGTAGCTTTGATTTCGACCCCTTCCGCCGGTTGCCGCTGACCTGGTACCTGGACTCTCCCGGCCAGCGAGGCGACGGCGTGAACTTCGTCAACTCCCACGTGGTGAACGTTCCCAGCGAACTCTCGTCGACGCATTTCCATCCACCCAAACCGAAGATCGGCGGTCTGCCCCAGACGGAAATCTACCTGGTTCTGGATCCCCGTTCGTGCGGGCTGGAAACCAAGGGGAGGAAGGCCTCGATCCGCGTCTTTCCCGATCTGAGGGACCTTCGCCGCTACGAGCAGCACCCGCTCCGCCCCGGCGATCTGGTGTACATTCCGCCCGGCGTGGGCCACCGCGGGCTCGACGTGTTCGTCAACGTGCTGACGATTCCCGGGTTCAAGCCGTACAACGAGTTCTACATCGACCAAGATATCCGCGATCGGACCGGCGGCGAGGCGCCCTACAACGAGAACGGGCTGGCAAGAAAGAACTACGAGCGGCTGGAGGATTTGCTTTAAGCGCCGAGGTCCGGTCAACCAGCGGCGTTTTGTACTCTTGTTTCTCATCGAGTGTGGGGAGTCAGCCATGCAACGTGCGAAACGCGTGTTCGCACTCACAATATTCCTGGTTCCAGGCGCGCCGGTCGCCCGAGCGGCCGACGATCCCGCCGCCGAGCCGGCGGACCGTGTTCCGATCGACCGGTTGGACGACCGCTGCCCCGTGCTGATCGGCGGCACGCTGTTCACCGAGTACGTCTTTTCCCGGATACGAGAAACCGATCTCTACCCGATCATCGGGCCGCACGGCTCCAATATGACCCGCAAGAGGCACAAATCGACCGGCTCTACCGCGAGTATGCCACCGCCGGTGAAGAGCCGGAATCGTAGGGCCCTTTGACCGGCAGGCGCGCATGCACGCGACCGACCGTCGGCACGGGGTCCCGCGGAGCGTAGACGTACCCGATCGAAGCATCTTCCATCGCGGGCGGTTCTGTCCGGAGCGAGTGGTCGGAGTGGGCGTAATAGGCAGTCGCGGTCGACCTGGGTGGGAAATCCTCGGCGGCGACCCATTTGTTTCCCGGTGCTTCGGGGTCATCGACATCGCCCATCAGGTAGTAGAGCACGGCCGGCCGTTTGAGCACGTCCGTCGGTTTGCCTTTGAGCCAGTAGTCGAACCACGGCAGCCAGACGTCGTTTTCCCAATCGAGTTTGCTGTTGGCCGGATAGGCCAGTCCGCCGCACCAGCCGCAGGGGCGTGCCGGGATTCTCCTCCTGGAGCGTGCCATGGCCCCAGGGCCTGGCGAGGTGAAAACCTTAGCCGCCACCACCTCGGCGTTGTTTTCAGTTTTTGTCCCAAGGCGGACCAATAGACGGTCGCGAGTCTCTGTTTTCAGTACGCAACGATGGGGCGCCGGTGAAGAGGGACTTCCGACCGCGTTTTGCGATCCGTCCCGAAGGGACA
>JAAYCB010000277.1 GCA_012744395.1 Pirellulaceae bacterium
CGCTTCTCGCGAGGATACGGAAAGACGACGAGCCGCTCCCGCTCGCGCGCGATCTTCACGGCGCCGTCCGTGGCGACCTTGCCGAAATCGATCCACGTGCCCGCTGCGTTCAGGTGGGCGGTGAAATCGGCTTCCGCAGCGGTCTCCGGCTGGCTCTCGGCAGTCACCTTCTCCGCCGTGATGCCCGTGATCTCGCCGTCCTGCCGCTGGAGCTTCAACCGCGCAACCAGGATCCGGTCGCCGCCGCTTTGAACACCCTGCAACCGCACGCGCTGGCCGCGGTAGAGCCCCATGACCAGGTCGTAGGCGTCGTGTTCGGCGGGCACCGAAAGTTCGTAGGGCCCATCGACAATCGTCTCTCCCTTTCGCCACTGACCGGTCGGCTTCGGCGGGGCGTGATCCTGTTGGAAGTCGATGCCTTCCGGGTTGTCGCTCTCCGCGCGGACGCCGTGGACGAAACAGCGATAGTCCTGATCCAGGGTGTCGTTCACAACCCACTCGTAGGTCACCCGGACCCGGCTTCCGCCAACGTACTTGCACTCGCGGAGCCGCGGCTGGATGTCTTTCCGCGACGTTCGATACGGCAGGGGAAAGCAGGTGCGGGCGTCGGCAAAGACGTATTCCGGGCACTCGGCATAGTCGGCCCACTTGCCGTCGCGAAGGGTGGTGCCGGCTTCGGTCTCCGGCCCGAGGGCGAGAAAGCCCCATTGCGGCAGCAGGCGGCCCTCGACTTGCCACGGCTCGGCCCGCCAGTTGACCCACAGCCGCAGCCCGCTTTCATAACAGACGCGCTGCCGCAAGGTGTCTCCAGCAACCAGCGCGGCGCTGGCCGTCACGCGTTGGCCATCGACCTCATAGCGGATCTCCGTCGGCCGGGCCGTGCCGTACAGCCGCTGCACCGGGTGCATCAAGTGGTGCTCGCGTATCACCCAGGGGAGATTGTCGACCTGGGCCGCGCCGACAAAGCCGGCATGGCCGTAAGAGAGCTCCTGGGCCCGGTACTTGTCGATCTGCTCCATGCTGCCGGTGTCGTGGCCCCAGCGATGGTCGTAGCCGCGGCGGAACCAGCGTTCGTAGTAGCCCATGCCGTGGTTGACCATCTGCGGATGGATCTTGAGCAGGTCGAAGTCGACGAGCGGCGCGTGGTCCTCGCCGCCGCGGACCTGGGCTTCGACTCCGTCGCACCGGCCGGCCCAGTAGAAGTGGTTGGCTCCCTCGCCGAACAGCGGGCCGCCGTGCGTGTCGCGCATGAACTGGAACAACTCGCTGTCGCACTGGACCTTCGTTAGCGCCATCGCGGCCAGCGGCTGATCCGCCTCGTGGTCCAACTGATGCCACGGCGGCACGCAGGTATGCACGTCGAGGTAGCCCGCCGTGGTCTTGAACCGCCGGTGGATCTCGGGCGAATTCTGCCGGGCATAGCCCAGCGCCCGGTTGCACTTCAGGCCGAAGCTCTGCATCTTCGTGCCCGGGTTGTACCAGGCCGGCGACGGCGTCCCGTCGGCTCTCAGGACGCGCGCCGCGGGGTCATAGGAGGGCGCGTCCGGATAGAGGTCGATATAGTTTTCGTGCAGCGACCAGATGTAGCCGCACTCGTTGGCCGCCTTGCCGAAGACGATCATGCCCTCGTCGCCGCCATACGCCGGATTTGCCGGCAGATGATCGGGCAGCTTCACGTCGTATCCATACCGCTGCCAGACGTGCGAAATGATCGCCAGGTGGTCGACGCCATGGTCCTTCAATGCCAACAGGTTCTCCGCGTCGCCCTGGTACGTGCCCCGGTGATGGCCCCAAATGTCGAGCATGATTCGCGGGCCGAGCAGCGCCCGGTAGGGCGACGCCGGGTGCGGTATGTTCGGCAGCACCTCGCCCACCTCCGGCGACACGGCGACATAGCCGGTCTCCACGAGGGGATTCCGCGTGCCATCGGTTTTCGGATCGTAGTCGGCCACGCCCTGCGGAGAGCGCGAGGCGTGCGACGCGGTCCAGTCCAAACAGCGGCCGACAAACACGTTCTGCGCCGGCAGGTACGCCACGTGGCCGGCGAAGTAGGGCACGGGAAACGTCCTCCGCAGCGGCGCCAGCCCCACGTCGCCCAGCGAGAACCGGCTCAGCAGCGGTTCCTCGCAGCGCACGGAGACGGCCAGGGCCTTGCCTAGAATCCCAAAAGTCCAGGCGGCGCGCACGGCCCGCCCTCCAACCTTGTACTCCCAGAGCACGTGGAGCTGCTGATCCTCGCGTTTAACCTCAAGAGCCCGGCCGCCCCGCAGCGCGATCTGTTCGCTCTTCTCGGCCTGCTGGACCGCGGCCGTCAAGCCGCCGCCATAGGCCGGCGCAAGCGGCCTGGCGTCATCAACGCGGACGCGGAAGTCGTCGAGCGTGCCGGTTGCCGGCATCCAATCGTAGACCACGCGGCAATCGTCCCCCTCATAGATGAACCGCCAGGCGGCCCCCTCCTGCTCCAGGCGATTGGTATACGCCAGGAGATTGCCGGGCAGAACGCCCTGATCGGCGCGGTTGGCGAGCCTGGTCAGGTCCCCCCCCGCCGCGGCCCGGTACGCCCGGGTCGTTGTCAACCGCCGCAGCGTCTCCGATCGCTGCGATCCTCCCTCGCCGACCGTGATCCGGGCGTCTCCAAAGAACGAATAATCGAACGATGCGTTGTTCTTCGGCCCGGGTTCGACCTGCAAGCGGACCAGGACCGTCTTCGCCGCATACGCGGCAAGGTCGAAATCGAAGTCCAGCCAGCAGGCCTCGGCATGATGCGTCCGCATCAATTCCCGCTCGCGGCCGTCCGCCCTCAGGTAACACGCGAAGGTCACGCCGTCGCTGCGGCCGGGCCGGGCCACGTCCGGCCCCATCGCGATCCCGAACTTCAGCCGGATCGGCCGCTCGGGCGGCAGCGCAAGTTCATAGTCGACCCAGGTCTTGCCTGGCGGCACGTGCCACGGCGAGTGCATGAGCAGCGCGCGCCGCTCCAGGACGCGGCCCCAGTCCTGATAGGAAATGCCCGCTCGCGGTTCGAAATGCCCGGACCACGAAACCGGCATGGCGACCGGTTCCGCCCCGTAGGACTGCCAGAAGACGCGATACATGCCCACGTCGGCCAGCGGCGTCTCGCCCGGCGGCAGCGGCACCGCCAGGTCAATCGCGTCGGCGCCCCAGAGGGCCGGCGCGGCAAACAGCAGCCAGAGTGAGCCGAGGGAAATCACGAGGTGTGCATGGGCACCGCGGTGACCATACTCGCTTTTACTGATCATGGTGAATTCTCTCCGCGAACTTGACCGTTGGCAGGCGCGCCGAGAACCGCGGCCATCGCCCGCTTCAACAGCGACTCGCACGGATCGACGAACGTAAACGTCTGTTCGTAGCCGCCCCGGTCCGTGTAGGCCTGGTCCGTGCAGACGTACCAGATGCCGTAATCGCCGTCGGCGGTCGGGTTCTTCAGCGGGGAGAAACCCTCTCGCTCCGCCGCCGTTAGCACAGCCGCCAGGGACACCATCGCCAACGCAGCAAAAACTCTTCTCATCAGGTCATTCCTTTCGTCCCCCGGCGCGGGGCTCGCCATCGGGCTGCTCGGCCGTCTCTCATTAGACCACGGATTTCCCGCAGGGCAAGCAACCGCGGACAAAACTCGTCGGCTGCCGCGCGACTTGCTGACACCGGCGCGCGGCGCGGCTACAATCAAGCGCCGGCGACGACCGCCGGAAAGACGAACCGAAAACAGCATGAAAGGGTGATGGATCATGAGAAGTGCCGCATTCCTAATATGTACCGCCCTCATTCTTGCCTTCTCTCAGCAGAGCGGCGCCGCCGAGGGCGTCAACCCCGCCGCCGGCGGCTACTCCGAGACGCCGCAGCAGCGCGACGCCCGGATGAAATGGTGGCGCGAGGCCCGCTTCGGGATGTTCGTCCACTGGGGCCTCTACTCGGGACTGGCCGGCACCTGGCAAGGCAAACCCGTCGGCACGACCGGCGGCATGGAGTGGCTCCAGCAGCGCGTCAAAGCCGACACCGAGACCTACGCCAAGGAGGCGATTCCCAGGTTCAAACCCTCCGCCGATTTCGCCCGCGGCTGGGCCCGGCTCGCCAAGCAGGCCGGCTGCAAGTATCTCGTCGTCACCTCCAAGCACCACGACGGATTCGGGCTGTTCGATTCCAAGGCCGGCGACTTCAACGCCGGGCGCGTCCTCAACCGCGACCTGATCAGGGAAATCGTCGAGGCCTGCCGTGCCGAAGGGTTGCGCGTCGGTTTCTACCACTCGGTGATCGACTGGCACCACGACCAGTACGCCTACGCCAAGTCGAAGCAGTTGCCGCACCCGCTCAGGGGCCAGCCGTACCCCAACGGCGCGCGCGACCACGCCAGGTACCAGGCCTATCTCCGCCAGCAGGTCGACGAGCTTGTCTCCAACTACGGCCGCATAGACATCCTCTGGTGGGACTACAGCTCGCAGGATTTTCAGGGCGACGAGGCATGGCGCGCCGGCGACCTGATGCACCTCGCCCGAGCGAGACAGCCCGGCATCATCATGAACAACCGCCTGTTCCGTTCCCCCGAGGCGGGCTGGGCGAGCATGGGCACCGCCGGCTACATCCCGCAACTCGACCCCCAGTACGGCGACTTCATCACGCCCGAGCAGCACATCCCCGCCACCGGCATGCCGGGCGTCGACTGGGAAACGTGCATGACGATGAACACCACCTGGGGCTACAACGAACACGACCGGGCATGGAAATCCGACGAGACGCTGCTCCGCAACCTGATCGACATCGCCAGCAAGGGCGGCAACTACCTGTTGAACATCGGCCCGAGGGGCGACGGCAGCATTCCCGAGGAGAGCGTCAAATCGATGCGCGCCATCGGCGCGTGGATGCGGATCAACGGCCAGTCGATCTACGCCACGGAGGCCAGCCCGTTCGAAAAACTCGACTGGGGCCGCTGCACGCAGAAGAAGCTCAACCCCCGCACCACGCGGCTCTATCTCCACGTCTTCGATTGGCCCAAGAGCGGCCAGCTGGTGTTGCCCGGCCTGGCCAATCAGCCGCTGGGAGCCGCGCTGCTCGCCGGCGGCCAGCGGCTCCAGGCGGCCCGCGGCGACGGCGGCGCGACGATCGCCCTACCGGCCGCAGCCCCCGACAAGATCGCCTCGGTCGTTGTCCTCGACATCGCCGGCCCGCCGCAGATCGTCGAACCGGCCGAGTAGGCCGACGAATCAAGCTTGCCGCAGGAAGCAGCGCGCGGCCGAGCCGGCCACCGGAAGCAGGGCAACCCCGTCAGCAAACCGGCTCGGTCCAAAAGGCAGAGACCACCGCCACCGTTGAAGGAAATTTTCATGAAGAGTCTTGCGACTGTGTTTCGCGCGGTGTTTTCGCGAGGCGAAACGATCTGCCTCCGCGGCGCCCGGCGACTGCGCGCCGTTCCGCTGGCCCTTGCAGCGCTGGCGACGCTGGCGGCGAACGCGTCTGCCGCGGCGTTGGCTGAGGGAGAGCCGGACCCCATCGAAGGCACGCTGTTTCTCGACCGGTTCGACTCTCTGCCAAAGGCCGAAGCGGCCGCCGAGTCTTCCGCCCTCCCGGTGCAAGGCATCTCGCTCGTGCCGGGCAAATGGGGCCAAGGTCTGGAGATCAAGCCGGGCGGCTTCCTGGCAATTCCGACATCCGGCCGGCTGTTGCCCCAACAGGGCACGATCATCTTCTGGTTCAAGCCGAACTGGTCGACCACCGCGGGCGGCCCGTCGCACACGCTCTTCTCCTGGGGATGGGACGACGGCAAGCAGGGCTACTGCGTGCTCAGCGACGGCTGGTGGGAACCGGCCGGCGCGCCCTACACCTACCTGGTCTTTCAGAACCAGCTCTACCTGCACGGCAATTGCCCGCTTTCGTTCGTCAAGGACCAGTGGCGGCAGTTCGTCGTCACCTGGCAATTCAGGGACCAGGCTTCGGCCCGGCTTTACGTCGATGGGGAGCTGGCCGCCACGACGGTCCGCCCCTGCCAGGCCGCGCCAGCGCTGCGGACTCCGCTCTACCTCGGCAGCGACCGCGGCACGCCCGCGGCCAAAGGCCGTTCGGCCGACGGAGTGTTTGACCAACTCACGATTCTCGACCGCGTGCTCAGCAAGGAGCAGGTCCGGGAACTGTTCCGCGGGCAGGAACCGAACTGGCGGGCGGTCGAGCGGCAGCGCGAGGCCTGGCTGTACGACGTGCTGCGGCAGCCCTACGCGCCGCGGCGCGACTCCGCCAGGCGGATTCTGGAAAGCCGCGCCCTCTTGGATGAATCGAGCCGCTGGGCAGCGCCCGGGGAGGCGGAAAAGGTCATCGAGCGGGTCGCCCGCGCCGGCTTCAATGTCTACATCCCCTGCGTCTGGCACGGCCGCGGCGCCCGCTGGCCGAGCAAGCGGACGCCGATGGAGCCGGGCGTCGAAAAGATCGTCGGCGAGGACCGGCCGGGCTTCGATCCGCTGGCGCACCTGATTCAAGTCGCGCACGCCCGCGGGATTGAAGTCCATCCCTGGTTCTGCGTCTGCTACGCCGATCCGCGGTGGGAACCGATTGCGCCCTACATCGAGGAAGGAACGCCCGCCGGCGCGTGCGAGGTCCACAATCCGGCATTCCGCAAGTTCGCCGTCGATCTGATGATCGAGGTCGTGCAGCGTTACGACGTCGATGGGATCAACCTGGATTACATTCGTACGAAGGGTGTATCGACCAGCGCCGCGGCGCGGGCCTCGTACCGCCGGCAATTTGGCGGAGATTTGCTCGAAGACATGAAACAGACCGGCCCGGGCGGCTGGCCGCACCCGAACCTCGTCCAGTGGCAGGACGGCGCGGTTGCCGACATTGTCCGCTCGTTTTCCGCGCAAGCCCGCGCCGCCCGGCCAGAGCTGGTGATCAGCGTCGACGGCCATCCGTATCTCCCCACCGACATGCCGGGCACGCAGGGCCGCAACGACTTCTGGTGGGCCCAGGAGGGCTGGGTGGACCTGATCTACAGCATGGACTACGGGCGGCGTCTCTCCTGGCAGAAGATCGCAGCGATCCGCGCCCAGCTCAGGCGCCCCGAGGCGGCTGCGATCATCGTCGGCAACTACGAGAAGACGGAGACGGGCAAGGTGGTCAGCCGCGAGGCGAGCCTCGTGGCCGGCCTGATTGGCTTCTGCCAGCGGAAGCTGCCCGGCAACGGCGTTGCCCTCTATTGGTACGGCTCCCTCGACGACGCCCAGATCGAAGCCCTGCGGACCGGCCCCTTCCGAGAGCCGGCGATTCCCGCGTGGTTCCGCGCCGCGGAAGGGTCCGGCCAGGACCGTCCACGCCCGTAACGCCACGATTGCAGCCATCAACCGGATGCTGGACGTCTACTCGAGCCGCGACAACCGGCTCGTAGTCGTCCACAACGAGAAACTCCAGGGCACGACCAACGGCCCCAACCGACCGGTAGGCGAACTGAGCGTAGCGGAGTTGAAGCAGCTCGACGCGGGGAGTTGGTTCCACCCGGCCTTCCAGGGCGTGAGGATTCCAACGTTCGACGAGGTGCTGGCGATGGTCTCCCGGGAGAGGCGCGGCCCGACGATGATCGCGATTAACATCAAGCGGATCACGCGGGAAGGCGAGCGCCAGTTGGTGTCGATGGTTGCCGAGCATGGATTGCTCAGCGAGAGCTTCGCATTCGATCAG
This sequence comes from Pirellulaceae bacterium, assembly GCA_012744395.1. GTDB lineage: Bacteria > Planctomycetota > Planctomycetia > Pirellulales > Thermoguttaceae > JAAYCB01. The sequence continues at coordinate 7,675 of JAAYCB010000277.1, forward strand.
GACGATGCGTGCAGCCGGCGTCTGAAAGCGTATAACCCGGCATTTCGCATCGGCCAGAACGTCGGTCGGAAGGACTTCGACAGAGAGTTGGCCGCCGGCGATCTGGACGTGCTGCTGCTGACGTTCGTGCCTACGCCCGAGGAGATGTCGCGCGTTCACCAGAAGAAGAAAGTGGCCCTCTTCAACTTCTCGGGTTCCGGGCCGGACGGTCGCAACACGGCGCTCTGGGACCGGGTCAAGGAGGCGGGCTGCGACGGCATGCTGACGGATTTCCCGTTGCAGTGCCGGCTGCACTGGCGGAACCAGGAATGAGGCCGGGCATCAAACGCAACGCGTGATCCCAAGCTCGTGCTCGATGAATCGGCGGGGGTGTTCTGGCAAGTCGGGGCACGCTCGTGGCGTGCGCCGCGGCAGGACAAACGGCCGCCGCGGCGCCGCCGGCGGGCGATTCCTGATCGTCTGGCCCTATTCATCGGCTTCGGCTGGCAGCAGCCTGATGCACGACGGGAAAGGCATGGAGACCGGCGGGCCGACGGAAGTCAAGCCGCCCGTTTGGGGATCGATCCGAAACACGGCGACGTTTCCGCCGGGCATGTTCGCACACAGGAGCAACTCACCGCCCGGCGAGATCGCCAGGTTCTGCGGCCCCCTGCCCAGACTCGGTTCGATCCCGACCAGCGTCAATCGGCCGTCGTCGCCGATGCGAAACGCCGCGATGCTGTCGTGCCCTCGATTCGTGCCGTACAGGAAGCGGCCGTCCGGCGTGATCTTCAGGTCCGCGCAATAGCTCTTTCCCTGATACTCCCGGGGCAGCGTTGAAACCGTCTGCCGCTCGCGGAGCGCCCCGGACCGCCGGTCGTAGTCGAATCGAGTGACCGAATTTGCGAGTTCGTTGATCGCGTACAGGTATTTGCCTTTCGGGTGGAATGCCAGGTGCCTGGGCCCGGCGCCGGGCGGCGTCTTCGCCCGTGGCGTCTGGTTGGGCGCAAGCGTTGCCCGAGCCGCGTCGAGCCGATAGATCAGCAGCTCGTCGAGCCCCAGATCCGCCGCGTAGGCGAACCGGTTGTCCAGACTCGCCACAATCGAGTGCGCGTGCGGGCCTGCCTGGCGGGCTGGATCGACGCTCGCGCCCGCATGTTGAAAGAACGACGCCGCCTCGTCCAACGAGCCATCGTCCCGCACGGGCAGCGAGGCCACACTGCCCGTCGCATAATTGGCGACGAGCAGCGTCTTGCCGGTCGCATCGACCGCCAGATAGCAGGACGCCGAGCCGAGCGTCGACTGCCGATTCAACAGCGTCAACTGGCCGGTTCGAGCGGCGATCGCGTATGCGGCGACCTCTTCATGCTCCTTCCCGCCGAACTTCCGCGCGTGGATCGCGTAAAGGAACTTCTGGCCCGGCGACACGGCCAGAAAGAACGGATTCTCGACGTCCGCCGTCCGAGACACCGGGGTCAGGCGGCCGGACTGGCAGTCGAGCCGGAAGGCGTGAATCGCGCCTTCCTCTGCGGGCGCGAAGGCCGAAATGAAGACCAGCGACTCATCCGCGTTCGCCGGTGCGGCCGCAAGCATCGCAGCGGCCAAGAGAACAAACAGACATCGCACAAGGTCGGATCGCATCGGTTACTCCCGGACCAGGTCCCCCATGAGCACCTCCCCTGGATGGGGAAACGGCAGCCGGACATGCCTGGCTGACGGGCAATCAACGTACCAGCGCTGTTCGCGGACGTCAACAAAACGTCCGGCACCGCCTCAGCTCCCTGTTTACGGAGGATCCGGAGGTCAAGCTGGAGTCGCGTACGGATGGCGGCGTGTTCTCCACGCGGATCACTACGCCGCTGGACACGATTCACGAACAGCGCGTGTTCAACCCCGGCAGCTACTCATACGGGATTCGCAAATACCTGTTCGAATCGACGGACGAGTTCCCGATCGTCGAATTTCTCATGGAGCGATTGCGCTGCCGGCCCAAGTGGGAGCTCTACCGGGCTTGGCAAGACAGCCTCGGCGCGTTGGCCTATCCCTACGCGCAACTGCCCTACTTCGGGTCGGGCTACCTGATGGCGCGCTACATGGGCGTGGAGCGGACCGTGTTCGCCGTGCACGACGAGCCGCAGCGGGTGCAGCGGCTGGTGCGGGCGGTCAACGCCTGCGACCTGCGGATTCTCGTCACCCTGCTCGACGACCCGTTCGAGACCCTGATGATCAGCGACAACTACGACAGCAACCTACAGACGAAGCCGTTTTTCGACGCCGATGTCCGCGACTCCTACACCGAGGTCGCGCGGCGGCTGCACGCGCCAGGCAAGTGCCTGGCGGTGCACGTCGACGGTGAGAGCCGCGGCGTGCTCGGTTGGCTGGCCGAGTGCGGCGTGGATTGTGCCGACGCGGTTAGGCCGCAGCCAACGTTCGCGCTCACGCCGGCCCAGATGCGCGCCGAAGCCGGACCGGACCTGATTCTCTCCGGCGGCATTCCGGCAACCGTGTTCCGCGGCGGCGGCGGCGGTGATGCGGCGTTCCTCGCATGCGTCCGGCGCTGGCTGGAGACGCGCCTCGCCTCGCCGCGGCTGATGCTCGCCGCCGGCGACCAGGTCCCGCCCGACGCGTCGTGGCGCCGCATCGCGATGCGGCCCGAACGGGTCGCGAAATACGGCGGATACGGATAGGATTACCGGAAGCGGGCCGCCCGAGCGCTGCTCGACAGCCCGGCCGCAATGGCAGACTCCACCCCTTCGTGCGACTCTCGTCGGAGTAGAACATGAAACTCGGGACGTTCGTCAGTCTGGTCCTCGCAGTCACGTCGTCGCCGGCATTCGGCCGGTATTCCCTCGACGTCAATCTGGACAAGGGGGACGGCTGCTACACGGTTGGCGAAGAGACGGCGTGCACCGCCACGCTCTTGAAGGACGGCAAGCCGGCTATAGGTGAAAAGCTGCGCTGCACCGTGAAGCGTGAACGCGACGTCTTCAGACGGGACGAATTCGTCTGCAACGGCAGACCCGTGACCATCAAGGCGTCGATGGATCGTCCGGGGTGGCTCTACTTCGGCTTTGAGATCATCGGCGAAGACGGCAATCCGCGGGCAGGCGAAGGCGTTTTCAAACACCGCGCGAAGCCCTCGATCGTGGGTGAAATCGGCGCGATGTACGACCCCGAAGAGATCAAGGCCCTCGACAGCCGTCCCGCCGATTTTGACGCCTACTGGGATTCCTGCCGCGCCAAGCTGGACGAGGTTCCGCGCGCTGCGAAGTTGGCCGAGGTCGATGTCCCCAAGGCTCATCGGGGCAGAGTCAAGTGCTACCGCGTCGAGGTCGGGTGTCTTGGCCGCACCCCGGTGACCGGTTATCTGGCCGTTCCCGCGGACGCGAAGCCTGGAAGCCTGCCAGCCAGCGTGGACTATCTGAGCATGGTCTGGAATGATGCGAGCCGAACGGTGGCGGTTGAAACGGCGTCCCAGGGGGTCCTCGCCTTGTATGCCAGTTGGCACGGTCTGCCGACCGGCAAGACGGCGGAGGAATACAGGAAGATCGCAGAAACGTGGTACGAGGAGGGAGGAAGAGCCGGGGATACGGACCGCAATGCCTGGTTTGGCCACGAGATGTTCCTGCGGGTGATGCGCGCGTTGGACTTCGTCAAGAGCCGCCCGGAGTGGGACCGCAAGGAACTGGTTGTCCGTGGCGGCAGCCTGGGTGGCATCCAGGCGATTGCTGCTGCCGCGTTGGATGAGGATGTCACGGTGGCGGTTGTCAGCGTGCCGAGTGCGTGCGAATACAACGGCTACAAGCAGGGGCGCGACTCGGCGGGCCGCTACCGCGGCAAGGAACAGATCCGCCGGATCGAAGCGGATCCTCGGCGGGCTGCCACGCTCGCCTACCATGATGGGGTGAACTTTGCCCCGCGCATCCAGTGCGAGATCTACGTCTGCACGGGCTTTGCGGACGAGCTCTGCACTCCGAGCAGTGTGTTCGCCTTCTACAATGCGCTGCCGGCAACGACGAGAAAGTTCATGAGCACCAATCCGAGCACCGGACACTACGGAACCACCAGAAACACCGCGGGCGACAAGCGAGTCGCGGAAGTCTTCCGCTCCGCGGCTCCGTAATCCAAGGGCAGGCCGACGTGCCCATTTCCGTCTGGAAGTACGAGGAACGCCCGGCGAGCTTCACGCCGCGGGAGACAGAGACGAGCAGGATCGGAGATGATACGCCCTCCGCAGAAATCTGCAAGAATCGGTTTGTAGACAGCCAGCACGGCCACGCCGCGCGCACGGCCACGGCCCCGAGACACGTCCTCAATCGCCCCGGCTCTCTCCATCCCTCCGGTGTGCCCCTGGCTTGTGCGCGGTCCACCAGGCCTGGCCGAACCGGTGCTTCTGGCAACGGGACAGTGCCGGGCGCACCCAGAACGGCAACAGTCTGACCATGGCAACCGGCAACTTGCGGCCATCCAGTCGGCGCGCTGATCCGATGGATTCGATCCCGCATGGCCCGGGGGGCCAAAACAGGAACCCGGATTATTCATGAGCCGGGAATTTTCCGATGTGTCGCGCGCCGCTGTAACCCGAAGCGTAAG
>JAAYCB010000278.1 GCA_012744395.1 Pirellulaceae bacterium
CAAAACCGCGTCACCGACCACCGCATCAACTTGACACTCTACAAGCTCGACGCGATCATGGCCGGGGACCTGCTGCCGATCATCGACGGGCTTCTGGAATACGAACGCCAGCAGCTTCGCGATCAGTTTGGCGCGGCCAAGTGATTCGCAGTTGCCAGCCGGGCTTGTCCACGAGCAGGAGATTCTCCGCTCCGGCGCGTGAGCCGCGTGAGCCGCCGCGGAGGCGAGGGCCGCTTGGGGCAGGTCGCGTGGCTGACGGCTGGGGGGACATTGTCCTCGCTCGCGCGTCGCGGTGGAGGTGTGTCCTCGCTGACGCGTCGGGTTACAGGTGTCCTCGCTGACGCGTCGGGTTGGAAGATTGGCTCATGAACACTCCGCACGGGCTGGGAGTCTTCCTCCTGCGAAACCGGCAACGAACGGGGCTTTAAGGAATCCCGGTGCGATGGTGCATGGCGAAGTCTGGAACGTCGGCCGCCTCCTCTCCTGGACCGCCGACTATCTGAAACGGCACGGTTCCCAATCGCCGCGCCTCGACGCGGAGGTGCTTCTGGCCGAATCGCTCGACTGCGAGCGGATCGACCTCTACACCCGATTCGACGAAGAGCCGGACGAGGCGGTGCGGGCGGCGCTCCGCGACCTGGTCCGGCGGCGGGCCGAAGGCGCGCCGGTGGCCTACCTCGTCGGCCGGCGCGAGTTCTTCTCGCGCTCCTTTCGCGTCACCCCCGACGTGCTCGTCCCGCGGCCCGAGACCGAGCACCTCGTGGTTGCGGCGATCGATCTGGCGAAAGGCGTGGCTGGCGGCGCGGCCGTCTGCGACGTGGGGACCGGCAGCGGGGTCATCGCGGTCTGCCTGGCGCGGCAGGTGGCCAATTGCCGCGTGACGGCGGTCGACATCAGCCCCGCCGCGCTTCGGATCGCCCGCGAGAACACCGCGGCCCACGGCGTTGAGGATCGAATCGAGCTGCTTGAAAGCGATCTGTTGGCCGCTCTGCCCGAGGGTCGGGTGTTCGACCTGATCGTCAGCAATCCGCCTTATGTCAGCCAATCGGAGTACGACGGACTGCCGGCCGGGATCCGCTTATTCGAGCCCCGCGGGGCGCTCGTGGCCGGGCCGCGGGGAACCGAGATCATCGAGCGGCTCCTGCCACAGGCCGCTGCGCGCCTGGCCGATGGCGGGCATCTGCTCATCGAAGTCAGCCCGATGATCCACGACGCGGTTTGCCGGCTGATCGCGGCCGACTCGCGGCTGCTGCCGCAAACCACGATCAAGGACCTCGCCGGCTACCCCCGAGTTGTCAGCGCAAGAAAAGGGCATTCCTGATCGCAGTGCGATCCGCGCGAAGCTCCGGGCCGTCGGAGGAGGGGGCCGGCCTCCGCCGCCGGCGAACGTGTCCGATCCGCAAGCGAGTCGCTGGTCACTGCTCCGGCGAACGATGGCCGCCAGAAATGTTGCCCGGAATACCGCCCGGTGTCAGAATAGAGTCAGGCGGTTCGGCGGATTGTCGCCGCCGGCCATCGCGTCCCCCGCCGGGGGGCTGGATGGCAGGGGGCGGCGGAAAGGGGAGGAAGCGACGATGCCGGTCGGGGATCTCGAATCCGGACTTCTTCGCGGAGCGATTGGCGGAGACCGCGCCGCCCTTGCGGAGTTGTTCTTGCTCCATTACGACGACCTGCGGAATTACATCGCCAGGCGGCTGCCGGGCGGGCTCGAGCCGCTCGTCTCCGGCGCCGACATTCTCCACCAGACGATGGTGCGGGCCGCCCGGGGAATCGGCCGTTTTCAGCCGGCGCATGACGGGGCGTTCCGCGCCTGGCTGACAACGATCGCCGACAACCTGGTCAAGGACGCGCAGAAGGCAAAGCACCGCCAGCGGCGAGCCGGCGATCGGGCCCCCGTCGACCGGGGCGGTTCGGGCGAGGCGCTGATCGACGGAATCGCCGGCGACGCAACCAGCCCCAGCGTCCGCACCGAGCGGCGCGACAACGCCCGGCGGTTGCGCGCAGCGCTGTCCGCCTTGCCCGCGGATCACCGCCAGGTGATCGAGCGCTACTACCTCCAGGGCGAGTCCCTCGATCGGATCGCCGAGGCAATGGGGAGCACCAAAGGGAGCGTGCGGGCGATGGCCTACCGCGCGCGGAAACGGCTTCGCGAGCTGCTGGGCCGATCGAGCCAATATTTCAGCGGCTGAATGGCTGCCGCGGCAGACAATTGGGACACGTTGCAGGACGACCGTCGCCGGCCGCGCGGCGCCGGCTCTCCTCCTGCCTATTTCGATGGGCGGATCATGTCGTCCGGTTCGGCAAAGAGCAGTCCGGCGAGCGGCGGGGCGGACGGGGTCCGCCGGGTTGCCTGGGAGTCTGCGCGGCGGCGGGCCGGCAAGTGGACGGCCGCCGGGTCGTTCGCCGTGGAACACCCGCCCCTCATGCCCGAGCTGGCTTGGGAGTTGGAGAAGCGCCAACGGATTGAAGGTGCACTCGACGAGGCCGATGATGCCCGCTGCGCCGACGCGCTGGCCCGCCTCGATGCCGACGCGCGGGGCGAGGTGGCCGCCGCGAGTCGTGGGAGTGACGGCGACGGGGAATTGCCCGGTTCCGGCAGCACGGCCGCCTTGCCGCCGCCGGCGGGCGGTGGCGATCCGGCCGCCGAAGCCGCCGGCGATTGGCTGCCGTCGCTGATCGGCCGCTACCGTGTGCGGCACCTGCTCGGTGAAGGGGCTTTCGGCCGCGTTTACCTGGCCTGGGACGGCGAGCTCGCCCGGGAAGTGGCCGTGAAGGTTTCGCAGGTTCCGGCGGATAGCGGGCCGGCAAACCTGGCGGCCTTCCTCGCCGAAGCGCGGACCCTGGCGCGGCTCGACCACCCGGGAGTGGTTCCCGTCTACGATGCGGGCCGGACCGCCGGCGGGTGCTGCTACGTCGTCTCCAAGTGGATTCGCGGCAGCGATCTGGAGGCGCGGATCAAGCGCGCGCCGCTGGACCTCCGGGAGGCGGTGCGGATCGCCATCGCCGTTGCCGACGCGCTGGATTACGCCCACCAGCACGGGCTGATCCACCGCGACGTCAAACCGGCCAACATTCTGCTCGACGCGCGCGGGACGCCCTACCTGGGCGATTTCGGCCTGGCTTTGAGCGGCGAGCGGCCGGGCGCGGGGCGGAGTTTCGCCGGCACCCCGGCCTACATGAGTCCCGAGCAGGCGCGCGGCGAAGCCCACCGCGTCGACGCCCGGTCCGACGTCTTCAGCCTGGGGGTTGTGCTCTATGAAATGATCACGCGGCGCAAGGCTTTCGCTGCGGACCGGGGCGAACCGGTCCTCCAGCAAGTCCTGCGGATCGAACCGCCTCGGCCACGGCAGTGCAACGGGTCGATCCCGCCGGAACTGGAGCGGATCTGCATCAAGGCGATGGCCAAGCGCGCCGGCGACCGCTACCCGACGGCCAGGGACCTGGCCGACGACCTCCGCCAGCACCTGGCGGATTCCGCGCGGCAGCCGCTGTTCGCCCCCTCTGGCGGCCGCGTCCCACTCGTGCTGGCGCCCGGCGTGGAGCCGCCGCCGAAGATCGTGCCCCGGGGCCTGCGGCCCTTTGAAGCGTGTGATTCGCAGAGCTTCCTGCCGCTGATCCCCGGGCCCCGCGACCGCCAGGGGCTGCCCGAAAGCATCCGCCAGTGGAAGGTCCGCATCGAGCGGGAGGACCCGGAGGAATCGTTTGCCGTGGGCGTGCTTTACGGGCCTTCCGGCTGCGGCAAGTCGTCGCTGGTCAGGGCGGGGCTCCTGCCACGGCTTTTGCCCCATATCCAGTCCGTCTACGTCGAGGCCGAGGCGGAGCACACCGAGTTGCGGGTGCTCAAGAAGCTCCTCCGCCGCTTTCCCGAGCTGCCGCGGCAGGCGACCCTGGCGGAGTGCCTGGCCTCGCTCCGCGGGGGGCGCGGTCCGGCCGCCGGCGCGAAGCTCCTCCTGGTGCTCGATCAGTTCGAACAATGGCTGCACGGCCGCGGCGCGGTCGACCGCCGCGAGCTGGTCGAGGCCTTGCGGCATTGCGACGGCGCGCGGCTGATCTGCCTGCTGCTGGTCCGCGACGACTTCTGGCTGGCCCTCAGCCGCTTCCTGATGGAGCTGGAGATCGACCTCGTCCAGCGGCACAATGCAGCCCTCGTCGATCTGTTCGAACCGGGGCACGCGCGGAAGGTGTTGGCCGAGTTCGGGCGGGCCTTCAGCCGATTGCCCGAGGATCTCGGCCAACTCAGCAGTTCCCAGCAGGCTTTCTTGCAGCGGGCGGTCGAGGGCCTGACCTGCGGCGAGAAAGTCAGCCCGGCGCGCCTGGCGCTGCTGGCGGAGATGATCAAGGGCAAGCCCTGGAACCTGGCCACGCTCCGCAATGCGGGCGGGGCCGAGGGGGTCGGCGTCGCCTTTCTCGACGAGACATTCAGCGCCCGTAGCGCAAATCCCCAGTGCCGGCTGCACGCGCCGGCGGCGCGCGCGGCGCTCGCGGCCCTGCTGCCGGCCACGGAGAGCGAACTGAAGGGGAAGATCCGCTCCTACCCCGAACTGCTCGACCTCTCCGGCTATGGGCGGAAGCCCCGCGCATTCAAAGAGCTGATCCGCATTCTCGACAGCGAAACGAGATTGATCACCCCGTGCGATCCGGAGGTTGCCTCGCTGGAGGATGCGCCGCTGCACGCCAACATCCGCTACTACCAGCTGACCCACGACTGCCTCGTGCCCGCCCTCCGCCAATGGCTGACGAAGAAGCAGAAGTCGACCCTCGCGGGGCGCTGCGAGCTGCGCTTGGCCAGCCGCGCAGCGATGTGGAACGCCACCGGCGAACGGCGGCAGTTGCCTTCGCTCTGGGAGTGGGCGTCGATCCGCCTGCTGACCCGTTCGTGGCTCTGGACGGATGCCCAGCGGAAGATGATGCGCGCGGCCGCCCGCCGCCACGCCCTGGCCGCCGGCCTCATCTCGCTGGTCCTCGTGGGGTTTCTGTTCAGCGGGCTGGAGCTGACCGGAATGGCGCGAAACGCCCTGATGCAGTTCCGCGCCCGGAGCGCCGCGGTGTGGATGGCGCTGGGCAACGACGGGGCCGTCTGGCCGCTGTTGAAGGGGGATGCCGAGCGCACGCTCCGGACCCGCGTGATCCACGCCCTGAGCCCCGTCGTCGTCAGCCCGGCGGAAGTCCTCGCCAGGTTCCAGGATCAGAACGATGTCTCCGTGCAGCGGGCGATGCTGCTGCTGGCCGGCGAATTGATTGGCGATCCGGCCGAGTCGTTCGCCGTCCGCGCCGGCGTCGGGCGGCGCGAACTTGCCGAGGAGACCGTCGAGCAGCTCGTCGGCCTTTACCAAGCTCACCCCGACCCGGGCATCCACTCGGCCGCCGAGTGGCTCCTCCGCCGCGCCGGCCGGGAGGAACGCGTCCTCCGCGCGGCCAGGGACCTGGCTTCCGCCAGACCCGACAACGATCGCCAGTGGTACATCAACCGCCAGGGGCACACGATGGTCGTGATTCCGGGGCCGGCGCAATTCTTGATGGGCGAAGCGGCCGGCGGCGGAACGTCGTCGCCGCCCGGCCGCCCGACGCACTACCAGCGGATTCCACGGAGCTTCTGCATCGCCGCCACGGAGACGACGGTCGGCCAGTTCCAGCGGTTTCTCGACGACAACCCGCCGACCGGCAGCGGGCCCGGCGTCCAGGGGGGCGTTTCGCCCGCGGCGCCCCAGGTCTCCGTCACCTGGTACGAAGCGGCCGCCTACTGCAACTGGCTGAGCCGGTCCGAGGGGCTGCCAGCGGACGAATGCTGTTACCTGCCGAATGCCGACGGCGGCTGGGCGGCCGGGATGCGGCTGGCCGACGACTACCTGGATCGCCGCGGCTACCGGTTGCCGACGGAAGCTGAATGGGAATTCGCCTGCCGCGCCGGCTCGGCGGAAGCGTTTTCCTTTGGAGCCGACCCATCGTTCCTCGAGCACTACGCCGCCTACGCGAAAAACGCCGCGGGGCGGCCGTCGCCTGTCGGCACGAGGAAACCCAATGATTTCGGTCTCTTCGACATGCACGGCAACGTGGCCGAGTGGTGCCAGGACCGCCACCAGCCCGACTCGGCCGGCGCGTCGGAAGAGCGGGTGATCCGGGGAGGGGCGTTTCTGGATCCGGCCGAGCGGCTCGTATCCGCCGCGCGGGAAAAGAACCGGCCGGACGAGCGCTCCGCGCGGTGCGGATTCCGCATCGCACGCGGCTATCCCTAGTTCGGGGACAAGGGAACCCGGCGCCAGCGGGCTGCCTGAGGGCAAGGAAGTTTCCGGACCGGAGAGCGCCGGACTGACGGACCGGCACGCACCAGGCGCGCCGGACGATCGGCGCATGAGACGGCAGGGTGGCGCAAACGCGGAGCCCCCCGCCGGCTTGCCCTCTCCCCAAATCCCGCCGGCTCGCCCGGCGGATCGTTCGGTTTCCGACTACAGCAGCGGCTCGCCCTCTCTCAAAAATCCCGCCGGCTCGCCCGGCGGATCGTTCGGTTTCCGACTACAGCAGCGGCTCGCCCTTTCCCAAAAATCCCGCCGGCTCGCCCGGCGGATCGTTCGGCTTCCGACTACAGTCGATGCGGCGGAGGGGTTCCCAAGCTGGAGCTAGGCACCCAGGAGAATGGCCGACGGCCAATAGCTGGCCGCCGTCGGCGGTGCTATGATAAGGAGTTTGTCTTCGTTCATGCCTTGCCCGCCTAGTGATTGCCGTGACTGAACCTGGATCGCTGCCCAAGCGGATTGCCGTTGTCGGCGCTGGAATTTCTGGATTGGCCGCCGCGCACCGGATTGTGGAGCTTGCCCCGCAATGCGAGGTCCGATTGTTCGAGAAGCAAGACCGCCTTGGCGGGGTCCTGGCGACGGTCCACGAGGAGGGGTACCAGGTCGAATTGAGCGCGGACAACTTCATCACAACGCAGCCCTGGGGATTGGAGTTGGTCAAGCGGCTGGGGCTTGGCGCGGAGCTGATGCAGACGAATCCCGCCTGCCGGCGGACGTTCGTGATGCGCAAGAGGCGGCTCTACCCGCTGCCCGACGGGTTCCTGATGATGGCGCCGACGAAGATGTGGCCGATGGCCGTGACGCCGGTTCTGAGCCCGCTCGGCAAGCTCCGCGCGGGGTTCGAGTACTTCCTGCCGCCGAGCCGCGATGATCGCGACGAGAGCATGGCGGCGTTCGTGCGGCGGCGGCTGGGCCGCGAGGTTTTCGAACGGCTGGTCGAGCCGCTGGTGAGCGGGGTCTATGCCGCCGACATGGAGAAGCTGAGCCTGCTGGCCACGCTGCCGCGGTTCCGCGAAATGGAGCGGAAGCACGGCAGCCTGATCAGGGCGATGCGCAAGCAGATGCAGGCGGCTCGGGCGGCGGGCAGGCACGTCGACCAGAGCGGGGCAAGGTACAGCATGTTCGTGACGCTCCAGCGCGGCCTGTCGAGCCTGATCGACGCCCTGGCGGCCCGCTTGCCCAAGGCAGCGGTCCGGCTGGGGACGAACGTCGTCCGGGTGGAGCCGAGCGGCGGCGGCTGGAGGGTGGAGACCGGGGAGGGGCGGTCGGACCGGTTCGACGCCCTGATCCTGGCGACGCCTTCGCACGTGGCGGCCGGACTGCTCAAGCCGGTCGCCGCGGAACTCAGCGGCGACCTGGCCGGCATCGAGCACGAGGGGACGGCGATCGTGACGATGGCCTTCGAGGCGTCGCAGGTGAAACACCCAATGCATGGGGCGGGGTTCGTCGTGCCGTCGATCGAGGGGAGCCCGATCCTGGCGGGCAGCTTCAGCAGCCGCAAGTACACGCACCGCGCGCCGGAGGGCAAGACGCTGATCCGCACGTTCGTGGGCGGCGCCCGGGCGCCCGAGATGGCCGAGATGCCCGACGCCGAGCTCGTGCCGCTGGTTCTGGAGGAATTGCGGGAGGTGCTGGGCATCTCCGGGGGACCGATCTACCAGGTCACGGCGCACTGGCCGCGGACGATGCCCCAGTACCACGTGGGGCACTTGGACCTGGCCGCGCGGATCGAGCGGCGCTGCGGCGCGCTGGCCGGCCTGGCCTTGGCCGGCAATGCCTACGGCGGCGTCGGCATTCCGGCCTGCATCCACAGCGGCGAACAGGCGGCCGCCAAACTGCTCGGGTGATTCTTGCGGGGGAGGGTGACGTCTGAGGGTTTTCGCCTCCCCGGCTCTGGACTATCCGCCGAAAACCGCGACCTCCAGGCCGGTGCGGGCGCGGACCTCCGCTGCAATCGCTTCGAGGGTCTCGGAGGGCAGGGCGGCGACCCAGCTTTCCGCCGGCGGCCGGGCGACTGTGTGGATTTGAACCAGCTTGATCCGGCCTCCCGAGCTGGCGATCGCGCTCAGCCGGTCCGCGTACGCGCGGAGTTCCGCCTCGTCCGGCCCGGCGCCCCGGACAGCCATGAACAGCGTCTGGATGACGATCGGCCGGACCCGGGCGGCGGCCTGGAGATTGTCGAGAATCCGGGAGAAGGGGACCGCTGATCGGGCGACGAGGCGGTAATAGTCCTCCGTGCCGGCATCGAGCTTGGCCCAAATCTCGCCGTTGTTGCGATCGAGCAGCTCCAGCCCGCGGCGGACGTGTTCGCGATGGAACATGCTCGCGTTGGTGATCAGGACGATCTTCAGGTCGTCCAGCCCGCGGCGGCGGCGGACGTCCGCGCAGACGGAGACGACCTGCTCGAAATTACGGTAGGTCGTCGGCTCGCCGTCGCCGCTCAGCGCGATGTCGTTCAGCCGCCGCAGCGGTTCGGGCAGCTGGCTGAACCGCGGTCCGGCGAACAGCTCGCCGGAGAGAACCAGCTCGATCGCGCGGTCGAGCTCGGCTGCCAGGCGGTCGATTTCGACGAACTCGCGCTCACCCATTTCGGAGCGGTCGACCTGGCAGTAGACGCAGCCGAAATTGCAGACCTTGTCGAGGTTCAGGTTGACGCCGATCGACACGCCGCCGGCCCGGCGGCTGACGACGGGGTAGACATAACGGTTCCGCTCGAAGGATCGGGGGTGATCCTGAAACGGCCTCTTGGCGTTGTCCTGCGACCTGGTCATGAAGGAATTCTACACGCGGCGAATCGCCGTGAACTCGTCGAGCGTCACGCTGGTCCGCTCGCCGTCGTCGAGGAGGAGCAGAACCACGTCGCTGAACACCTTGTCGTCGTGGTTTCGCCGGAAGTGGAGGCCGTGGCGTTGGCGCTCGGTGGCGACGACGGTCCCCGCGGTGGTCGTGGTCCAACTTTCTTGGCCGACCGTGACGAGGTGGTCAATCGCGACGCGATCGCCGGGTTTGAGGTCCTCGAATCGAACCGGCGCGGGGGTGGGGGGCTCGGTCATGGGGACATCGGCCGGAAAGGGTGCGCTGTGTTGTGGACCCCTTGCAGGGTTGTTAAAAGGCGCGCGGGCGACCCGCTGCCAGGCTGGAGCTGGGGAACGAGACCGCATGGTTGCCCGTGGACTCTCGCCCGCCTCGCCCGCCTCGCCCGCCGTTTCCGCTCAATATTCCTTGGCGTCGATCCACGACATGAGGCGGCGCAACTGGCGGCCGACCTCTTCGACGGGGTGCTGGCGCTCGAGCCGCCGCATGGCCTTGAAGGCGGGAGCGTTGGCCTTGTTTTCCAGAATCCACTCCCGGGCGAAGCTGCCGTCTTGAATCTCCGCGAGGATTTTCTTCATCTCGGCCTTCGTCTGGTCGGTGACGATCCGCGGGCCGCGGCTGTAGTCGCCGTACTCGGCCGTGTTCGAGATGCTGTAGCGCATGTAGTTCAGGCCGCCCTGGTAAATCAGGTCGACGATCAGCTTGACTTCGTGGACGCACTCGAAGTAGGCCATTTCCGGCTGGTAGCCGGCCTCGACGAGCGTCTCGTATCCGGCCTTGATCAGCGCGCTGAGTCCGCCGCAGAGGACGACCTGCTCGCCGAACAGGTCGGTCTCGGTCTCTTCGGCAAACGTGGTTTCAATCACCCCGGCCCGGGTGCCGCCGATCCCCTTGGCGTAGGCCAGGCCGATCTTGCGGGCCTCATCGCCGGCCCCGTCCCCGAGCGCGAGCAGGCAGGGCACGCCGGCGCCGCGGATGTACTCGGCGCGGACCAGATGCCCGGGGCCCTTGGGGGCGACGAGAATCGCCGAGACTCCCTCGGGGATGTCGAACTGGCCGAAGTGGTAGTTGAAGCCGTGGGAGCAGACAAGGACGTTGCCGGGCGAGAGATTGTCGCGAATCTGGGTGCGGAAGACGTCGCCCTGGACTTCGTCGGGCAGGAGGATCGTGATGATGTCGCCCTTCTTGACCGCCTCGCTGGCCGAGAGCGGTTGGAAGCCGTCTTTGACGGCCTGCTCGTAATTGGCCGTGCCCGGCAGCTCGGCGACGATCACGTTGCAGCCGCTGTCGCGGAGGTTCTGGGCGTGGCCGTGGCCTTGCGACCCGTAGCCGAGGATGGCGATCGTCTTGTTCTTCAGCAGGGAAAGGTCGGCGTCTTTATCGTAGTAGATCGTCGCGGGCATGGAACAGGCTCCCGGTCGCTATTGCGCCTCGCCGGCGCACATCGCCGGAGGCACAACAGGGCTCAAAGAAACAGGTGAATTGACGGAACGGCTCAGGGCGGTCCTCCGGTCTCCGGCTTCAGGAATTGCCGCCGGAGTGGTTCGACCCGCGGACCATGGCGATCCGGCCGGTGCGGACCAACTCGATGATCCCGAAAGGCCGCATGAGCTCGATAAACGACTCGATTTTGCCCTCTTGCCCGGAAATCTCGATCATCAGCATGTCGGTGGAAACGTCGACGATCCGGCCGCGAAACACGCTGACCAGCTCGATGATGTCGCCCCGCTTGCCCAGCGGGGCATCAACCTTGATCAGCATCAGGTCGCGCTCGACGTGGTCCTGGCTGCTCACATTGTCGACTCGCACGACCGTGACGATTTTCGCCAGTTGCTTCCGAACCTGCTCCAGCACTGCGTTGTCACCAACAACGACGAACGTCATTCGGGACAGTCGAGGGTCTTCCGTCTCTCCGACGGCGAGACTCTCGATGTTGTAGCCGCGCGAGGCGAGCATCCCGGAAATGTGCGAGAGCACCCCCGGAACGTTCTGGACCAAAGCGGAAAGCACATGCCTCATCGAAGGACTCCACAAGAAAGCGAAACCGCCATGATATCCCGCATATTTAGATGGGACAAGGGGCGAAGAGGTTTGTTCGCTCCACCCTCGCGAGGGGGCTTTCTCCCCGGAGCGAGTCAACAGTGGCGGGCATGCGCCGCTAACCGGTCCCCGCGACCGCGCGGAGGCGGCTTGGAGAGAAGAGACGCGCGGCCGTTGAGCCACCGTGGGATGCCTCTTTTTCACAGCCCAGCCAGTCCGTTGCCACCAGCGGCCGCTCGACTAGAATGGCATTCCGGGATTTTTTCCACGTCGCCGCAAACCGGGAAATACGGATGATCGAGACGATCGTAGCGCGAGTCCGCCGCGGCGAACATCTTTCCATGGAGGAGATGGACGAGGCGATCAGCCGGATCATGGAGGGCGTCTGCCAAGAGGGGGAGATTGCCGAGCTGCTCGTCGGACTGCATGAGAGGGGCGAGACGGTCGCCGAAGTGGCCGGCGCGGCCTCCGCCATGCGCCGCTACATGACCCGCATCCGGACCGCTCGCCAGAACGTCATCGACGTGGTAGGCACCGGCGGCGACGCCTCCGGCACGTTCAACATCAGCACGGCGGCGGCCCTGGTCACCGCGGCCGCCGGCCAGCCGGTCGCCAAGCACGGCAACCGCAAATTCACCAGCAAGAGCGGCTCGGCCGACGTGCTGGCCGAACTGGGCGTCAACATCCAGGCCAGCGTCGCCGCGGTCGAGGACTGCCTCGACAAACTGGGGGTCTGCTTCTGCTTCGCTCCCTTGCTGCACAGGGCGATGCGGCACGTCGGACCGGTCCGCCAGAGAATCGCCACGCCGACGATCTTCAATATCCTCGGTCCCTTGGTGAATCCCGCCGGCGCCCCTTACCAACTCCTCGGCGTCGGCCGCCCGCCCTTGCGGAGCCTGCTCGCCGAAGCCCTCTTGATGCTCGGCGCCCGCCGCGTCCTGGTCGTCCACGGGGTCGACGGACTGGACGAGATCACCGTCGGCGGGCGGACCGACGTGACCGAGGCGGCCGGGGGCCGGTTGCGGGAATTCTCTTGGCTCCCCTCCGATTTCGGCTTGGCCACGAGCGGCAAGACGGCGATGCTCGTCGAAGACTCCCGCCAGAGCGCGGCGCTGATCCGCCAGGTCCTGGCCGGCGCGCCGGGCCCGGCCCGCGACGTTGTCGTCGCCAACGCCGCCGGCGCGCTCTGGACGGCGGGCG
>JAAYCB010000279.1 GCA_012744395.1 Pirellulaceae bacterium
ATCACGTCGATCCGCCTGGCGGGCATGCAGCCGCCGCGGGAAGTGCTGCCGGCGCTGCGTGAAGCGGCCGGTGCGCGGGAAGAAAAGAGGGCCCAAATCAGCCAGGCCGAGGCCTACCGATTCGAAACGGAATCGTTCGCCGAGAGCGAAGCCGCCAAGAGGCGGCTCGAGGCCGAAGGGTTCGGCGCCGAGCAGACAGAGAGGGCGGCCGGCGCCGCCGATCGCTTCCTGGCGATGGCCGAGGCTCACAAGCTGGATCGCCAGGTCGACCGGACCCGGCTCTACCTGGAAACCGTCGAAGAGATCCTCGCCGGCCGGAGAAAGGTCATCGTCGATCGGACGGCGCCCGACGTCCGCCGCCAGATCCGCCTCGGAGAGCTTTGGAGCATGCCGCTCCAACCGGCCACTCGGCCGGCCGATGCCAATTCCTCTCCGCCCGAGGATCGAATCCGATGAGAATACGGCTGTTCTTTTTCCTGCTGATCGCAATCGTCGCCGTGAGCGGCTATCGCTGCCTGCTGCCGGTCGATGAGACGGAGATGGTGATCGTCACCGAGTTTGGGCGGCCGGTGCCGGCCTACCGGCTGGCGAGCCTGAAATTCTCCCGCGAAAAGCCCTGGATTCTCGGAGTCTGGGAGGTCGGCCAACCGCGCCAGTCGGGCCTGCACTTCAAGCTGCCCTGGCAGTCGGCGATCCACATCGACCGGCGGCTGCAAATCTACGACGATCCGCAGCCTTTTGAGCTGCTCGCCGCCGGAGAGAAGAACATCGAGCTGGAGCTGTTCGTCTGCTGGCGCGTTGACGATCCGCGGCGATTCCTTGAAACGGTCGGCGATCGGCCGGGCGCGGAGGCGCGGTTGCGCGACATTCTCTGGTCGCGGTTGGCGGCCGCCGTCGAGGGCCGCCCGCTCGAAGCGATCGTCTCCACGGATGCGGCGACCGGCCAGTTGGAGGAGATGCAGAAGGCGGTGGCGCGAGCCTGCGCGGATTCCGCGAGGAAATCTTATGGGATCGAGCTGGTCGACGTGCGGGTGAAGCGGATCGGCGTGCCCGCCGAGGTCCGCGAGGGCGTGCTTGAGCGGATGCGGGCGGAGTGGGGCGGGGTTGCGCGGCAGTATCGAGCGGAGGGCGAAAAAGAATCGCGGATGATTCGAGCCGAGGCCGACAAGGAGAAGGCGGTCAAGCTCGCGAAAGCGGAAGCCGAAGCCGAGCGGATTCGCGGCAAGGCCGAAGCCGAGGCGGCGCGAATCTATGCCGAGGCCCACCGGGTGGATCCGGAGTTCTATCAACTGATGCGGACGCTGGAGGCGTACAGACGTTTCCTTGACGAGAAGACGACCGTGCTCCTGTCGGCCGACTCGGAGTTGTTGAAATTCCTGTCCGGGCCGCCGGCCGCGGCCGGTGAAGCCAAGACTCCGGAGTAGCCCGCCGTGCGCCGCAACCGCCAAATGCCAAGACCGACGAAGCGACGCCTCCCCTGGCGGCCGCTGCTGGCCTGGCTGGCGGTCGCCTATGCGCTGACGGGTTTCTACTCGGTCGAGCCGGACGAGCGCGCGGTGGTCCAGCGCTGCGGCCGGGTTTTGCCCGGGGTGCGGATGCCCGGGCTTCACTTCGGTCTTCCTTACGGCATCGATCGGCTGGCGAAGGTGAAAATCGAGGAGCAGAGGCAGGTCGCCGTGGGGATCGGCCGCTCGGGCCGCGACTGCAACGCGGCAGAAGGCGGCAGCGCTGCGCCGATGAAAGGCGCGCTTGACACCGGTGAGGCCGAATGGCTCGCCGGGGACGAGAACCTGATCGTTCTTTCGGCCGACGTGCGGTACGAGGTGGAAGACGTCCATCAATATCTGTTCGGCAGCGCCGACGTGCCGGCGCTTGTGGAGAGGGCCGCGGCCGCCGCTCTCTCGTCGGTGATCGCGTCGGCCGGCGTCGACGACATTCTCACGGGCGGCCGCGACGCGATCCAGGCGGAAGTCCAACACGCAGCCCAGGAGACGCTGCGCCGCTGGGGGGCCGGGGTGCTGATCCGCAGCGTGCTCTTGGGCGACCGGACCGGGCCGCCGCTGGAAGCGGCCGCGGCATTCAAGGACGTGGCCGCGGCGCGCGGGGACCGCCGGCGTGCGATCATCGAGGCCGCGGAATATGCCAAGCGCATTGTCCAGCAGGCCGAGGCGGAGGCCGACGGGCGGCTGGAGGCATCGGAGGGTTTCGCGCAGAGAACGACGCTGCTGGCTACAAGCGGCGCGGAACGTTTCCGCCTGCTCCAGGCGGCACTGGCCAGCGGCCGCGAGCTGATGCTGAAGCGACTGATTCTGGAAACGATGGAAGAGGTCCTCCCGCGGCTGAAGAAGATCGTTCTCGACCGCCGAGCTTCGGAATCGGTCGATCTGGAGATCGGCGCGCCCGAGCCTTGAGCGGAAAGCGGAAAGCGGGGAGGTTTCGTTCAGTGGCCGTGGTTTGTGAAGATTGGGGGGAAACGGGAGGAGGTTTTGGCGGTTTTATTGTGTATTTTTGCACCGTACTTCGTGTGATGCAAAAAGACTTCGGCTCGGGGGGTAGGCGGAAGTGGTTTGGGGGATGGGGGTTATGGCTGGGGGCGTGAACGTAAGTTATATACTAGCCGAAAGTGCTATGTTGTAAAAAAGCGGAGAGCGGAAAGCGGAGAGC
>JAAYCB010000280.1 GCA_012744395.1 Pirellulaceae bacterium
CTCCTTCCAAAGACGGAGCGTTCCCGGCCGGTCGATCACCGTCGCGGGCCGGCCTTTCACAGCCGGCGGCGCCTGACGCGCACAATGAAACGGCCTGACGGATGATCGGGCAATTCAGGACTCGCCAGACGCAGGCCGTGTCCTCAGCGGTCCTCGCAGGCAACCGCCGGCAGCAACCGAGGATGGCAAGGAGGGAGACGCCACGTCGGGGTGTTTCGGCAGGGCCAACTTGGCAGTTCGCCACCTTCCGCAGCCGCTCAAGCCGTCTGGGCACAGCAACAGCCGGACCAGGAACTTTCCATAGTCCGTGGCATTACTGAAACGTTGGCATCGTGTGCACCTCTGTCGCACAACTCTCGAAAGAATCAGGCCCCGCAGGGCGAGAGGCCATTCTTTTCCGCCGCCTGCTCAAAATGGCAGACGCCGTCTAATCGTTCCGTCCAAGCAAAGTCCGTGCCAACTGCCGCTGTCGGCAGACGGCTCCGGTGCAAGAAACACTTGTTAACAAAGGACTTGCGTTTCACACCACGCGGCTTGCCGGCCAATCCGCGGCGGGCCATGCGGGCAGGGCGGCGGTGCCGTTTTGGCAGTCCGCTTTGGGCTTTCTTGACCGCAGTGAGCGAGCTTGTGCCAACGTTGCGGCCGAGCCAGTGGCGCAGCCGTTCTCCCACAAACGAAGTAGACTCCATTCTGCGAGAATCACTTGGGCTGCCCGACGGGACCGGCGTTACGACCGGCGTTCTGGCTGCGCCGCTTCGCGCCGGCCTGCCGAGGTAGACATTGGCTGCCTCTCCGGGAAGGCATTTTGAGCGGAACGGGTTGCGATCGCCCGCCCGATGGCTATCCTGGACGGATGGCCTCCGCGGGCAAGAGCCGGCGGCAGGCACGCGGGCACAGGCCTGCTGCCGCGGGTCTGGGCGCCAGCTTCCTCGGTGCGGGTGCACGTCATTTCATGGCAAGAGTTTTCGTACCAGGAGAGATGATACATGGGCAAAGCCAACCACTCGGTGGCGATCGCGTTTCCGCTGGCGGCGATGGTTCTGGCAATGTGCATCGAGGGCGTACTTTCCGGCCAGACGCCGGAACACTGGCCGCAGTTTCGTGGGCCGGGGGCCCGGGGGGTCGCCAGCGGGCCGAATCTGCCCGACCGCTGGTCGGCCACCGAGAACGTCGCTTGGAAGACTGACTTGCCGGGCCGCGCCTGGTCGTCGCCGATTGTCTGGGGAGACCGGGTGTTCCTGACCACGGCGGTCAACCTTGGAGAGCTGGAAGCCCCCAAGAAGGGCCTATACCTCGGCGGCAATCGCTTGGAACCGCCCAAGGTGGAGGAAGAGCGCAAGGTGATCTGCCTCGACCTGTTGTCCGGAAAGGTCCTCTGGGAGCGATCCGCTGACCGGGGCGCGCCGCGAAGCGCGATCCACCTGAAGAACAGCTTCGCCTCCGAGACGCCCGTCACCGACGGCGAGCGGGTCTACGCCTATTTCGGCAACCAGGGCTTGTACTGCATCGATCTGGCGGGGCGCCCGGTCTGGTCCAGGCCGTTTGAGACGCGTGCGATGCGTAACGGTTGGGGCACCGCCTCATCGCCGGCGCTCGAGGGAGACCGCCTCTACGTGGTCAACGACAACCAGGAGGAGTCCTACCTGTTGTGCCTCGACAAGCGGACGGGCGAGGAGGTGTGGCGCGTCGCCCGCGACGAAGCAAGCAACTGGTCGACGCCGCTGGTCTGGCGCAACGATCAGCGCACGGAGATCGTCACTTTGGGCTCGGGCAAGGTCCGCTCCTACGACCTGGAGGGAAACCTGCTCTGGTGGTTCGCGGGGATGTCCAGCATCACGATCGCCACGCCCTACGCGGACCATGGCCTGCTCTACGTGAGCTCCGGCTACGTTGGCGACCGCCACCGCCCCCTGTACGCGATTCGGGCGGGCGCCTCGGGCGACATCTCCCTCGAGCCCGACCAGACCGGCAACCAGTGGATCGCCTGGTGCAATCCGCAGGCGGCCCCCTACAACCCGACAACATTGCTTTACGACGGGCGGCTCTACGTGCTCTACGACCGCGGTCTCGTGAGCTGTTACCGGTCGCTGACGGGCGAGCCCGTCTATGAGCGCCAGCGGCTGCCGGACGGGCGCCATTTTACTACGTCGCCCTGGGCCTACGACGGCAAAGTCTTCTGCCTGAACGAAGACGGCGTGACCTTCGTCGTGCGCGCGGGCGACGAGTTCGAACTGCTGCACACGAACGAACTGGCCGACGACGACATGTGCATGGCGACGCCGGCGATTGCCGGAGACCGGCTGCTCGTCCGCACCTCCGCGCGAGTCTACTGCATCCGGCAGCCGGCGGCGCCCGGGGCAGATTGAGCCGATCCGCTCAATCCGTGCGCTGGGCCATGCTCAAGGCCAGAACGAGTTGATCGCCTTGACCGATTCGTCGACCAGCGCCTGTCCGCCCCGCGGGCCGACGGTATGGTTCACCGCGCTGTAATCGCCGCCGGCCACGGCCCGCCGGGTAGGCAGATATCCGTGGTGATCGCACGTCAACTGCGAGAGAAAGGTCAGCACGGCCTTGCTGCGGCCCTTGATCCGGATCCCGTAGTCCAGGAACAGTTCAAACGGATTGGTGGCAATCGCAACGTCGCCCAGCCGCAACGCGTGGAGCTCGACAGCCACCGTCGACGGCATCCAACGCGCCTCGTTGTAGGAGTTCTTGTTGGGAATGTCCAGCTTGAGCACCCGGTGCGCGAAGGCGGGCCGCGTTTGGACGCCGGCCTGCGCGTAGGGCCAGACGTCGTCGACCGCTCGAATCACGCGGTTGGCCAACTCCTCTTTCCACGAAGTCTTCCGGCGCCCGAGCATCAGCTTCTCGGCCTGGCTGCGGACGATCCCTTCCGGGCACTGATCGCCCGCCGCCGCGCACTGCGCGAAGACGTGGAGATCCGCGCCGTACTTCGCCTTGATGCCCTGTCGAATCGGATGCCAGAAATCGGCGCTGATTGCTTTGCGTCCGACCTGCGACGGGCAAGCGAGGTTCAGCAGCATCCCGGTCAGCTTCTGGTCGGCGTCCCAGAAGAACAGCATCTCGACCGCATGATCCTCGTATCCTTCGACGTGGGAGAAGTCGGGCCGGGCGGTGTCGAATCCCATGATTGCCGACCCGTCGGCGTAGCTCAGCCGCCGGTTATAGCCTACCACCGCGTTGCCCAAACCCCAGCTCACCCCCGCCGGCTTGCGGGTCTGCCAGGCCTCGACGATCCCCGCCCCGACCTTCTCGTACAGGAACAGGATGTACTGTTGGGGCGTCATCACGTCGGACCGGTCGCTGATGTCGTACAACTGTCCCGGTCCCGTTTGCGCGTACGAGATGCTCGGGCCGCAGTGCGTGTGCGTCGCGCCGCAGATGAGTTTGCTGCTGTCGAAGTCCGCCAGCTTCTCGGCGGCCACGCGCTGCAATCCTTCGTGGACCTCCTTGGTCATTCGGACCAGGTCGAACGTCACCATGATCGCCTGGTCGAGCACCCGCTCGCCGTCGCGCGTCTCCAAGGCCAGCACGGTGGCGGTCACCGGGTCCTCCACTTCGTTGGTGACCCGCTTGTAGCCGCTGCCGTCGAGAACGACCGGAGCCGACGGCGTGATATCCACCGTCGCCCAACCGACGTGCAGTTGCCCGGCTGGAGGTTCGCCGCCGCGCGCCGGCCCGGCCGCGCAACCGATCGCCAGAATGAGGAGAATCGCGGTGACTTGTGATCGAAATCCTGGCATCCGGCCGCTCCTTTTCAAGAAGACCGCCCGCCGCAAACGATCGAAGAACCTCAGCCTCATCCGCTGCGGGCGAAGCAAATGGGTGTGATTTCGCCAGGGCCCGCCGCGGGCCGTCTATTTCAGCTCGGCGGCCATCTCCAGCAGGGCATCGACGATCTTGACCGAGGCCTGCTCCTCCACCTTGTTGGTGCCCAGCCAGGTCTCGTAGCCCCCGAGCTTGTGCTGCTCGGGAGTCGGCAGATACCCGTAGCCGCCGTTGGCCAGCTCGATCGTGAAGCTCGGCTGGAAGGGGCTGCGGGCCTTCAATTCCAGGCCGATCTCGGAGAAGACCTCGAAGGGGATCGCAAAAATGCCCAGCTGGCCGATCCGCACGGACTGGAGCAGGACGCGGATCGCCTCGGGCGCCTCGAGCTGCTGGATGGCTCTGGCGGCGTAGCTCCGCTCGTGCGGAAACTGGTCGCGACGATCGGGATCGGCGAGCACCCCTCTGGCGTGCTCAAGCTGGGCGGGCGTCGGCTTGCGGACGGCCAACTCCAATTCCCGCTGGCGCATCGCCAGCGGCGCCCGGTCGTGCCAGGTGAGTTTCCGGTATTGTTCGACGACGGCCTGGGCGCACTGGTCCGCCACGAGCCGGATCTGCTCGTAGCGTTCGCGTTTCTGGCGGGGCTTCGAGTAGTCGTTGTTGTTGATATTTCCGCTGGTGCCGTTGCTCATCGCGCCCACAAAGGGCGGATCGAGCCGATCGGCGCCGAGCAATTGCTGGATGCGGTCGGCGAACGCGCCGAAATAGTCAGCGGAGATGTGATTCGGCCCGGTCCCGCCCACGTAGTGCAGCGAGTAATTGGCCAGCAGGCCGAGGGGCCGGCCGTCGGCCGTCTCGATTGCCAGAAACGCGATCTGCGGATCGACCGGTCCGGCCGGCTTGAGCAGGTCGGGGCGGTTGCCCGGGTTCATCTTGACCTGGTCCGGCTCGCCGAAGGGGTTGAACAACTCGGCGCCCGGCTTGAGCAGCCAGCGCCGGCAGAAGACCTGGCCCGGCAGATCGGCCGTGCCCCAGGCGATTCGCGCCGGCTGGAGATTGTAGATCGCACAACGCACACCGTCGGCGATGCGATGGGCCACGAACTGCTGGTACTCGGTGAATTCCTTGCCGGGTTGGAGCGGATTCGGCCAGCGGGCGCTTACCGACGAGTGCGTATGCGTGCCCGAAATGAGCATCCGGTCCGCCGGCAGCCCGGTCGCCTCGGTCACCTGGCGCTTGGCCTCATCGAGCACTTCGCGGCTGATATAGATGTTGTCGACGACGACCAGCGCGATCCGCGTGGCGCCATCGTCGAGGACGAAGCAACGCGCGTGCAACTCGTCGTGGACATACTTGGCGGGCGGCGGGGTGCCGAAGTTGCCCACCAGCCCACCGCCCAGCCATGGGGTGATATTACTGGTGGCCGCTCCGGCCAGAAGGGGCTTCTCGTCCGCCGCTTCGGCGTTGGCCGAGACTGCCGCGAGTGAAACAGCCGCCACGAGCATGAATACAAAACGGTGCATGGTTGGGTCTCCAGGAGGTGCTTGTTGGCGTCGACGATGCCGCTCCGTGGGCCAGCGATGCTGGAGCTTGCCCGGCCGGCGCGGGGGAACCCCCAGTATACCGCCGACGGCGCGCGAAGCAATCATTTGCCCGACTCCGCCCGGGCGAGCTCGGCGAAGCGAACGAGCAGCCCGAGCGCACGGTCGATCGCCGCGGCATCGCGGCCGCAGACGCTGACGGTCCGGCCGGCCATCTGGACGACGCCCTTGGCGCCGGCCGGGTGATCCGCCTCGAAGCGGAAAGGCCAGTCTCCGCGGGCGACGATTTCCGGACCGCCGATCCGCACCAGCAAGCGGCCGGCCTGGTCTTCCTCGTCGACGTGCTCGACAAGCCGGGCACCGCGCGGCAGCAGCTCGTTGAGCCTGGCAACGGATTCTCTCCGATCCGCCCCGGTCGCATCGCGGTCGATCACGGCAACCGGCAGGGACGCCAGGGCCTCGACCAACTCGGCCGGTTCTTCCAGGAAAGCGACCGCTTCCAGCTCCCGCGTGGGAAAGTTCGCCCAGCCGGCCACCATCACCGACTTCCACTGCCAGGCGTCTTCCGGCCGCTCCTCTCCCACGGCGAAGGAAAAGCCGCAGACGCCGTCGGCCCCGCCGCGGCGGGCGGCGGTGACGACGCGGAGGAACTGGCTGGGACGGGCGAGGAACCCGCGCATCGGCAGAAACACGACGCGCCCGGCGCCCGCGTCTTTCCACCGCCGCACCATGTATTCAGCCTGGTTGTACTCGATCCCGTAATAGAAGGGGAACACGCTCAGCGGCGGGCCCAACTCGGCCATCGTGCGGAAGAAGACGTCGTAGCAGTCGAGCGGATCGACGTGTGCAACGCCCGGGGCTGGCGTGTAAAACCAGATCTGCCCCCCGGGCGCGTGCCGACGAACCTCATCCAGGACCGAAGCCCACTTGTCGCGCATGCAGCGGCTCCAGTAGAGCGCCTTCTCCTCTTGCGTCGCTAGCGCCATGGGGTGGCCGAAGTCGGTCTCGAACTTGCGCGGCGGCAGGGGCGCGTGCCAGTAATGGTGGTCTTCATCCTGGCCGAAGGCGTCGGGCATCTGTGGGGAAGAGAGGGTCGCCTGCCACAACGGCTCGAAGCTGGGCGGCCCCTTGTCGAACGCTCCCCGGCCCTGGACAAACACCTCCATCCCCAGTTCGCGAGCGCGGCCGACCTGCTCGCCGAGCCGTTTCGCATCGCCGAGCGGCAAAATCACCAGGTTCGCCCCCCACTGCTTCATGGTCTCCAGGTCCTTCCAAGCGCCAGCCCGGCTGGTGCGCAGATTCAGACCGCGGGTCTTGGGCTGCTCCAGTCCGGCGATGACCTGGGACAGCGTGACGCGGCGCCGCGGATCGACCGGCGCCTGCTTCCAGGGCAAATTGTCGAGCCTGGCAAATGGCGTCTCGCTCCAGTCGGTCTTTGGCGGGCTGACCGCCGCGGCCACCCGCTGGGGGACATCGCCGAGCACGCGGAGGACGTAATGCAACCGGAGAGAGTCTCCGGATTTCAATTCCGCCGCGCGCCCAGCGAGCGACACTTGCCAACGATTCAGCACCGGATCGAGTTGAAATGCCAGTTCGCAGCCGTCACCGGCGATGATCTCGTAACCCCGTTTCATGCCGGAAGAGTAAGCGAACGCCGCCGCGGCGCGCCGCTCGCCGGGAGCGTGGATCGGCTCGTACTGGCCGGACTGGCCAGCGGCGCCGAAGCTGCTCCAGTTGAAATCCTGCCGGTAGGAGACGGTTGCCGCTACGGCGCGGAGCGGCTCTTCTCCCCGGTTCGTTACCCGCACAACCACCTCGAGAGCCGGGCTGCCTCTACGGACGATCAACAGGTGCTCCTGCAACAGAGGGCCAGAGCTTGCCTGATTGGCGACTTTCAGCGCGTCGGCGTCCCCCGCGCTCGCCAGCTCGAAGCCTTCTTGAACGACGAGGCTCTCCGTGCGGCGACGGCCTTGCTGGGTATAGCTGACCTGGGGGACATGCGGCAGTTCGGCGTCTCCGCCGATCACGGAGACGAAGCTGCGAATCGGCCAGTATGGCAAGCGATAATCGGCCAGCGGGCGGCCGGGCACGATGCCGTGGCGGAGCTCGAACGCTCCATTGTCGATTCGCAGCACGTGGTGGATCGGCCGATCGTGCTGCGACCCCTCGGCGCCCCACCAGCGGACACGATAGGCCTCGACGGCGTTTGCCCCGGCGACTGGCGAAGCGGGCGGAGAAACGGGCGGAGAAGCCGCCGCGGGAAGAGCGGGGAGAAAGACGGCGGCGGCCAGAAGCAGCGGGAGGGTGCGTCGCATGGAGCAGGCTTTGTGCTGGAGGGTCCGTTGTAGACAGGGAGACACAAGTCCAATTATTGCCAGGTTGGCCAGTGACCGCCAGCTGGCCCGGGGGTGCATGCCAGCTTCCCCCCCGAAACGTTTCCCGTGGCGACCCGCGGGGGTATACTGGGGCCCCAGGGGCCACAAACCTGACACGAACGGGAGCGGAAAAGACATGAGACAGCGTACGACGATCGCGGCCCTGGCCGTCGCCTGCGCGGTGCTGGTTGCCACGGCAGGCAAGGCCGCCGACTTCTACGTCGCCACCGATGGAAACGATCGTTGGTCGGGCAGGCTGGCCGCGCCTTCGCCCGGCGGTGATGACGGCCCGTTTGCGACCCTCGAAGGGGCGCGGGACGCGATCCGGAAGCAGAAGCAGGAGGGGCTGCGGAAGCCGGTCCACGTCGTGGTGCGGGGCGGGACGTACTACCTGCCGGCGCCGTTTCAACTGACTGCGGAGGATTCGGGCACCGACAAATGCCCGATTCTCTACGCGGCCCACCCGGGCGAAAAACCGATCCTCAGCGGCGGCAGCCCGATTTCCGGATGGCGGAAGCCGGCGGAGGGAAACGTCTGGACGGCGGAGATTCCCGGGGCGGGCACCGGCGGCTGGTACTTCCACCAGCTGTTCGTCGGCGGCCAGCGCCGCGTCCGCGCCCGCACGCCCAATGAAGGCTACTTTCTCAACGAAGGCCCGATCGAGCCGCTGGTCGACCGCGCGAAGGCGAGGCGCGACCCGAGCGCGAAAATGGGTTTTCGCTACAAGCCCGGCGACATCCGCCGCTGGACGAACCTGGAGGACGTCAACGTGCTCCAGTTCCACTCCTGGACGGCCTCGGTGCATTGGATTAAGGAGCTTGACGAAGAGAACCAGATCGTCCGCTTCACGGCGCCGGCCAACTGGCCGACGGGCTACTGGACGAACAACGAGCGGTACTACGTGGAGAACTTTCCCGAGGCCCTCGACTCGCCGGGAGAATGGTATCTGGACCGGCGAATGGGCATCCTCAGCTACTGGCCCCTGCCCGGCGAAGACCTGGAAAAGTGCCAGGTGGTCGCACCCCGGCTCCGGCATCTGGTCCGATTGGACGGCGATCCGGACAACGGCGCCTACGTGGAAAACGTGCACTTCAAGGGTCTCGCATTCCAGCACGCCGACTGGCAGATCGCTGACAAGGGCCCGGCGGACGGCCAGGCGGCCTACTTTTTGGAGGCCGCGGTGCTCGCCCGCGACGCCCGCCGCTGCGTCTTCCAGCAGTGCGAGGTCGCGCACGTGGGAGAGTACGGGATGTGGCTGGCGGGCGGTTGCCGCGAGAACCGGGTCGTCCAGTGCCATCTGCACGACCTGGCCGGCGGCGGGATCAAGATCGGCCAGACGCGGAGCCCCGAGACCGACGCCCGGGCGACGGAAAGGAACCAGGTCGACAACTGCTGGATCCACGACACGGGCCACATGTTCCACGCCGGCGTGGGCGTCTGGATCGGCCGCAGCAGCTACAACACGGTGACCCACAACGAGATTTGCGACCTCGACTACACGGGCGTGTCCGTCGGATGGTCGTGGGGCTATGCTCCCAGCTCGGCCCACCACAACCTGATCGAGTACAACCACATCCACCACATCGGCCGGGCCGTGCTCGGCGACATGGGGGGAATTTACACGCTGGGCATTTCGCCCGGCACGCGGCTTCGCCACAACATCATCCACGACGTCTACTCGCCCGGCATCGGCGGCGGCGCCGGCATCTATCCCGACGAGGGGAGCACGGAGCTGCTGATCGAAAACAACCTGGTCTACAACACGGAACGAGGCTGTTTTTCGCAACACTACGGGCGCGAAAACACGGTCCGCAACAACATCTTCGCCTTCTCCCGCACGGGGGAAATCGCCCGCTACCGGGAGGAAGACCACCGCTCGTTCACCTTCGAGCGGAACATCGTCTACTCCACCACGGGTTATTTTCTGTTGGGCGGCTGGCGAAACGGCAACTACCGGATGCGAGCGAACCTCTACTGGGACACTTCAACAGACGATCCGGACTTCGGCGACATGGGCTTCGAGGAGTGGCAAGCGCTGGGCCGCGATACGGGCTCGCTGATCGCCGATCCGCGGTTCGCCGCGCCTGACGGCTTTGATTTCCGTCTCCAGCCGGAATCTCCGGCGATCGAGCTGGGCTTTAAGCCGTTTCCGCTGGACGAGGTCGGACTCTACGGCGACCCCGGTTGGGTGAATCTGCCAAGACAGATTGTCCGCAAGCCGCTCGACTTGCCGCCGATTCCGCCTCGCGGGCCCCAGCCGATCGACGACGGCTTCGAAGCGACGCCGGTCGGCCGGCGGGCCGCCTTGGCGGTGACCTCGGGCGAGGAGTCGGGGGCCGCGATTCGGGTGACGGACGAGACGGCCGCCAGCGGCCAGCGCTGCCTGAAGCTGACCGATGCGCCGGGCCTGAAGTACGCCTGGCAGCCGCACCTCTATTACCAGCCCCGGCTTCGCAAGGGCGTCGCCCGGCTGAGTTTTGCCGTCCGGCTCGAAGAGGGCGCGGAGCTGATCCACGAGTGGCGCGACGCCTCGGAACCCTATCGCGTCGGCCCGTCGATCCGCATCCGGCCCGGCGGCCAGGTCGTGGCGAACAACAAACCGTTGATGAACGTACCGATTGGCCAGTGGATTCGCGTGACCGTCGAGGCGCCGCTTGGCAGCCAGGCCAGCGGGGGCTACACGTTGACGGTGGCCGCCGTGGGCGCGGAGCCGCAACGATTCTCCGGGCTTGCCGTCGGCAATCCGCAGTGGCGGAGTCTGCGGTGGCTCGGCTTCATCAGCCCGGCGGACGCGAAGACGACGATTTACCTGGACGATGTGAAGTTGGAAACGCGGTAATCGCCGGTGCGGTTCAAGGCCTGAAAATCAGCCGGTAGCACGAAGGAGCCGACGATGCGCAAGATCGCCAGTCTTTTTCTCGCCGTCGCAGGCGCGTGCGTCTGCACCGCAGCCGAGGGGCTCTTGCCGTTGGAGCACGCGGTCGTGTTCAACAACAACGGGCGGGCGCCGCCGACGGCAAACGTCTATCCCCTGTTTCGCCTCTCGGAACGGTTCGGGCTGGTCGAAGACTTCTACACGCCCTCGACGCTCGACCGTTCGTTCCCGGCAAACCTCAAGCGGTCGTGCGTGCTTTACGTCGGCCAGTACAGCGACGCGTCGCCCCTGTTCCGCGACCCGGCGATCGGCGAGGCGATCCGGGGCCATTTCAGGCGGGGGGGCGTTCTGGTCTTCGATTACCACACCGGCACGCCCGGCGGCCGATTCCGTCCGGAAACGGAGAAGTTCCTGAAGTCGGTGGGCGCCGAGCCGCCCGGCGATTTCCGCACCGGCTACGGCGAGAGCCGGCTCGAGAAGCCCGGCTTCCACGCGATCGTCTCCCGGCCCCTGCCGGTCGGCGGCCGGAGCGCCGGGCACTACGGCTGGTGGCAGAAGTGGTCGCCCGACCAGGTCGTGCTGGCCCGCGATCGCGCCGATCCGGCCCGGGCGACGTTGATCCTCCAGGAAAAGGTGTTGGGAGAGGGCGCAGTGCTTTTCAACCAGCTTCCGTCGGTCTTCCGTGCGCCTGACGGCCTGGCATTCGACCTGGTCCACAACATCATTGCCTACGCATCGGGCGAGAGGAGGGAGCGACGATGACAGCGCGGCGACAGATGTCCCCATGCCTTTTCGGCCTGCTGCTCGGCGTCCTGGCGGGCGCGGCCTGCGGCGGAGTGCCGGAACGATTCGAAATCGCCTCCGAGCCGATCGAGACCCCCCACGTGAAATGGGCCAAACCGCTGCCGGGCGGCCCGCTGCGGGTGCTGTGTTTCGTCCCCATCCCCTCGCAGCGCGACGTGGTCGAGCTGGCCCAGCGTTTGGACATCGACTACGAGCTGGTCGCCTTCCCCTATCCCGTCATGGACGCCGACATGGCCGGCGCGTTTCACGAGCGCCTGGCCGGCAGCGCGTTCGATGCGATTCTCCTCAGCAAGGTGCCCCTGGCCACGCTGCCCGAGAAAACGCAGGAATTGCTGGTTGCCAAGGTCCGCGAGGGGACCGGGCTGTTGAACGTCCATTCGACGGCGACGCTGACGACCGGCGAAATCCTGAATCTCTCCGGCGATGGCGGGCTGCTGGAGACCGCCCTTCCGCTGGACCTCCTTCCCGAGGGCGCGAGGCCCGAAGTGTCCGTGGGCCGGCGAGGCAGGGGACGCTGCGTGCAATTGACCTATCCGGGCGGCGTGACGTGCTTCACCCCGGTGGTTGATTTCAAAGACGTCGACTACCGCGACTGGGAGACGTATTACCAGTTGTTGTGCCGGGCCGTGCTGTGGGCGGCCGGTCGCGCGCCGGGCGTCGAAATCCTCTCGGTCTGGCCCTGCGCGACGACCTGCCGGCAGCCGGCCGATTCGTGGCGGATCGCGGACCTGGTCACGACCCGGCGGCCCCGCCTCGAGCGGGCCGCGGGGACATGGCAATTCGAGTCGATCGAGGAGAGGCGGGCCCTCGACACCTGGCGAGGCTACGGCGCCACCTTTGCCCAACAAGACGGAAAACTCAATATCACCGAGTCGAATGTACGCGGGCAGGCGGGCTTCGCGGCCGGCACGTTCGACATCGACCTCGGCCGGACTCCGATCGTGGAGGTCGGCGTTGCCGAGGCGAGCCGCTGGAGCTTGTTCGTGCCCGACGTGCACTTCGAGCGCGCCGTGGCCACGCTTCAAGAGGAGACCGCGGAGACCGGCGCAAAGCGATTCGACTTGCGGGAAGTCCAAGGGCTCGGGGGGCTGCGGGGCCAAACGTCGCTGACACTCTGCTTCGCAACGCACGGCGAGGGTTCGTCGCTCGTGCTCGACTCGTTGCGGTTTCTCACGGCCGACGGCCAGACGCCCGCCGATCCGTCGGCGGCGCCGCCGGCGCGCGAGTCGGCCGGCGTGACGCTGCGGCTGCAAAGCGCCGCGGCGGCCGACGCCGCGATCACGGCCACGTATCGCGGGCCCGATCATTACCAGGCGGTGAACGAGCATGTCGAGCGCGTGTCGCTCGAGAAGTCAAAACCGATCGAACGGACCTTCCCGCTGTTCGACAGAAGTTCGGGCCGGCCGCATACGGTGGACCTGGTTGTTCGCGACGCCCGCGGCCGATCCCTGGGGTTCGCGTCGGCCGCCTACCAGGTTGCCTCGCCGTTTGCGCTGGAGAGCTGGGAAGCGGAAGCGGCGTTTTACCGCCGCGGCGACCGGGCGGTGATCCTGGCGGGGTTCGACAACCGATCCGCGCCCCGCGAGGTGCGATTGGAGACGGGGCTTTATGACATGCATGGGCGGCTCGTGGCGGCGGAGACCAGGACGCTGACGATCGCGGCCGGCAAGAGCGTTCAGAAGGTTGAACTGCCCACCGCCGGCTCGCTGACGACGCTCAACCGGGCCCGGTTGAGCGTCGTCGACGCCGAGGGGCTGCTCGGCCAGGCCGAGGCTTGCGTCTATCTGCCCGAGCCGTGCCCGGCGTGGGACGACTACCTGGTTTCGACGTCGCAATTCAGCAATCAGAGCGCGTATTTGCGCCCGCATTTCAGCACAGTCGCGCGCGACATCGGCATCGAGGGGATGGTCATCCCGCCGCGTTACACCACGGAAGTCCTCCAGCAGGCGGCCCCGATCATGTACTGGGGCGCTGCCGAGGTGCGGGCCTTCGGCTACAATTTCCACGGGGAGGAGACCTCCACCGCCCGGCGGCCTTGCCTGAGCGACCCGGAGACGCGCAAGAAGATATCCGAGGCCTATCAGAAGCTGGGCCAGGAGTTGAAACCGTACGGCCCGCTGGCGATCGCGTCGTTGGAGGATGAGAGCGAGTTGAGCGGCGCCCGGTATTCGAACCTGGAGGTCTGCACCAGCGAACATTGCACGCGGCGCTACCGCCAGTGGCTCGAAGCGCAGTACAAGACGATCGCATCGCTGAACGCGGAGTGGGGCGCCTCCCACGGCTCGTTCGGCCAGATCGAGCCGATGAACTTCGAGGAGGCTCGCCAGCGCGAAAACCCGGCGCCCTGGGTCGACTGGCGGACGTTCATGGAGCACGTCTGGCTCGACGCCCTGCTGTTGACGCGCCAGGGCGTCAAGAAGCACTCTCCGGAGGTGCGGATGGGCTTCTCCAATTCGTTCGGCCAGATGCCGTTTTCGGGCTGGGATTACGCGACGCTCTCGCGCCACGTCGACATGACGATCGAGTATCCGACGGTGATCCATCGGCTGACGCCGCCGAAGGAGGCCGATGCGTTCGAGGCCGACGACCTGCCGATGAACATCGCGATCCGGCAGAAGCTCGACATCCGCAGATCGTTCATGGACGACGCTTGCCCCGCGCCCGGCTGGATCTGGTACGATCGCACGCAGCAGGGGGCTGAATTGAAGCCATGGTGGATGGCGTTTCTCGGCGCGGGGGGCTGCACGCCCTGGGGCCCGACTTCGCTCGGGGTCCAGTCGGGTGCGTCGCGGATGAGCTTCTGGGCCTTCATCCACCCGCTGCTGGCCCACACGCGGAGTTCGCGGTGGCTCGCCGACGGCGTCGGCGATCTGACCCGCGGGGTTGGAAAAATCTTCGTCGATTACGAGAAGGCACCGCCCCGGGTGGCCGTGCTCTACTCGCAGCCGAGCATGCACCTGGCATGGGCCTGGTCGAAGGTGGAGCGCGCGTTCTATCCGGAGACCGACAGCCTGTACGCGTGGTATTACAAGTCGCGCGTGAACGTCACGCGCCTGCTTCGCGAGGTGGGCCTGTCGTACCGATACGTCGACACCGGGCAAATCGACTCGGGCGGGTTGAGCGGATACCGCGTCCTGTTTCTGCCCTGTTCGCTCTGCCTGTCCGATGCGACGCTCGAGCAGATTCGCCGGTTCGCCGACAATGGCGGGCTGGTCGTCGCCGACATCGGCACGGGCGCGGCGGACGTTCACGGCAAGCCGCTTGGCGATCGCCGCCTTGTCGGCGAGCTGTTCGGAATCCGCCGCACGGCCGTCTGCCGCAAGGTCGAGCCCCGCCCGGTCGCCGCGGCCGCGGCGGCGGGCAAGTTGCCGATCCCCAAGGGCCTGCGGCTGGCCGGCGGCGACACGATCACCACGCTGGCCGCGCCGCGGCCGGCCGGCGCGGACGGTCTGCCGGCGATCGTTGTCAACGAGTTGGGCCGCGGCCGGGCGATCTACCTGAACGGCTTTTTGGGCTACAACCTCCCATCGCGCACGTGGATCCGCGACCTGCTCGATCTGGCCGGCCTGCCGAGCCCCGCGCGGATCACCAGCGGCGGCCGGGAGCAGATGGGATACGAGTCGGCGGTCTTCTCGCGCGGCGGCATTCGCCTGCTGGGCATTCTCCGACTCCGCGATGAAGAGCATCCCACGCAGGTTCAACTCGCCGAGCGCGGGCATCTCTACGATGTCCGCAGCGGCAAGTACTTCGGGTTGACCGATGCGGCCACGTTCGATTTGAGCCAGAAGGCGGCGGCCGTGTTGGCCAGCCTGCCCTACGCGGTTCGCGGAATCGAGCTCCGCGTCGACCCGCAACGCACCGCGGCCGGCGGCGAGGTCGCTCTCGGCGCGTCGGTGGCGGTGGGCGAAGGAGACTCGGGCGACCACGTGCTGCGCGTGGAAGTCCATGATCCGTCCGGCGGCCTGAGCCGGGCGTACACCGACAACGTGCTCGCGGTGGGCGGCCGCTGGCAGGGGAAGGTCCCCACGGCGGCCAACGACCAGCCCGGCGCCTGGCGGGTCGTGGTCCGCGACGTGATCAGCGGCAGCCGCGCGGAAGCGGGCTTCGTGATCGCCGAGGGAGAGTAAACGCCGGCCGTCCGGTCCCGGCGCCCCGATCCGGCTCGTCCGGATGGAGCGAACGGTTGACGGCCAACGCCATCCGGCGACCGCCCGGTCCCCGGGCCCCCATCAGGGCGCGCTGCCGCACTGGAAAATCTCCACGCCCAGCATCTGGTCGCCGTTGATCATCCGCGCGAGCTGGGCGAACGACAGACCCTGCTTTCGCGCCAGCCGCGAATAGCTCCCGAACGGCTTGTACTGATCGACCAGGTCGGCCGGCTCGATGGTTTTCTTCGCCAGTGGGTTCGGGCGGTCGATGAGGTAGTACGCCAGCCCGTTGTCGGCCGCCGACTGAAGCGTCTGGCCGAGCACGTTGGTCAGGAACCAGAACGATTCCTCCGACGACTCCTCCGGGACCTCCAGGGCGAAGACGACCGCGGCGGCGCCGCGGACGGCCGGGGGGAGGATGCGGGGACAGTCGCGGGTCAGACCGTAGACCGGCGCGCCGGTTTGCTCGTCGATCTTGACCGGTTCTGGAAAGACCTCGTAAGTCATGCGGTTGGATTCCGACGCCGACTGGTCCGGAAAGAACATCGCGGCAATCTCGATTCCGTCGCCGCTGAGCCGTTCGGGCAAACCGCCGGGACGGCCGATCTCCGACTTGTCGACGATCAGGGCGATTTTCGTCCCCTTCAAGGCCGACCGGCCGCGCGGCCGGTGTCGGCGGCTCCGCCGGTTCGCGGCGGATTGCGTTGACCGCGATCACCCCAACCCGGGCGGCGGTCGGATAGATGTTCGGCGTCTTCCCGAACGGATGGCGGCGGTTGCCCAGGACGACGACGAACAGGTCCAGATCCGGGTCGATCCAGATGGAGGTCCCCGTCCAGCCGCCATGGCCGATCGCCCGCGGGGTCATGTTCCAGGGCCGGTTCTGGCTCCCCGAGCGTTTATCCCAGACGAGTCCGCGGATTCCGGCGGAGACGGTCTGCGGGGCGATCATCGTTTCGAACGTCGCCTCGCTGAAGAGAGTCACTCTCGTCCCGTCTTTCTTGACAAGCGTCCCCTTGCCCAACCAGAGGGCGGAGAGGATGGCCAGGTCCGGCGCGGTCGAGAACAGTCCACAATGCCCCGCCACGCCGCCGAGATGGTATGACCGGTAGTCGTTGACGACGCCCTTGAACCAGACGTCGCCGCGCGTCTCGGTCGCCGCGGCGCGCCTCCGCCGCTCCGTATCGGGATTGTGCATCGTGTCGAGCATGCCCAGCGGCCGGTAGAGGTTTTCGATCGTGAACGTCCGCAGGTCCTGCCCGGAGACCTTCTCGACGATCTGGCCGAGCATCAGGGTATTGTTGTCCTTGTAGTCGAACCGCTCCCCGACCGGATACCGGAGTCCCAGCCCGCAGAGCAGGTTCCAGAGCTCCTGCTTCGTCCCCTTGGTCTGATTGTAGTAGTCCATGATCCCGGACGTGTGGGTCATGCAGTGCCAGACGGTGATCCGGTCCTTGCCGTTGGCGCCGAATTCCGGGAAGTACTTGACGACCAGGTCGCCGGGCGAGACCTTGCCCTGGTCGATGACGGCGGC
>JAAYCB010000281.1 GCA_012744395.1 Pirellulaceae bacterium
AAAGCAGCGGCTCGCCGAGCTGCACGCCGAGCGGAAGACGCCCCTGTCCTACGGCAATCGACCAGGGACAAACAGGGTCCGACGCCCGAAACGACAGGCTGGCGATCGGTACACAAAAGACTCCTACAACCGCGCGATTGCCCGGGCAGTAAAAGCCGCGAACGCCGCGCGGAAGAAGGCGGCGGTGGAGATCGGCGTGGAGCCCGTCCTATTGCCCTCGTGGAGCCCCAACAGGCTGCGGCACGCCGCGGCAACCGAGGTCCGCCGGCAATTCGGCCTGGAGGCCGCACAAGTCGTTTTGGGCCACAGCCGGGCGGATGTTACACAGACCTACGCGGAGAGGGACGCCGCGCTTGCCCGTACCGTAGCCTTGAAAATCGGATAGAATCGAACTTGCCGGGTTGCGGGAGTCATGACCCGCCAGACTGGCCGGCGCGCCGCGGTTGCTACCTACCGCGACGCCCGGCCGGTCGCCCGGCTCTACACGAAAGGTAGCTTCTGATGGACACCCTGGAATCCGTAAAGGGTATTCTCCGCCTGGGCCACACGCTGCGGATCATCGCCGACGAACTGGAGGGGTGCGATTACGTCGACGAAGATCAATCGTGGGTCGGTAAGACATCGCCGCCCGATCCGCCGGACCGCGGAGCAAGCTATGCCATCGCCAACGTGCGGTCCGTCAACACGACGATCCACGACGCCTACACGCTGGCGAAAGGCCTGTCTGCTGAGGAACTGCGGCGCCAGATCAGGGAGGCGCTGACTCTGGCCCACCAGACGATCCGCCAAGCCGATGTGCCAGCGGAATGGGCGGCGATCAATGGCGATGACGAAGCGGCGATCCAGATTTGCCGCGACGCGCTTGCGCGTGCATATGGAGAATGCGGGGTCGCGCTAAAGCGGCTTTCGGCGGCCGTGTTGGTCGTGGGGGGGGATGCGTGCGACTGTTTCAATCGCGCACACGCCAGCGACGTTGAAGCCGCCCCCCGCCGTCCAGCCTACGGGCGCGATCACCTGTTCTTGGCGTGGTCCGCCGAGGGGATGGCGCCGGCACGAATCCGCGACCGCTGGAACGCGCTGCCGGATGACGAGCGGAAGCGTGTCTGTCCAGCGGCCTGGAAGCGGCTCGGCAATGGGGAATCGGGTCGAAACGTGGTCAAGCAGGCCGTCCGCAGAGCGAAAAACGAGGAAGAATTCTGAAACTATACCCGATATACCCGGTCGATACCCGGTCGATACCCGGTTGAGCGATACCCGGTCGGTCTGCACAGAATACCTCTCAGGCAATGGCAATTAGTCCCATTTACTGAGAGGTTTTTTGATGAGTATTGACATCGAAACCGAACGCATGGTTCCCTTGGCGCAGTCGCCCAAGCACATTCCGGGCAGGCCGAACGCTTCCACTCCGTACCGTTGGGCGACTGTCGGGGTCCGCGGGGGAATCAAACTGGAGACCGTCGTAGTCGGCGGCAAGCGGTTCACGTCGATCGAGGCAATCGGTCGCTTCATCGAACGGACCACCGCCAACTCTCCGGGCGCGACTGCTCCCGTCCCCCGTCCGACCAGCCGGCAGCGCGAGGCGGCGATTCGCCAGGCCGAGCGTGAGCTGCGGGCGGCTGGGGTCTGATCCCCACACACCACCCCAAAACAAGATGAGCCCCTGCGGAGGCGTCCGCCGAGGCTCGTGGAAGGAGGTGTTCCTGTGGGACATTCTAACGCAATCGCCGATCGGCGGCAAACCGCACCAGCCCCACCGAGCGGCACGGCGGCCG